>NZ_JBIVMI010000008.1:135285-242494 GCF_044753005.1 Kitasatospora sp. NPDC088548
TGGGCCCGGTGCCCCCCATTCCCCCTTGGGGTGGGGGTACAAACTCGGGCAAATGGGCGGGGGCGGGGGGGGGGGGCGGGGGGGGCGGGGCCCCCCGGGGGGGGGGGCGCCCGCGGCCCGTTCGGTGTCGGATGTGCCCTGTGGCCGCCGGTCAGGCGCGTGCGCCGGCCGCTGTGCTCTGCTCGCCGCCGAGTAGGAACTCGCCGTCGACCTGGCTCGCGAGGTCGAGGCCGACCTTGGCGTTGGCCCAGCTCTCGGCGTTGCGGAGGTGGAAGAGGACGGCCTGCTCGGTGTAGCGGCGGGCGTCCCGGCGGTCGTAGGCGGCGTCGACCTCGACCCGCAGCCGCTCCAGGACGGCGCGGTTGGCCGGCTCCAGAACCCGCAGTGGGGGTTCGGCGCCCTGCTCCAGGCGGCGCACCCAGTCGGACTGCCCGAAGGTGGCCAGCAGGTCGTCGCCGACCTCGCGGCGCAGGAAATCCAGATCGCCCGGACCCTGCACCTTGTTGCCGACCACGTGCAGCTCGACGCCGAAGTCGCGGGCGTAGTCCTTGTACTGGCGGTAGACGGAGACGCCCTTGCGAGTCGGTTCGGCCACCAGGAAGGTGAGGTCGAAGCGGGTGAACAGGCCGGAGGCGAAGGAGTCGGAGCCCGCCGTCATGTCGGTGACCACATACTCGTCCCGCCCGTCCACCAGGTGGTTGAGCAGCAGTTCGACCGCGCCGACCTTGGAGTGGTAGCAGGCCACCCCGAGATCCTCCTCGGTGAAGGCGCCCGTCGCCAGCAGTCGCACGGATCCCTCGTCGAGCATGACCGGGCGGGCGCAGGCCGTGTACACCGGGTTCTCCTCGACGATCCGGAGCAGTCGCGAACCCCGGCCTGGCGGCGTGGTCTTGATCATCTCTGCGGCGGAGCCGATCAGGGGGTTGCTGCCGCGCAGATACTCCTTGATCTCCGGCAGGCGTGCGCCGAGCGAGGGCAGCTCTGCGGCCTGGGCGTCAGTCAGTCCGAGTGCGGGGCCGAGGTGCTGGTTGATGTCGGCGTCGACGGCGAGGACCGGGCGGCCGGTGGCGGCCAGGTGGCGGATGAACAGTGAGGACAGCGTGGTCTTGCCGCTGCCGCCCTTGCCGACGAAGGCGATCTTCATCTGGGACTCCGGCTCTCGCTCTGGGCCCTCGCTCCGGGCCTCTTTGCTCGCGGCCTCGTGCGCCGAGGTCGACGGTCCCCAAACCTGGAAACCGTTATCGTCTCCGATAGTGGCCATGCTATCCAGGGTTTCGGGTTCCTCGTCGAAGGGAAGTGAGGATTGCCTCGAACGGGTGATATGGGGTTGCTGTTCCGGGAAATGCCCTCCGTTCATTACTCTCGGGTAGGTGAGCACTGGAACAGATCCCCTCGCCCCGCTGGCCCAGCTCCCCGGAGTGCCCGACGCGGTGGCCGAGGTGCGCAAGGCCGTCGACCGCCTCTACGGTCACCGGGTGATGCGCCGCCGCGCGGCCGAGGTCACCTCCGAGTCGGCGCTGCGCGGCGCCCGTGCCTCGGCGGCACTGGCCGGGGCGGACTGGCCGCTGGAGGAGGTTCGCAGGCGCAGCGACTTCGGCGCGGACCCCGATGCCCGGACGGTCGGCGCGGCCCTGCGGATCGCCGCCGAGGCCGGTCAGCTGCTGAGCGCCTGGCGGCACTCGCCGCTTCAGGTGCTGGCCCGGCTGCACCTGCTGGCGGTCGGCGACGCCGACGCGTCGGCCGGGCGGCCGCGACAGTCCGGGGAGACCGCCGAGGCGCTGTTCCCGTTGGAGCTCAAGCCGGTGGAGAGCGTCGAGGTCGAGGCCGCGACCGGCGGGCCGGTGGCCGAACTGTCTCCAGCCCCCGGGGCCGACGAGGTGGCCGCCCGGCTCGACCAGCTCTCCCGGCTGCTGATCGCCCGCGGGGAGGGGCAGGGGGTGGGGACGCCGGCCCTGGTGGTGGCCTCGGTGGTGCACGGGGAGCTGTTGGCGCTGCGGCCGTTCGCCTCCCACAACGGCGTGATCGCGCGCGCCGCGCAGCGGATCGTACTGATCGCCGAGGGGCTCGACCCGAAGGCGATCTGTCCGGTCGAGGTCGGCCTGGCGGAACTGGGCACGGACGCCTACCGGCGGTCGCTGGCCGGCTATCTGGCGGGCACCCCGGAGGGGCTGGCGGACTGGATCGGCCACTGCGGCCGGGCGCTGCGCCTGGGCGTGCGGGAGAGTACGGCGGTCTGCGAGGCGATGCAGCGCGGCATGGTCTGAGCCGGGCCCGACGCGACGGACCCGGGCCGTGAGGCCCGGGTCCGAGGAGGCGGAAGATGCGGCGGCACTCGATCCTGCCGGGTGCCGCCGCTGGTACAGATGCCGGGTGACCATGCATGCACCGGAAGTGCCCATCAGACGGGGATCCTGCCCGTTCGTCTGGTGCGGCGGCCCGACAGCGGGTCGGCTGCATGTGGGTGCTCAGTTATCCGTACGCGCGGTCCGTGTGGCCTGAACTGCGTTGTCGGTTTGACCTCTTAGGTCCTGACCGGGTCTCGCGGGCCGTGCTTCATTTGTATCGCGTTTTGGGCGAAAGGGGAACCCGAAATGAGAAGTCTTCGCCTTTTGACCGTTTTGTCCTAGGCGGGCCGGCCCTGCCGTCCTGGAGCGGCGGGCGTCAGGCCCGGAGGGGTCAGGCCGCCGGCCGCCGACGCCTGGCCGCGTACCAGATCACCCCGGCGGTCAGCACGGCCGTGCCGACGGCCACGGCCGTCAGGACGGAGCCGCTCGGTGCCGAGAACTCCGGGAGCCGCCGCCGCAGTTCCACCGGGCGGTCGAAGACCAGTACCGGCCACTCGCGGGCCACCGCCTCCTTGCGCAGGGCGCGGTCCGGGTTGACCGCCGACGGGTGACCCACCGCCTCCAGCAGCGGCAGGTCGGTGGACGAGTCGCTGTAGGCGTAGCACGCGGCGAGGTCGTAGCCCTCGACCTCGGCCAACTCCCGGATGGCCGCCGCCTTGTTCTCGGCGTAGGCGTAGTACTCGATCTCGCCGGTGTAGCAACCGTCCTCGATCTTCAGCCGGGTGGCGATCACGTGGTCCGCGCCGAGCAGGGCGCCGATCGGCTCGACCACCTCGGAACCGGAACTGCTGACGATCACCACGTCGCGGCCGGCCGCATGGTGCTGCTCGATCAGGGAGGCGGCCTCGTCGTAGATGATCGGATCGATCAGGTTGTGCAGGGTCTCGGCGACGATCTCGCGGACCTGCTGGACGTTCCAGCCCCGGGTGAGCGCGGAGAGATACTCGCGCATCTTCTCCATCTGGTCGTGATCCGCTCCGCCGACCAGGAAGACGAACTGGGCGTACGCGCTGCGGAGTACGGCCCGACGGTTGATCAGACCGCCCTGGTAGAAAGGCCGGCTGAAAGCCAGCGCGCTCGACTTGGCGATGATGGTCTTGTCCAGGTCGAAGAAGGCCGCCGTGCGCGGGCCGCCCGTCCGCGGATGGGCGGGTGAGGAGGCCCCACCGGTCCTGGTGGTGCCGTTCGGGGACTCGTCGGCGTACTCGTCGGCGTTCTCGGTGGTGTCCACGGGAACCGAGGATAGAGGGCACCGCAAAACACCCCGCCATTCGGTGTACTCGTGAGCGCGCGGGTTTGTGTTTCTGGCCGCTCGGGTACACCATGGAAGTCACGGATCGTTCGCGACCGTGCTAACCCGGTCCGGCTCCTCCCCCCCGAGTCGGGCTGTGGATAGACGACCCCCGCTCTCCCCCCCGGCGGGGGTCGTCGCACGTCCGGGGCCATTTTCAGGGTTTGAAAGCCTCGCTCCGAGGATGCCGCCGATGGTCCGGGCGGCACGTACAAGGGGTGTCGGGGCGGGCGTCCAGGGATCTGATTTCGTCACTCTGCGTTGCTGATTACTCTCAGTTGTCGATGGCCCGGCGGCGCGCCGAATAGGCCTCGCAGACGTCCCGAAGTGAGGTCGGCCGACGTCGGCCGGGGATCGTGTGAGCCGCGTGCCGGTTCTTCTCGGTGAGCCCGTTTCGTCAATTCTTTGCTCAATAGCCCCCCGCCCGGGTGAACGTAGTTATCCACAGCTCCGAGTTGTCCACAGGGATTCGGAACCGGGCTGACGCAACCCCGATCGCGCTCCACCGTGGTGGTCGGCAGCGGTTGCCGGGCTCGTCCTGCGGGGCGGGCCGGGCAACCGCCTGCCGGGACCATCCGGATGTGCGCCCGGACCGCTCCGTGCGGACGGGCGCCGCACAGGGGAGAGCGCCATGTCGACACCCACCGCCGACCACACCGCCGCCGACGGCCCCGAGGCCACCGGCCCGCTCGTCGTCACCGAGGACGAGGGCCTGGCAGAGCACCTGCTGCGGCTCTGCGCGGCCGCCGGCACCGAACCCCAGCTGATCCGGGGAGCCTCGCCGCCGCGCGGGCTCTGGGAGGGCTCGTCACTCGTGCTGGTCGGGGACGACCAGGCCGACCGGTGTGCCGGGTTGCCCCGCCGCAACGGGGTGCTGTTGCTCGGACTGGACCTGGACGACCCCGAGGTGTGGGTCAGGGCCGTCCAACTCGGCGCCGAGCACGTGTTGTTCCTGCCCGACGCCGAGGCCTGGCTGCTCGACCGGATCGCGGACGCGGCCGAAGGCGTCGGGACACCGGCGCTCACCCTCTCGGTCCTCGGAGGCCGGGGCGGTGCCGGTGCCTCCACCCTGGCCTGCGCGCTCGCGGCCACGGCCGCGCGGACCGGCCGCCGGACCATACTCATCGACGGTGATCCGCTCGGCGGCGGGCTCGACATCCTGCTCGGCGGGGAGGCGGCCGTGGGTCTGCGCTGGCCCGACCTGGCCGGTTCGCGGGGCCGGGTCAGCGGTGCCGAGCTGGCCAAGGCGTTGCCGGTCCTGAAGCGGCTGACGGCCCTGTCCTGCCTGTCCTGGGACCGTGGCGACACCCTGACCGTGCCGCCCGAGGCCATGCGCAGTGTGCTGGCCGCCGCCCGCCGACGCGGCGGCCTCGTGGTGATCGACGTACCGCGCCACCTCGATCCGGCGGCCGGGCAGGCGCTGGAACAGTCCGACCTGGCACTGCTGGTGGTGCCGGCCGAACTGCGCGCGGTGGCGGCCGCCGACCGGGTCGCGGCAGCGGCCCGCATGCGGCTCGGCGACGTACGGGTGGTGGTGCGCCCGCTGCGGCCCTTCGGCCTCCCGGCCCGCCGGATCGCCCGGGGGCTTCGGCTCGAACTCGCGGGAGAGCTGGATCCGGAGCCCGGGCTGGCCGCCGATGTCGAGAAGGGTGTGCCGCCCGGGATCCGTGAGAACGGTCCGCTCGCGCGGTTCTGCGAGACCTTTCTGGACGAGGTGCTGCCGCCGGTGCCGGTGGCCGGAGGAGGGGTGTACTGATGGTCCGTCTGCGTGGAAACCGCGTCGTGGGCAGCGCTGAAAGCCGCCGGGGCTATGTGCGCGAGCACCGGCCGCTCAGGAGCGTGGCGGCGGACGCCCGGCCGCCGGAGCCGGAATCGCGGCCGGAGCCGCACCCCTATGGGCGGACGGCCAGGGAGGAACGGACGGCGGCGCTGGTGGACGCCGTGCGCTTGCGCTTGGCCGAGTCGGGGGCCGCTCCGACGGCCGGGTCCGTCGCGGCCGCACTGCGGGCCACCCGGCCCCCGCTCGGTGGCGGCGAAGTCCTGGACACCGTGCGCTCGCTGCGGGCCGAACTGGTGGGTGCGGGCCCGCTGGACCGGCTGCTGTCGGCGCCCGGTGTCACGGATGTTCTGGTCAACGGCCCGGACGAGGTGTGGGTTGACCGGGGTAGCGGCCTACGGCGGGCCACCGGGGTCCGCTTCGTCGACGCGGACGCGGTACGGCGGCTGGCCCACCGGCTCGCCACCGCGGCCGGGCGGCGGCTCGACGACGCCCGGCCCTGGGTGGACGCCCGACTGCCGGACGGCACCAGGCTGCACGCGGTGCTGCCGCCGATCGCGGCCGGTTGCACCCACATCTCCCTGCGGGTCTGCCGGCCCCGTCCGTTCACGCTCGACGAGTTGGTGGCCGGTGGGGCACTGCCGGCGGGCGGTGTCCAACTCCTGGCTGGGATCCTGCGGGCGCGGCTGTCCCTGCTGGTCAGCGGCGGCACCGGGACGGGCAAGACCACCCTGCTGGCGGCACTGCTCGGCTTGGCCGAACCGACCGAGCGGATCGTCGTCGCCGAGGATTCCGCCGAGCTGCAACCGGCTCATCCGCATGTGGTCCGTCTGCAGAGCCGGCCGCCCAATCAGGAGGGGCTCGGCGAACTCACCCTGCGGGATCTCGTCCGCCAGGCGCTGCGGATGCGCCCCGACCGGCTGGTCATCGGTGAGGTCCGAGGGGCTGAGGTCTCGGATCTGCTGGCTGCGTTGAACACCGGGCACGAGGGCGGTTGCGGGACCGTCCACGCGAACACGGCGGCGGACGTCCCGGTCCGGCTGGAGGCGCTCGGGTCGCTCGCGGGGCTCGACCGGCCGTCGCTGCACAGCCAACTCCGGGCCGCACTCGACGTGGTGGTGCACCTGGTGAGGGACCCGGGAACCGGCCGGCGGAGGGTTGCCGAGATCCACACACTGGCCGGCGACCGCGAAGGTCTGGCCGTCACCACCCCGGCGGTGACGTTCACGGCGGACGGAGCCACGGTGCCCGGGGCGGGCTGGGAGCGGCTCGTCCGGCTGCTCGCGACGCGCGGGGTGACGCTCACGGACGGTCCGCCGTGACGGCGGAGGCGGCGGCGCTGGCGGGTGCGAGCGTCCGGCCGGCGGAGGTGGCGTTCGTCCTGCTGCTGTGCGGATGTGTGGCCGGCGCCCTGACGCTGCTCGGGGTACGGGGCAGGAATGGCCGACCCGGAAGAAAGAGGGATTTGACATGACGATACATCAGATCGCCTTGTGCTGGACGTTGGTGCTCTGTGTGGTGGCGCTGGCGGGCTGGCGCTCATTGCAGCGACAGGTGGCGGGCGTCCGGCGGCACGGGCTTCTGCTGGCCGGCGATCCTGGCGGAGGAGGGGGAGGAGATGGGGGCGACGGCGGCGGTCGTATGGTGGCTCGCCGACGTTCGGCCGCCCCCGGATCAGGGGTGCCGGCGCTTCGCCGATGGGCCTGGCTGACACCAGAACTGCTTCTTCTGCCAGGAGGGTTGGCGGCCGGGCAGGCGACGGCGTCGCCCGTGCCACCGCTCGCCGCCGCGTTGGCTGTCCTCCCGCTTCGACGATGGCGGTTGCGGCGCGGCACGGAGGCGCAGGCCCGGCAGCGGGCCGGGGCGGTGGTGGAGCTCTGCGCCGGGCTGGCGGGGGAGTTGCGGAGCGGGGCGACACTGGAGCAGGCGCTGCACGTGGTCACCGCGCGCATCGCCGCCGATCGCGAGATGCTGCGCCGGATCGGCGAGGAGCCCGTGGCGCGGCTGGCGGCCGGCCGATACGGAGGGGACGTGCCCTCGGCGTTCCAACTGCTCGCCGAGCTGCCGGGCGGGAGTGGGGCGACCGCGATCGCCGCCTGCTGGCGGGTCGCCTCCGACAGCGGTTCGGGCCTGGCCACCGGGCTGGACCGGGTCGCCGAGGCGCTGCGCGGCGAGCGCGCGCTGGCCGAGGAGATCGCCGGCGAGCTGGCCGGGCCGCGGACGACGATCGCGGTTCTGGCTGTCCTGCCTGCGGCCGGATTGCTGCTCGGCGTGGCGCTCGGGGCCCGGCCGGTGGACGTTCTGCTCCACACCCCCGCCGGGCTCGCCTGTCTGGCCGTAGGCGCGGTGCTGGAATGGCTGGGCCTGGCGTGGACGTCGCGCATCGTCCGGAGTGCCTCACAGGGCGCTCTGGAGGCTCCCCAGAACGGTGGCCGGGCCGCGGCGAGGCCCGGGCCCGACGAGCGGCGGGACGGCGGTGGATGGCGGTGTGGGATCTCGCGGACGCGAGCCCGTCCCGGCCGGCCCAGCGGATCGTTCCGGGCGGAGGTGATGTCGGGGTGACCAGGGAAGCCGAATGGGCCGGCTGGGGGTCGGCCATGGCGGTGGGAGCATCGCTCCTGTGGTGGCGGGTGGCTCGGCACCGGGGCCGACGGAGGGCGGCGGTGTGGTTCCGGCCCCGGGGGCGGCCTCGACCTCGGGCCCGGCCGCGTAGCGGACAGGCCGGGCGACTCGCCGGGAGCCGCCCGGGCCGCCGGGCCGGGGCGACGGCGCGAAGTCCCGATGCCGCCGGCCGTGCACAGCACCTGGCGGTGGTGAGCTGCACGGCACTCGGTGCGGCCCTGATGGTCGGCGGTGGCATCGGCCTGGTGGCGGGCGTCCTGCTGGCCTTCGGGCTGAACCGGTGGCTGCCTCGGGCGCGGTCCCCGGTGGAGCGGCGGTCCGTACTGGAGGAGGAGCGGCTCACCCGGCAACTTCCACTGACGGCCGAGCTGCTGGCGGCTTGTCTCGGATCGGCTGCTTCGCCGGCTGTGGCGGTCGCGGCTGTCGGCCGGAGTGTGGGTGCCCCGATGGGGCCCCGGTTGGGCGCGATCGCGGCCGAACTGGCCCTGGGCGCACCGCCGGAGACTTGTTGGAGCAGGCTGGGCGAGGAGCGCCCGGCGCTGGCGCCACTGGCCCGCTGCCTGGCCCGGACGAGCCTCAGCGGGGCGCCGGTGGCCGAGCCGCTCGTCGGGCTCGCGCACGGCCACCGGAAAGCGGCCGCGCGAGCGGCGCACGTCCGTGTCCGCCGCGCCGGAGTACTCGCCACGGCGCCGCTCGGGCTCTGCTTCCTGCCGGCGTTCGTACTGATCAGCGTTGTTCCGGTGGTTATCGGGCTCACCGCGCGCTTTGCGCAGTCGATGTGACGAGACCTCAAGAGTGCTTATTTCTATTCGAGTTGTTGGTCGAGGCTGTTCGTTCTGAAGCGCGGTTTCGTGCCAATCCATCATCATCAAGGAGAGATTCATGGCTGTAGTGATCGTTCCCAGGCCCGCCGTCGGACGCGCGCATCGGGACCTGCTGGAGATGTGCCGCCGTAGAGGCCGCTGGGCGACCGGACAGATCCGTCGGGCGGTTCGCGCCAGGGCCGGATCGGACGCTGGAATGACCACGGCCGAGTACGCGGTCGGCACGCTCGGGGCGTGTGCTTTCGCCGCCGGCCTGTACAAGGTGGTGACCAGTTCGGCCGTCATCGGCGCGCTGACCGAGCTCCTGGACCGGGCGCTTCATGCGACCTGACGGACTATCGGTGGCCTGGCCGCTCCCCCGCCGTTCCCGAACCCGAACCCGAACCTGGCACCAACCCCGTCCCCGTCCCCGGACTGGGCGGGCTCGTCGGCAACGCGGTCGTGGCGACGCGGGCTTCGCCACGGCAGAGACCGCGGTGGCGCTGCCGGCACTGGTACTGCTTGCCGCGATGCTGATCTGGGGTGTACTCGCGGCGGCCGCCCAGATCCGCTGCGTGGACGCGGCTCGTGTCGGGGCCAGGGCGGCCGCGCGCGGCGAGCCGGATGCTGCCGCGATCGCCCGCTCGGCCGCCCCACCCGGGGCGGCGGTGCAGGTCGGCGTGGAGACCGACACGGTGCGGGTCACCGTGGACGCGCCGTGCGCGGGCCCTGGGAGGCTCGCCGCCGTGCTCTCCGTCCGGCTGAGCGCCACCGCTGTGGCGGCGCGGGAGGACACCCTGGTGGGCGGCGGAGGTGCCGGGTCATGGCCGTCCTGAGCCGCGTCGCGGCAACAGTGCGCCGCGGTGCGTGCGCCCGCAGGGCCCGTACCACCTGTGCCGCCCGGGCGGCGGCGGCAGGTCGCGGGCCGGACACAGGCTCCGCGACGGTCTGGCTGGTCGCGTTCGCGGTGCTCGGCTGCGCGGTGTTCTCCGCGATCCTCTCGGTCGGCGCGGTGGTCGGGGCCCGGCACCGGGCGGAGGCCGCCGCCGATCTGGCTGCCCTCGCGGCGGCCGACCGGCTGCTCCTGGACCAGGACGGCGGATGCGGCCGAGCGGCCGGGATCGCCGCCGCTCAGGGGGCCACGGTGGTGTTCTGCGCGGTGGACCGGGAGGCGGACGCCGTTGAGGTGGTGGCAGAGGTGCCGGTCCGGGGAGTGCCTGTGCATCTGCCGGTCGGTCCGGCGCGTGCCCGGGCCCGCGCCGGACCGGTCCGGGCGGTGACCGGTCTGGCGGAGGAGAGCCTCGACGCGAAGGCGGGTGACTCACGAGCCCCTGGCGCCGGACCGGGCCTACCGGCTGGCTTCCCGGCGTCCGTCCCCGCCGTCCTTCTCGCCCTCCCCGTCGTGCGTCCTGCTGCCGGCCCCGGCTCTCCCGGTGCCGGCGTCCTGGTCCGTCGTCGGGGCTCCGGCGAGCAGCACGTCCAGCAGCCGGATGGCGGCAGCCTTGTCCAGCGGGTCGTTCCCGTTGCCGCATTTGGGCGACTGCACGCAGGACGGGCACCCCCGCTCGCACTCGCAGGCCGCGATCGCCTCCCGGGTGGCCGTCAGCCACTGCACGGCCCGCTGGAAACCGCGTTCGGCGAAGCCGGCCCCGCCGGGGTGGCCGTCGTAGACGAACACGGTGGGCAACTGGGTGTCGGGGTGCAGCGGCACCGAGACGCCGCCGATGTCCCAGCGGTCGCAGGTGGCGAACAGCGGCAGTAGGCCGATCGAGGCGTGCTCGGCGGCGTGGGCGGCACCGGGGAGCTGGTCGAGCGGGATGTCCGCGTCGAGCAGCTGGTCCTCGGTGACGGACCACCAGACCGCGCGGGTGCGCAGTGTGCGGGGCGGCAGGTCGAGCTTGGTCTCGCCCATGATCTCCCCGGTCGAGATCCGCTTGCGGAGATAGCCGACCACCTGGTTGACCACCTCCACCGAACCGAAACTGAGCCGGCCCTCGCCCCACTCGACCGAGGTGTCGGTGGAGAGCACGGAGACGGAGGTGATGTCGCGGGCGGCCGTCGTGTAGGGCGGGTCGGCCGGTTCGACCAGAGCGACCGAGCTTTCCAGGTCGAGCTCCCGGACGAGGTAGCTGCGCCCCTGGTGGAGGTGGACGGCTCCGGTGTGGACGGTGGTGTGGGCGGCGGAGGCGTCCACGGTGCCGAGCAGACGGCCGGTCGGGGACTCGACGATCTGCACCGGGTTGCCCCCGCTGCCACGCAGGTCGACGGCGTCGGCGGCGCGTTCACGGCGGGTCCAGTACCAGGAGCCGTCGCTGCGCCGGCGCAGTAGCCCGCGCCGTTCCAGGACGGGCAGCAGCGGGGCGGCGGAGGGGCCGAAGAGGTCCAGGTCGGCATCGGTGAGCGGAAGTTCGGCGGCCGCGGCACACAGATGCGGGGCCAGGACGTGCGGATTGTCGGGGTCGAGCACGGTGGCCTCGACAGGTGTGGCGAACAGCGCCTCGGGGTGGTGCACCAGATAGGTGTCCAGCGGGTCGTCACGGGCGATCAGGACGGCGAGCGCGCCCTGAGCCTCGCGCCCGGCCCGTCCGGCCTGTTGCCAGAGCGAGGCCCGGGTACCGGGGTAGCCGGCCATCAGGACGGCGTCCAGACCGGAGATGTCGACGCCGAGTTCGAGAGCGGAGGTGGAGGCGAGTCCGAGCAGTCGCCCGGTGTGCAGATCGCGTTCGAGGGCCCGGCGTTCGTCGGCGAGGTAGCCGCCTCGGTAGGCGGCCACCCGGTCGGCGAGCGGGCGCCCGAGCCGGTCCTGGGCCTGGAGCGCGACGAGTTCGGCGGCCCGGCGGGAACGGACGAACACGACGGTGCGGGTCTGGTTCTCGACCAGGTCGGTCAACAGGTGGGCGGCCTCGGCCGTGGCCGTCCGCCGGACGGGCGCGCCGTGCTCGCCGACGTTCTCGGTGAGCGGCGGCTCCCAGAGCCCGAAGACCGCCGGGCCGCGCGGAGAACCGTCCTCGGTGACCGCCTCGGCGGGCAGTCCGGTGAGCCGTCGGGCGGTGGCGGCCGGGTCCGCGGTGGTGGCCGAGGCGAGCAGGAACGTGGGCGTGGAACCGTACCGGGCGCAGATCCGGCGCAGCCGCCGCAGCACTTGGGCGACGTGCGAGCCGAACACGCCCCGGTAGCTGTGGCACTCGTCGACGACCACGTACCGCAACGCCTTGAGGAAGGAGGCCCAGCGCGGATGGGCGGGCAGGATGCCGCGGTGCAGCATGTCCGGGTTGGTGAGCACGTACGAGGCGTACTGGCGCACCCACTCGCGTTCCTCGGGCGGTGTGTCGCCGTCGTAGAGGGCGGGCCGGACCCGGGGCGGGGCGAGCTCGGCGGCCCGGCGGCGCTGGTCGGCGGCGAGCGCCTTGGTGGGGGCCAGGTACAGGGCGGTGGCACCGCGCCCGTTGCGGGCCTCGGTGCCGTCCAGCAGGTCGCTGAGCACCGGGGCCAGGTAGCCGAGCGACTTGCCCGAAGCGGTGCCTGTGGCGATCACCACAGTATGGCCGGATTTGGCCAGATTCATCGCTTCTGCCTGATGAGCCCAGGGCTGCTCCACGCCCAGAGCCAGGGCGGAGGCCACGATCTCGGGCCGGATCGAGTCGGGCCACGGCGAATAACGGGCGGGTCGGGCGGGAAGGTGCTCCGTATGGGTGAGTCGGTCGGACCGCCCCCTGGTGGTGGACAGGGTCGTGAGCAGTGCCTCGGGCAGGCTGTGTCGGGGCGGCATGAGGACCCAGTGTGTCACCGGCGTGACGCAGAATCGTCGTAAGCCATCGTGCGGGCATGGTCGCAGGTGGTTGAATGTGGCCGTGACGGCCGTACGGCCGGGGGTCGCAGCGCTGAGGCTCGCCACGCGTTGGCTGGGTGTGTCCGGCGTTCGTGACCATGCGGTGACGGCCGTCCGGCCGAGGATCGCAATGACGTAGCAAGGCAAGGTGCTGGAGGTTCCGTGGACCTGTCCCTGTCGACCCGTACAGTCGGCGACCGCACGGTCGTCGAGGTTGGCGGCGAGATCGATGTGTACACCGCCCCGAAGCTGCGCGAGCAGCTGGTCGAGCTCGTCAACGACGGCAACTACCACCTCGTCGTCGACATGGAGGGCGTGGACTTCCTCGACTCGACCGGTCTGGGCGTGCTGGTGGGCGGTCTCAAGCGAGTGCGCGCTCACGAGGGCTCGCTGCGCCTGGTGTGCAACCAGGAGCGCATCCTGAAGATCTTCCGTATCACCGGCCTGACCAAGGTTTTCCCGATCCACACCTCGGTGGACGACGCGGTCAACTCGACCGACTGACGCGGCCGGGCCGGCCCTGCGGCCGGCCCGCCCGATTCACGCGTCCGGGGTGCCCGGGGCCCTGTGCCCCGGTCGCCTCCGGTCGCCCCGGGGCCGGTGGAGACCGGCCCGTACGGGCCGCATGGTCGGCCCCGGTCGGAGTACCCCGAGGGGGAGAGATGGCAACCGTCGAACTTCGATTCAGCGCGCTTCCCGAGCACGTGCGTACGGCCCGGCTGGTCGCCGCGGCAGTCGCCAGACGTGCCGGCGTCGACGAGTCGGTGCTCGACGAGGTGCGGCTCGCCGTGGGTGAGGCGTGTTCCCGTGCCGTCGGCCTGCACCAGCGCGGTGGCATCACCGGCGCGGTCCGGGTGGCGCTCACCGACCAGGAGAAGCGTTTCCTCATCGAGGTCGAGGACGAAGCCGGTCCCGCTACCGTCCCGCCTCCGGGTGCGACCGAGGGCGCGGACCCGGACGAGGACACCCTGGGCCTCGCCGTCATCACCGGCCTGGTCGAGGACCTGGAGGTCACCAGCGGAGCCGGTGGCGGCCTGATCCGGATGAGTTGGCCGGTTTCGGTCGACGCGGTGACGGTCTGATCCAGCGACGTCGGCTCGTTGGGTCCCGGCCCGCCAAGCACCGGCCTGCCAAGTACCGGCTCGCGAAGCACTGACCCGCCGAACGCCGACCTGCCGGGTACCGGCCGGCCGAGTGCTGGTCCCGGGTATCTGTTCACGGCTCGCTGTCGTGCCTTGCCTTGCTCTGAGCCGGTGCCTGCTCTCGACCGCCTCCCCGGCGCTGATGCCATTGCTCGGCGTTCTGGCCGGACCGGGACGGTCTCGCGCTGCCGTCCGTACCGGTGCCCGGGGGCTGTGGGCGGGGCAGACGACTGGGCAGGCGGTCCGAATCCGGGGTGGGCGGGCCTGAACCGGCGCCCGGCGCGGAGCGGGTGGCCGAATACGGGCGGGAACCGGGGGCGGTGCGGCGGCCGTGTAGGTTCGCAGTTCGACGACCGAAACCGAAAGGGCTTCTCCGGTGAACAAGCGACTGCTGGCCGTACCCGCGCTCGGCGCGCTGCTCGCGTTCGGCGCCGTCGGCTGCGGCGACGACAACAGCAAGCAGCTGGAGTCCTGGGCGGCGAACGTCTGCGGCGCGGCCAAGGACCCGATCGCCCAGGCGCAGACGGCACTCGCGGACACCGGCCAGGTGAAGACCGGCGAGGCCCCGGGCGACCTGCAGAAGCGGCTCTCGACGGACATAGGCCGCCTGGCCAAGACCAACCAGGACATCGCCGCCGCCATCAACTCGGCCGGAGCGCCCAAGGTGGACGACGGGGCGAACCTCCAGAAGGACACCGTCGCGGAGCTCAACAAGGCGGCGGACGGCTACCTGGACGTCCAGAAGAAGGTGGACGCGCTGCCCAATACGGACCAGGCGAAGTTCGCGGACGGGTTGCGCAGCGTCGCCGACCAGGTGCAGCAGCTGGCCTCGCTGTCCACCCAGGCGCAGGCCAAGCTGCAGCGCGGCGAGCTCGGTGCCGCGATGGCCAAGCAGGAGGGCTGCAAGCCGGGCGCGGCCGGTGCGGCCCCGACCACCGGGGCGAGCGGCGCCCCGGCCACCGGCACCCCGGCCACTGACGCCCCGGCGAGCGGTGCCCCGGCCACCGACGGCGCCGGCGGAACGCCCGCCCCCGGCGCCACGGACGGCACGAGCCCGGCCACGAGCCCCACCGGGACGGACACGGGTGCGGCGTCGACCCCGCCCGCACCCGCCCCCTCGGCGAGCTGAGGCCGCTGGGGACCTGTCGAGACTCGCCGGGGCCGCCGGGGCCGCTGACTGCGGAGACCCGTTGAGACTCACTGAGACTCACTGAGACTCACTGAGACTCACTGAGACCCATGGAGATCCGTTGAGGCCTGCCCAGGCGGGCCCGTTCGGGCGTGGCCCGGCGAGCGGTCGGCGGCGGCGGGTCGGGAGACAATGGCGGGGTGATCAGTAGCCCCGTTCTCGACCAGACCCGCCTCGCCAAACTGCGCGAGGCACTGCTCGCCGCCTCGTACACCGCCGACGGCTGCCTCGGCCTGCTCGGGCCCACCGGGTACGCGGCGCTGGCCCGCAGCGAGGCGGTCCCGGCGCTGCGCGCCACCCGCGGCGGCAGCCCGCTGGAGACGCTGGTGCGGCTTTTCCTGTTGCAGCAGCCCGTCCCGTACCGGGCGGCCGCTGCCGCCCTGCCCGTCGAGGACTGCCTGGCCGACGGCTGGCTGCGTCCGGACGGCGACCTGGTGCGAGCCACCGTGGACATCCGTCCGTACGCCAATGAGGTCGCCGGCCTGCCGAGTTCGGACGCCTGGGTGGTCTCCGACCTGGGCTGCGCGGTCGGCGGCGCGGGCGGGATCGGCTCCGGTGAGACCGCGCAGGGAGTGGCCCGCAAGGATCTGGTGCTCGGGGTGGGCGGCGCGTCCACCACGCTGGCCAACCTCGCCGTGCGCCGGCCGGTCCGGGCCGCCCTGGACCTCGGTTCGGGCTCCGGTGTGCAGGCGCTGCACGCCGCCCGGCACGCCCAGCGGGTCACCGCCACCGACCTCAACCCCCGCGCCCTGCGGTTCACCGAACTGACCCTCGCGCTCTCCGGTTTCGACAACACCGAGACCGCCGTAGGCAGCCTCTTCGAGCCGGTCGGGGAGCGGAAGTTCGACCTGATCGTCTCCAACCCGCCGTTCGTGATCTCGCCCGCCGGCCGCTTCACCTACCGGGACGGCGGGATGGCCGGCGACGACCTGTGCCGCAGCCTGGTCCGCACCGCCGCCGCCCATCTGGAGCCCGGCGGCTACTGCCAGCTGCTCGCCAACTGGCAGCACGTCAAGGGCGAGGACTGGCACGACCGGCTGGCCGGCTGGGTCGCGGGCACCGGCCTGGACGCCTGGATCGTCCAGCGGGAGGTTCAGGACGTCGCCCAGTACGCCGAGTTGTGGCTGCGCGACGGCGGCGACCACCGCGGCCCCGGCGGCGACTACCAGGCCCGGTACGGGGAGTGGCTGGACGCCTTCGAGGCGGGCCGGGTCGAGGGCATCGGCTTCGGCTGGATCACGCTGCGCGCGGGCGGCGCCGACCGGCCGACCGTCCGGGTGGAGGAGTGGCCGCACCCGGTCGAGCAGCCGCTCGGTCCGCACATCGAGGAGTGGTTCGACCGGCAGGACTACCTGCGGACGCACGACGACGCGGGGCTGCTCGCGGCCCACTACGTGCTGGCCGACGAGGTCGTCCAGGAGCAGGTCGGCGCGCCCGGGGCGGAGGACCCGGAGCACGTGATCCTGCGGCACAACCGGGGCATGCGGCGCGCCACCAAGGTGGACACGGTGGGCGCCGGCTTCGTCGGGGTCTGCGACGGGACGCTGTCGGCCGGCGAGATCGTCGACGCCATCGCGCAGTTGCTCGGCGAGGACCGGGTGGTGCTGCGGGACCGCGTACCGGAGTCGCTGCGGCTGCTCACCGAGCAGGGGTTCATCCGGCCCGTGGACTGACGAGCGTGGACTGACGAGTCCCGCGGTCCCCGGCCCGGGCCGGCCGCTCGGACCGGGGGCCGGTTCACCTCGCCGTACCCCCTGGTTCGTCCGTCGGCCGCCGAGCGGCTGCCTCCCGTTGGCCCCCGACTGTGAGGCTCTGTCCACAGGCTGTGGACAGAGCTGGGGGCGCGGGGTTGGAGACGACGACGGCGACGGTGGGCGGCATCGTGCTCGCCCTCTTCGGCAGCGCCCTGCTTCTCTGGTGCGCCGCCGAAGTGCGCCTTCGCCACCTCGTGCGCCGCCGGGGCGTGCCCGCGGTCGCCACCGTGGTCGTCGAGGCCCACGCACACGGCGAGCTCGACAGCGCGCCGCTGCTCTCCTTCTCCGCGATGGCATCGGTCGGCGGCCCCGGGGCGGGCCGGTGCGCCGAGGCGGTGCTCACCCGGCCGCGCGGCCACACCCCGCTGCGCCGCCCGGTCCGCTTCTCGCCCGGCACCGCGGTGCGGATCTCGTACGATCCGCGCCGCCCGTCCCGGGCGGTGCTGGCGGCGGCCGAGACGGGCCGTGTCGCGCTGACGGACCTGCTCTGGAGCTCGCTCGGCGTCGGCAGCCTGGCCGCCGGCGCCTGCCTGCTGGCTGTCGCCGGCACGGTCTGACAGGCATCCGTCGTACGGTCCGGCCCGTCCGGTGGGCATCCGTCGCAGGGGGCCGGCGCGGTCCGGCGGGCGGCCGTCGTACGATCCGTCACAGGCCGGTGGACGGCTGTCGCACCGGCCGTCCCGGGTGACGGGCGGCCCACCGATTATTTGTTGACAGATTTTGAAATCCGTCATTCCATCCTTCGGAACCCGCCGAAGCCCCCCTCCACGGGGCGCGATCCTCCATCATCGGGTTACCGTTCGAGTGGCGTCGGTCGGCCTAGCCGGTGAAAAAGCGGGATCCGTCCGTTTGACAAGGGTGGCCGGGGTACGGTCACACTCCGCTGGTGGGGTCGTCGTACAGCGGCAGCCCCGGGACGGTGGAGGGGTCGGGCGGAGCGCAGCCCGTGCTGCCAGCGCCGACCAGCTCACATAACGACCGGGAGAGAAGAGCGAAGGTGTCCCCGAGCAGCGAGACCGCGCACGGACAGCGACTCGTCATTGTCGAGTCGCCGGCCAAGGCGAAGACGATCAAGGGCTACCTTGGCCCCGGCTACATCGTCGAGGCGAGCGTCGGGCACATCCGCGACCTGCCCAGCACGGCGGCCGAGGTACCGGACAAGTACACCGGCGAGGTACGCCGCCTCGGCGTGGACGTCGACCACGACTTCGCGCCCATCTACGTGGTCAACGCGGACAAGAAGTCCCAGGTCAGCAAGTTGAAGTCGTTGCTCGCGGAGTCCGACGAGCTCTTCCTCGCCACCGATGAGGACCGCGAGGGCGAGGCCATCGCGTGGCACCTCCAGCAGGTGCTCAAGCCCAAGGTGCCGGTGCACCGGATGGTGTTCCACGAGATCACCAAGACGGCGATCCAGGAGGCCGTGGCCAACCCGCGCGAGCTGAACCAGCGCCTGGTCGACGCCCAGGAGACCCGCCGCATCCTCGACCGTCTCTACGGCTTCGAGGTCTCGCCGGTGCTGTGGAAGAAGGTCATGCCGAAGCTGTCGGCGGGCCGCGTGCAGTCCGTCGCGACCCGTCTGGTGGTCGAGCGCGAGCGCGAGCGGATGGCCTTCCGCAGCGCGTCCTACTGGGACCTGGTCGGCACCTTCGGCACCGGCCGCACCCCCGCGGACGCGGCCAACCCGGAGACCTTCGGCGCCCGGCTCGCCACCGTGGACGGCAAGCGGATCGCCAGCGGCCGCGACTTCGGTTCGGACGGCCGGCTGAAGAGCGCCAGTGCGAACACGCTGCACCTGGACGAGCAGGCCGCCCGTACGCTGGCCGCCGCCCTGGAGCAGACCGCCTTCGCGGTGCGCGCCGTCGAGTCCAAGCCCTACCGCCGCTCGCCGTACGCGCCGTTCCGCACCACCACGCTCCAGCAGGAGGCCAGCCGCAAGCTGGGCTTCGGCGCGAAGCGGACCATGCAGGTGGCCCAGAAGCTGTACGAGAACGGCTTCATCACCTATATGCGTACCGACTCCACCACGCTGTCGGACACCGCGATCGCGGCCGCCCGCGCGCAGGTCACCCAGCTCTACGGTGCCGACTACCTGCCGGACGCGCCGCGGACCTACGCCAGCAAGGTCAAGAACGCGCAGGAGGCGCACGAGGCGGTCCGCCCGTCCGGCGACCGTTTCCGCACCCCCGCCGAGACCGGCCTGAGCGGTGACGACTTCCGCCTCTACGAGCTGATCTGGATGCGGACCGTCGCCTCCCAGATGAAGGACGCGGTCGGTCAGTCCGTCACCGTCAAGGTCGGTGGCGCCGCCTCGGACGGCCGGGACGTCGAGTTCTCCGCCTCCGGCAAGATCATCACCTTCCACGGCTTCCTCAAGGCCTACGTGGAGGGTGCCGACGACCCGAACGCCGAGCTGGACGACCGCGAGCGGCGCCTGCCGCAGGTCACCCAGGGGGATCCGCTCTCCGCCGAGCAGCTCACCCCCGAGGGCCACGCCACCAAGCCGCCGGCCCGCTACACCGAGGCCTCGCTGGTCAAGGAGCTGGAGGACCGCGAGATCGGCCGCCCCTCCACCTACGCCTCGATCATCGACACCATCATCGGGCGCCGCTACGTCTTCAAGAAGGGGACGGCGCTGGTGCCGTCGTTCCTCTCCTTCGCCGTGGTCAACCTGCTGGAGAAGCACTTCGGCCGGCTGGTCGACTACGACTTCACCGCGAAGATGGAGGACGACCTCGACCGGATCGCGGCCGGCGAGGCGCAGTCCGTGCCGTGGCTGAAGCGCTTCTACTTCGGTGAGGGCGAGGGCCACGCCACCGGCGGTGCCGCCGAGGCCGGCAACGGCGACGGCGACCACCTGGGCGGGCTGAAGGAACTGGTCACCGACCTCGGCGCGATCGACGCCCGGGAGATCAGCTCGTTCAAGGTCAGCGACGACATCACGCTGCGGGTCGGCCGCTACGGCCCGTACGTCGAGCGGGCCTCCGTGGTGGACGGCGAGCCCGGCCAGCGCGCCGACATCCCGGACGAGCTGCCGCCGGACGAGCTGACGGTCGAGCTGGCCGAGGAGCTGCTGGCCAAGCCCAGCGGGGACTTCGAGCTCGGCCCGGACCCGGTCAGCGGCAACATGCTGGTCGCCAAGGACGGCCGGTACGGCCCGTACGTCACCGAGATCCTGCCCGAGGGCACGCCCAAGACCGGCAAGAACGCCGTCAAGCCGCGCACCGCCTCCCTCCTCACGACGATGTCGCTGGACACCGTCACCCTGGAGGACGCGCTTCGGCTGCTCTCGCTGCCGCGCGTGGTCGGGGTGGACCCGGAGGGCGTGGAGATCACCGCGCAGAACGGCCGCTACGGCCCGTACCTCAAGCGCGGCACCGACTCGCGCTCGCTGACCAGCGAGGAGCAGATGTTCACGGTCACCCTCGAGGAGGCCCTGGCCATCTACGCCCAGCCCAAGCAGCGCGGCCGGGCCGCCGCCGCGCCGCCGCTCAAGGAGCTGGGCACCGACCCGGTCAGCGAGCGCCCGGTGGTGGTCAAGGACGGCCGCTTCGGGCCGTACGTCACCGATGGCGAGACCAACGCGACGCTCCGCAAGGACGACGAGGTCGAGACCATCACGCCCGAGCGCGGCTACGAGCTGCTCGCCGAGAAGCGGGCGCGCGGACCGGTGAAGAAGACGGCGAAGAAGGCCCCGGCCAAGAAGACGACCGCGAAGAAGACGGTCGCGAAGAAGGCCACCGCCACCAAGACGGCGGCGGCCAAGACCGCGGCCACCAAGACGACGGCGACGAAGACGGCGACCAAGACGACGGCGAAGGCCGCGGCCAAGAAGACGGCCACCAAGAAGGCCGCCGCGGGCAAGACCACCGTCACCGACGAGGGCTGACCCTCCGCCAGTGGCACCGGGCCCGCGCCTCCGCTCCGGAGGCGCGGGCCCGCGCCGTGTGCGCGGAGCGTCACAACCGTGCAATGACCGGGATCCGGAACCCCGCTCACCCTTTTGCGGCAAGCGCCGACCGCTACGCTGACCGTATGACGAGCGAGGAGCAGCCCACCCCCAGCGCCGCCCCGGCCGCCAGAGCCGGCGCGCCCGACCTTCCCGAGGTCGCGCCCGCCGGGACCCCCGGTGAACGGGCCCGCGCGCTGCTGCGGACGCGCCCGTACCGCCGGCTCTGGACCACCCAGCTGATCGGGGGCACCGCCGACCGGCTCGGTCTGCTGGTGCTGCTCGCGCTCACCGTGACCGCCGCCGCCCTCGGCGGCCAGTTCGGCGACCTGCCGCGCAGCCTCGGCTTCGCCGTCGCCGCCGTCTTCGCCGCCCGGCTGGCCGCCACCGTGCTGGTCGGCGCCGCTCTGCTCGGCCCGGTGCACCGACTGCTCACCGGCCCGCTGGACCGCCGCTGGACGCTGTTCGGCGCGGACGCGCTGCGCGCCGTGCTGATCGGCGTCGCGCCGTGGTGGGTCGTCTGGCTGGGCTCCGGCCCGAAGCCCTCCGGCGGTGCGACGTACGTCCTGCTCGCCACCGTCTTCCTGACCGGGGCCGCCGAACGCGTCTGGGCGATCGCCAAGGCCGCCGCCGTCCCCGGCCTGCTGCCGCCGGGCAACCCGTACGCTCCGGCCGCCGAGCAGTGCCCGTCCGCCGCCAACCTGGAGACCGTCCGGACGCTGGACCGGCGCACCGGCTGGGCCACCGTGCCGGTCGCGGCCGCCGCGCTGATCGCGCTCACCCTCGTCGGCAACATCTTCGCGGCCCTCGGCTCGGACTGGCTGCGCGCCCACCAGCTCACCTTCGCCGCCCTCGGTTCGGCCGCCCTGTTCACGGCCTCGGCCGTCCGGGTGTACCTGCAGCAGCTGTCCGGTGGTCCGGTGCCGGTCGCCCCGCACTCGCCGCTGCAGGGCCTGCGCGCCCCGACCGACACGACGCCGGGCCCCGCCCTGAACAAGGGCCGCACCGGCTCCGCCCCGTACTTCACCTTCTCCGTCGCCGCCGGGTACGCCTCGATGGCGGGCGTCGCCGCTCTGGCGCTGCTGACCGCCGCCGAGCACCGGGCCGGGCCGATCGGCTACGGCCTGCTGGTGCTCGTCGCCGCCGCCACGCCCGCGCTCGGCGCCCGGCTCACCCGGGCCACCCTGCCCGCGCTCTCCCGCCGCCGGCTGCTGGCGCTGGCGCTGCTGACCGAGGGCGTGGCGCTGATCCTGGCCGGCCTGGTGCTGGACTTCGTCCTCGTCCTGCTGCTGACCGTGCTCGCCGGGCTGGCCGCCGGGATCACCGTCTCGGCCGGGCGTACCCTGCTCGCCCAGGAGGTCGAGGAGGCCCGGCTGCCCAAGGTCACCGAGCACCTGCACGCGGTGCTGCGGGCCGTGGTGGGCACCGCGCTGGTTGCCGTCCCGCTGATCGCCGCCGCCTACGGGGACGTCGAGTACGGCCGGATCGAGCCCGGCTCGTTCACCTTCATCCACGGCGGTGCGGCCCTCGCGGTGGCCACCACCGGGCTGCTGACCCTCGTCCTCGCGGCCGTCGTGCTGCTCAAGACCGACGACCGCCGGGGCACCACCCCCTTCGTCCGTGAGCTGGTGGACGCCGTACGCGGCGGCACCGGGCTCGCCTCGCACCGCACCACCGGCACCGGCTTCTTCATCGCCCTGGAGGGCGGTGACGGCGCCGGCAAGTCCACCCAGGCCCAGGCGCTCGCCGAGTGGATCCGGGGCAAGGGCCACGAGGTGGTGCTCACCCGCGAGCCCGGCGGCAGCCCGGTCGGGCAGCGGCTGCGCGGCCTCGTCCTGGACGTCGGCAACACCGGACTGTCGCACCGCGCCGAGGCGCTGATCTACGCCGCCGACCGCGCCGAGCACGTCGAGAACGTCATCCGGCCCGCGCTGGCCCGCGGCGCCGTCGTGATCACGGACCGGTACATGGACTCCTCCATCGCCTACCAGGGCGCCGGCCGCGACCTGGCCGCGACCGAGGTGGCCCGGATCTCGCGCTGGGCGACCGGCGGACTGGTGCCCGACCTGACCGTCGTCCTGGACGTGGATCCGAGCAAGGCCCGGGAGCGGTTCACCGAGGCGCTGGACCGGCTGGAGTCCGAGCCGACCGAGTTCCACCAGCGGGTGCGGTCCGGCTTCCTCGCCCTGGCGGCCGCCGACCCGGCGCGCTACCTGGTCGTCGACGGCAGCCAGCAGCCCGCCTTCGTCACCACCGCGATCCGGCACCGGCTCGACCGCGAGCTGCCGCTCTCCGAGCAGGAGAAGGCCGCCCGCGTCGAGCGGGAGCGGCTGGCCCGCGAGGAGGCCGAGCGCCGCGCCGCCGAGGAGGCCCGGAAGAAGGCCGAGGCGGAGGCCGCCGAGCGCAAGCGGCTGGAGCTGCTGGAGCAGCTCCGGGCCGAGCAGGCGGAGAAGGAACGGCTGGCCAAGGAGGAGGCCGAGCGGGTCGCCGCCGAGGCCGCCCGCAAGGCGGCCGAGGAGGCCCGGCTCCGGGCGGAGGAGGAAGCCCGCCGGCAGGCTGAGGAGGAGGCGAAGCTGCGGGCCGCTGAGGAGGCCCGGCTGGCCGCCGAGGCCGCCGAGCGCAAGCGGCGTGCCGAGGAGGCCGCCGTCCAGGCGGAGCTCCAGCGGCAGCGCGATCTTCAGCGCGAGGAGCAGCGGCGGCGGGCCGAAGAGGCCCTGCAGCGGGCCGAGGAGGCCCGGCTGGCGCAGGCCGCCGCGCTCGCCGCTGCCGCTGCCGCCGCCGAGAGCGCGGCCGACCGGGCGGACCGGACGGCTCCGGGGGACGCGGTGACCACCGAACTGCGGGTGGTGAAGGACAGTGACGAGGCCACCCAGGAGATCTCCGAGCGGGACCGCCGGGCGGCTGCCCGGGCGGCCGAGGAGGCGGAGGCGGCGAGGGCCGCAGCGGCCCCCGCGGCCGACGAGACGGCGAAGCTGCCGGTCGTTCCCGCCGCCGCGGGCGACGAGACCACCGTGCTGCCCCGGGTGCCCTCGGCGGACGCCGACCGGACCGCGGTGCTGCCCCGGGTCGAGCCGGACCGCCCGGCCGACCGCCTCCCGCCGGGCCTCTGGCGGGAGGAACCGGCCGACAGCACCCGCGAGCTGCCGGTGGTCGAGGAGCAGCCGCCGGCCACCGAGCCGCGCCCCCGGCCGTCCTGGGCCGAGGAGACCCCGATGGACGACCTGCCGAGCCTCACCGACACCCTGCTCGGCTCGCGCGACGAATGGGCCCGCTGGAACCAGGGCGGCCCGGCCGACCAGCAGGGCCCGCAGGACCAGGGTGCGCCGTACGGCGGCCAGGGCGGCCAGGGTGGTCAGGGCGGCGGGGCCCGGAGTGGCGACAGGGGTGAGGGCAAGGGCAAGGGCCGTCGCTGGGGCCGCCGGGGCTGACCCGGCCGGGGGTCGGCCCCCGGGGCGTTGGGCGTAGGACGCGGGCGGTGCGGTCGGAGCGGGTCTCCGGCGGCGCCGCCCGCTGTCGTGGCGGGCACGTATGCTCGACGGCGGGGAAGAGCGCCGGGAGCGCAGCCGTACCGAGCTTGGGAGCAGCAGTGGCCGTCTGGGACGACCTGGTGGGTCAGGACCGGGTGGTCGAACAGCTGACCGCCGCCGCCCGGGCGGCCGGAGCGGCGGTCGCCGCCGGGCGCGGTGCCGCACCGGAGCCGGGCACCAACGCCTCCCTGATGACACACGCCTGGCTGTTCACCGGCCCGCCCGGGGCCGGCCAGACCACCGCCGCCCGCGCCTTCGCGGCCGCCCTGCAGTGCACCAGCCCGGACCTCGCGCTCGGCGGCACGCCCGGCTGCGGGTTCTGCGACGGCTGCCACACCGTGATGGCGGGCAGCCACGCCGACGTCAAGTACGTCCGCACCGACGGTCTGTCGATCGGCGTCGGCGACATGCGCGCCCTCGTCCTGCGCGCCTCCAGCTACCCGACCGGCGGCCGCTGGTCGGTGATCCTGGTGGACGCCGCCCACCGGCTGACCGAGGCCGCCGCCAACGCCCTGCTCAAGGGCGTGGAGGAGCCGTCCCCGCGCACCGTCTGGCTGCTCTGCGCGCCCTCGGTCCAGGACGTACTGCCGACCATCCGCTCACGCTGCCGCCTGCTGGTGCTGCGGACGCCCGCCGCCGAGGCCGTCGCCGACACGCTGGTACGCCGCGACGGCGTCGACCCGGAGACGGCCCGGCTGGCCGCGCTCGCCGGGCAGGGGGACGTCGACCGCGCCCGCCGGCTGGCCGTCGACGAGCAGGCGCGCAACCGCCGGACCGAGGTGCTGCGCATCCCGCTGGAGGTCGGTGACATCGGCGGCTGCCTGGCGGCCGCCCAGCGCCTGGTCGACACCGCCAAGGCCGACGCCGAGGCGCTCGCGGAGACGCAGGACGCCAAGGAGACCGACGACCTGAAGGCCGCGTACGGCGCGGCCGAGGGCAGCAAGGCCCCGCGCGGCATGGCCGGGGCGGTCAAGGAACTGGAGAAGCGGCAGAAGAGCCGTGCCACCCGGACCCGCCGGGAGACGCTCGGCGTCGCCCTGCTCGACCTGCTCGGCTTCTACCGGGATGTGCTCGCCCTCCAGCTCGGCTCGACCGGTGCGCTGGCCAACGAGGACCAGCGCCAGGCCCTGAACCGGGTCGCGGCGGCCGGTCCGCCGGAGGGCACGCTGCGGCGGATCGAGGCGGTGCTCGCCTGTCGGCGGGCGCTGGACCGCAACGTCGACCCGCTGCTCGCCGTCGAGGCGATGACGGTGGCCCTGCGGGCGGGCTGAGGCCGGTCCGGGACCGCCGGGCCCTCGCCGGTCCGGCCGGGCTGCTGGGCCGTCGGGCCGCCGGGTACGGCTTCACGTCCTATCCGTTGTCCCACCTTCGAGTGAACGGGCGGTACGCGCCGGGCACACCCGCGTGTGACCGTCGGGTCGTCTTGCACGCTGGGGGCCGACTGCGCCCCGACGCCGGGGCCGTCGCGTCCCGTACGGCGCCGGCCGGTCCGGTGTCCGGCCCTCGTCCCGAGGTGGTGCGTCCCATGGTCCGTTCGCTCCTCGTCGTTCCCCTGCTGGCCGCGGCCGCCGTGGGCGGTGTCTGGCTGGCGCGCGGTGCGCTGCTGCGCTGGCGCGACCTGCGGGCCGCCGAGACGTACGAGCTGACCAGCGACCGGCGGCCGATGCTGCTTCGGACGCTCGGGGCGATGGCGTGCGGGGTCTGCGTCACGGCGCTGACCCTGTTGACGGCCTTCGGGGTGCTCGGCAGCCTCGGCGGACCGGACTCGGGGCAGGAAGGGGCACAGCTCGCCGTCGAGGACGAGGCCGACTGGGGCGCCGGGACCGTCGGTGGCGGCGCCCGGCAGGCAGCGCCGCCCGCAGCCGGGGTCCCGGCCCCCGACCCCGCCGCGGTCCCCGAGGCCGCTCCTCCGCCCGCCGCCGCCCAGGTGGTCAGCCGGTTCGACAGCGTCGGCCACCCGAGCGGCGGCGAACTGCTGCAGTCCGTCGTTCTCGGCCCGGACGGGCAGCCGCGCAACGTCCGGGTCTGGCTGCCCGCGCAGTACGCCAATGACCAGAACGCCCGTTTCCCGGTGGTGGTGATGCACGCCGCCACCCCGCGCAAGACCGCCGACGCCGAGGTCCCCGACGTCTTCGACGGCCTCAGCTCCGCCGTCCAGACCGGCAAGGCCCGCCCGTTCATCCTGGTCGCCCCCGAGGCGCCGAACGGCACCGCGCACCCCTGCGACCTGGTCGCCGCCGCCCCGCAGGCCGTCGCCGACGACGCCACGCTGCGCTCGGCCATCGCCGCCGCCTTCCGGACCCTGCCGCCCGGCCCGGCCTCCTGGGCCGCCCTCGGCGTCGAGGGCGGCGCGCCCTGCGCCGCGGCCGCCGGGCTGGCCCGCCCCGATCTGTACGGCGCGGCCGCGGCGATCTCCGGGCGGTACGACACCGCCGCGCTGGCCCGGACCGGAGCCGAGGCGCCCGCCGACGCCGCTCCCCGGCTGCTGCTGGCCGCCGCCAAGGCGGACAGCGCGGGGCTGGACGCGGCCCGCAAGCTCCAGGCCGCGCTGCGCGGCGGCACCGGTTCGGCGGCCCGCGCCGATGTGCGGATCTCCGACAATGTGCAGGACTACTCGCCGGAGCGGGAACGGCTGCGGCTGGTCCGGCAGGCGGCCCAGTACCTGGCCGAGACGCTGGCCAAGGCATCCTGATCACCGCTGCGGCGGCCACCACGCTTCGCGGTACCCGGGCGGTCCCGGGGCCACCGGACTCGAACACCTGAGGGGACCAGATGAAGGCCACGAAGCACGCCCCGGTCGCGAGGCAGGCCCCGGCCGTGGGACGTGCTCCGGGCATGAGACGCGTTCCGGCCGTGCGACGTGTTCCGGTGGCGAGGCACGCCCTGGCGGCCGTGCTGGCCGCGGCCGGGATGCTGGCCGGGGGGTGCAGCTCCGCCTCCTCCGGGCCGGAGGCGCCCCCCTCGGCCGCCGCCGGGCCCGCTGCCGCCGGCTCCGGTTCCGGCCCGGCTTCCCCCTCCGCCGGGGCGTCCCGCCCCAGGGTCACGCCGCTGGAGCCGCTGCCCGCGGCCGTGCCCGCCGCGCTGGCGTCGTACTACGGCCAGCGGCTCGCCTGGCAGCCGTGCGACGAGGGCTTCGAGTGCGCCACCTTCCGGGTGCCGCTGGACTACGACCACCCGGCGGGCGGGGACCTCGTCCTGGCGGCCGTCCGGGTCCGGGCCGAGTCGGTCGAGCCGGGGGCGCCGGGCGCGTCGGGGGTGTCGAAGGGACCCGAGGGATCGGTGGGATCAAGCCGCCGGCTCGGCTCGCTGCTGCTCAACCCCGGCGGCCCCGGCGGCTCGGCGGTCGATTACGTGAAGGCCGTCGCCGGGACGTACGACAGCGGTGTGCGCGCCCGGTACGACCTGGTCGGCCTCGACCCGCGCGGGGTCGGCCGCAGCAGCCCCGTGACCTGCCTGAGCAATCAGCGGATGGACGCCTACACCGCCGTCGACACCACCCCCGACGACCAGGCCGAGACGGACGCCCTGGTGGCCGCGGACAAGGAGTTCGCCGAGGGCTGCGAGGAGCGGGCCGGTGCCGAGCTCGGCCACCTCGGCACCGTCGAGGCGGCCCGCGACATGGACGTGCTGCGGGCGCTGCTCGGCGACGAGCGGCTGAACTACGTCGGCAAGTCCTACGGCACTTTCCTCGGAGCCACCTATGCCGGGCTCTTTCCCACCCGGACCGGCCGGATGGTGCTGGACGGCGCGATGGACCCGTCGCTCGACTCGCTCGACGGCAACCTGACCCAGGCCGGCGGCTTCGAGACCGCCTGGGCGGCCTTCGCCAAGGACTGCGCCAAGCACGAGGACTGCCCGCTCGGCCGGACCGAGCAGCAGGTCGGCGAGCAGCTCACCGCCCTGTTCAAGTCGCTCGACACCCAGCCGCTGGTCACCCCCGACTCCGGCCGCCTGCTGACCGAGTCCCGGGCGACCACCGGCGTCATCCAGGCGATGTACGCCGACTTCCTCTGGCCCGATCTGCGTGCCGCGCTCGCCGAGGCCAAGGCGGGCGACGGCACCGGTCTGCTGAAGCTGTCCGACTCGTACTACGGACGCCGCCCGGACGGCTCGTACCCCAACCTGATGTTCGCCAACACGGCGGTGAACTGCCTCGACCTGCCCGCACCGTTCACCGGCCCGGCGGAGGCCCAGCAGGCGGTGCCCGCCTTCGAGCGGACCTCGCCGCACTTCGGCCGCGACATGGCCTGGATGGCGCTGACCTGCACCTACTGGCCGGTCAAGGCCACCGGCGCCGCGCACACAGTCCGGGCCGCCGGCGCCCCCCCGATCGTCGTCGTCGGCACCACCCGCGACCCGGCCACCCCGTACGCGTGGGCGCAGTCGCTGGCCGGGCAGCTGCAGTCCGGCCACCTGCTGACCTACGACGGCGACGGCCACACCGCGTACGGCCGCCAGAACGCCTGCGTGGACGACGCCGTCAACGCCTATCTGCTGGGGGGCGGGCCGCCCGAGAAGGGGAAGCGCTGCGGGGGCTGATATTCGCTTCAACCGCCGCCCGGTGCGAAGTTACGATGAGCGCCCGCCACCCCCTGCCGCACCCCACACCCTCATCGGAGCGCACCGTGCTCGGAGTCAACGACCTGGCGACGTATGTCCTCGGCGCCCTCGTCATCGTCCTTCTCCCCGGCCCCAACTCCCTGTACGTGCTGTCCGTCGCCGCCCGCAAGGGCGTCCGGACCGGCTACACCGCGGCCGCCGGCGTCTTCGTCGGAGATCTCACTCTGATCAGCCTCACCTCGCTGGGCGCCGCCTCGCTGCTGGAGGCCAACCCGGCCGTCTTCGCCGTGGTGAAGTTCGGCGGCGCCGCGTACCTGCTCTGGATCGGCATCGGCATGCTTCGCGCCGCTCGCCAGCTCTGGCGCGAACGCCGTGCCGACGACCCCGCCGCAACCGCTGCCGGGCCCGCCCCGGAGGCCGTCGAGCGCCCGTTCCGCAGGGCCCTGGTGATCAGCCTGCTGAACCCGAAGGCGATCCTCTTCCTGCTCTCCTTCTTCACACAGTTCGTGGACCCGTCCTACGGCCGGCCCGCCCTCTCCTTCGCCCTGCTCGGCGGCGTCCTGCAGACCTTCAGCCTGCTCTACCTCTCCATGCTGATCTTCGCGGGCACCACCCTCGCCACCGCCTTCCGCCGGCGCAAGCGGCTCTCCGCAGGCCTCACCAGCGGCGTCGCCGTCCTCTTCGCCGGCTTCGCCGCCAAGCTCGCCGTCTCCTCGGCCTGAGCCCCGCCACCGTTACCCGGTACGGATCACCTCCGAACCTGTGTAGACTTGCCGCCGTTGCCGCTGCACTGCGTCAACGGTGCCGCCTTAGCTCAGTTGGCCAGAGCAACGCACTCGTAATGCGTAGGTCATGGGTTCGAATCCCATAGGCGGCTCCATAGTGAAACTCCAGGTCGAGCTTCTGACTTGGAGTTTTCTCGTTTCGCTGACCATGGGAATCGGTCAAATCGGGCACCTGGGCTCCATGCATCGCAATGCGTAGGTCGGTTGGTCCACCGGAGTGACTGGTCCTCTGGGTGGCGCCTGTGACCTGCGATTTCATCGATTGTGGCTCGTGGAGCCAGTTGCTGCGGAGTGGCCCCGGTGGACGGCCGGTGGACAACCGTGCGTGAGCCATCGCCAGGAGGGCGTGATCTGGTGGCCAGGGAAAGGCTCGCCGCGTGCTCTAGTTGTGCCGTTCCGACAAGCGTAGGACTTGGAGGGCGCGCTGCAGCGGTGCGGGAATCGTTCCTGGGAAGTGGGCCAGAGATCATCGTTCGGGCGGTCCAACCGAGCCTGCGCCGCTACTCTGATCGCATCGACGAGAGAGGGGGACGGGATGCTGCTCCGTTTCCGTGTCGCGAACGTGCGATCACTACGCGACGAGCAGGAGCTGTCCTTTGTTGTCCCCGAGGGCGAGTCTGAGGTTGCCTCGCGAGAGCTTAGAACCGGCGGTTACCGCTCGGTAGCCGTGCTCCCTCTTGTCGGGATCTTCGGCGCCAATGCTTCGGGCAAGTCGAACGTCCTGACTGCTCTGACCGACATGAAGACGGCTGTTCTCAACTCATACGCTCGCTGGGCTTCGTACGAAGGAATCCCGCGCAGGCCCTTCGCTTTGAACCTCAAGGACGAGAACGAACCCAGCTTCTTCGAAGTCGATGTTGTCATTGACGAGGTGCGCTGGACGTACGGGTTCGAACTGGGGCCGACGCGCGTTGAGTCCGAGTGGATCCACAGCTATCCGCGTGGTCATCGCCAGGTTTGGCTCGACCGTGATGCGTCGCGGTCCGACGTGTACGAGTGGCCAGGCGGCCGGGTCAAGGACCGTGCTCAGTTGGCCCGGCGTACCCGCCCAAATGCCCTTCTCCTGTCCACGGCGGGCACGGACAACCACCCCCAGCTCTCTGCGCTCTTCCATTGGTTCCGCCGGAACCTCTGGATCATCAATCCGGAGGAGGAACGGGAGCAACGGGAACGGTTCACGACAACTGCCCTCTCCGGTGGCCAGGCTGGCCGCATCAACGAACTGCTGCGGGTTGCCGACCTCGGGATCACCGGAGCGGAAGTCGTCCAGGAGGACAAGGGTCAGATCTCGGTGAGGCTAACCCATCGGTCCACGGCCGGTGATGTGGCCTTCGACTGGCGTGACGAGTCACTCGGCACCCGTTCATGGTTCGCGCTGCTCGGTCCCCTCCTGTTGGCGCTTGATGAAGGTGCCGTACTGCTCGTCGACGAGCTTGACGCCAGCCTGCACCCGCGCTTTGCCGCCGAGGTCGTCCGGCTGTTCCACGACCCTCAGGCCAACCCCAGACGAGCGCAGCTCCTCTTCACCTCGCACGACCCGTCGGTTCTCACCACTCCGAGCGGTGGGCGCCTGCTGGAACCGGTCCAGGTATGGCTGACCGAGAAAGACGAGGACGGGGCCACCGAGCTGTACCCGCTGACCGCTGCGTCCCCCGGGGAGAACGAGGACCTGATGAAGTCCTACCTGGTTGGTGCGTTCGGTGGGGTTCCCTCACTGTTGGAGGGACAGATCGCCCGTCGGCTACTGACCGTAAGGGAGCGGGAACGTGAGGAAGGGGTGGGGCGGAACTGATGGCGCGCACCAGGGGGAACGAATCGCTGGGGCCGGCGAAGCAGCAGCGCGGCCGACGCCGCCGCGTGGTCCACGTCTTCACGGAGGGACGGGTCACCGAGCCCAACTACATCGAGGCGGTCTCGGGCCTGGTCCGTCTGCATGAACAGGGAGTTGAGGTGCGGATCGCTAACGCGAACGCCCCGGGCTCCCAGCGTAAGCCGATCAAGCTGGTCGAGGCGGCGGTACGGCTCATGCGGGACGAGGCCCGGACTGCGAAGCGCACCGGAGTGAAGAAGGAGCTGTGGCCGCAGGTCTGGTGCCTGTTCGACCGGGACGAGCACGAGTCAGTGGATGAGGCTCTCAAACAGGCCCGTGAAGGTGATGTCCAGGTCGCGTTCTCGCACCCGTGCTTCGAGGTGTGGCGATTGCTGCACCACAAGCCGGTGACCGGCACCTTTGGCGGCATGTGTGGGCACGTGGCAGACCGACTGCCGTTCGCAAAGGACGGTGGGAACATCAAGGTGGTGCTGCCGGAGCAGATCCGGAACAAGTTCGTCGATGCGAAGGGTCGGGCCAAGAAGATGAACGGGGAGCACGGCGCACACCTGCCGCTGTCGTTGCGAGACCCGTACACCGACGTCTTCGAGTTCGTCGAGAAGGGGCTCGGCATCGCCTCGTACTGAGCATGGCCCGACTTGTTTGATCAACGGTTTCCGCTGCGCCCCCCGCCCCCGTAGGGTTTCTACGTCAGACCGGGATGTAGGGAGTCGTACGTTGGCCAAGCTCACGCTCGCGCAGTTGGAGCGACATCTGTTTGCTGCTGCGGACATCCTCCGCGGCACTATGGACGCTTCTGAGTACAAGGACTACATCTTCGGTTTGCTCTTCCTGAAGCGAGCCAACGACGAGTTCGAGGCCGCTCGCGACCAGATCAGGGAGTCCGTTGCCAGCGAGCTCGAATTTTCTGGGGAGTTGTTGGACGGCTACCTTGAGGAGAAGTCAACCTACAGCGAGCGCGACGTGCTGTTCGTCCCGCCGGAGGCTCGCTGGAAGCGGATCTCCTCGGCTACTCATAACATCACCGAGGAACGGCTGCGCCCAGCTCTCCAGGCGCTGGAGGCGCAGAACGACAAGCTCAAGGGCCTGTTCGACCACCTTGACTTCAACCGCATCGGTGGTTCTGGGGCGGCGGCGGGCGCGGCCAAGCTTGCCGACCAGCGCCTGAAGCTGCTGATTGCCCACTTCGGGCGCGTCCGGCTGCGGACGGACGACTTCGAGTTCCCCGACCTCATCGGCGCCGCGTACGAGTATCTGATCAAGGAGTTCGCGGACTCGGCTGGCCGCAAGGGTGGCGAGTTCTACACCCCGCGTGCCGTCGTCCGGATGATGGTCGAACTTCTCGGCCCCCGGCAGGGGATGCGCATCTACGACCCGTGCGTCGGTTCTGGCGGCATGCTCATCCACGCCAAGGAGTACGTGGAGGAGCACGGCGGCGACACCACGGACATGTTCTTCGCTGGCCAGGACGCCAACAGCGGCTCCTGGATCATGTCGACGATGAACATGGTGCTGCACGGCGTGCGCCGCTTCGACCTGCAGACCGGTGACACCCTCGCTGAGCCGGCGCACGTGCCGAAGTCCGACGCGGACCGCTTCGACGGTGTCCTCAGCAACCCGCCGTTCTCGATGGACTACGTGCTCGGCGACCTCATGTTCGGTGTGCAGCGTGCGGCGTACGGGGCCACGAGCGAGCGTGGCAAGGCCGACCTGATGTTCCTCCAGCACATGCTCTGGGAGACCAAACGGGAGGGGCGAGGAGGCATGGTCATCACGGTCATGCCGCACGGGGTGCTGTTCCGCGGTGGCGGCGAGCAGGAGATCCGTACGAAGCTCCTCGACGAGGACGCGATCGAGGCAGTCATCGGCCTCGCCCCGAACCTCTTCTACGGAACCGGCATCCCCGCCTGCATCCTTGTCCTGCGCCCGCCGGACAAGAAGGACGCCGAGCTGGCGAACAAGGTGCTGTTCATCAACGCGGACCGGGAGTACCGAAAGGAGTCGGCGCAGAACGTCCTGCTGCCAGAGCACGCCGAGAAGATCATCTCCACCTTCCATGCCTATGCAGAGGTGCCGGGTTTCTCGCGGCTCGTGAGCCGTGAGGAGCTGCGAGACAACGGCGACAACCTCAATATCCGCCGCTATGTGGACAACACACCGCCGCCGGAGCCGCAGGATGTGCGGGCGCACTTGGTGGGTGGGGTGCCGCGGGTGGAGATCGAGGCGAAGAAAGAATTGCTCGACGCGTATGGGGTGGGCCTGGCCGACCTCTTTGCCGAGCGCGACCCGGTGGACCCGGAGTACGTGGACTTCCTTCCGGGAGGGCAGCGTCCGGACGCGGCTCGGCTGGCGGAGCTTGCCCGCTCGCGCGAGGACGCCCTGCGGGGCGCGTTCGAGGAGTGGTGGAAGGCGGAGCTCCGGCGCCTGGAGGCGGTGGCCGCGACGCCCGAGCGCCTTGCTGATCTGACCTCCTCGGAGCGCAAGGCCGCGCTGATGGCGGTGCGTGGCCAGCTGATCGAGTCGTTCGTGGAACGCCTTGGCCGGGTGGGGCTGCTCGACCGGTACGCGCTCGCAGGCGCGGTTGCCGGCTGGTGGTACGAGGCCAAGTACGACCTGCTTGCGCTGTCCGAGAACGGGTTCGCGGGCGTCCTGGACGGCTGGGTCGAGAACGTCGAGACCCTGCTCGCACCCGAGCAGGACCCGAAGACTCGCAAGCTGCGAAAGCGCACGGCAGCCGAGCGGCGCCAGGCATACGGCCACAAGGTGGTCGCGGCTATCGCTCCGGCCTTCCTGGAGGAGCTGGCGGCGGCGGACACGCGGAAGGCGGAGCTGGACGCGCGGTGGAAGGAACTGAACGCGGAGCCGGAGCCGTCGGAGGACGGTGAGGGTGGGGACGACGAGGACGGCTACGCCCCCACGCGTGAGGAAGTCGCGCTGAGCGCCGAGCAGTTGGCGGAGCTGGCGTCGGTGAAGAAGGAGCGCACTAAGGTGGGCGCCCTGATCAAGCGCCTTGAGGCGGATTTCTGGTTCCCGTGGCCGAGCGACCCGCCCAAGCTGGGCGAGGGACCGCCGAGACTGTCCCGGGCGAGGGAGGCACTGGACCCGGAGGGGGAGCGCCGGGTGGTACTGGTGTTGCTCCGGGACGATCTGGTGGCGAAGCTGGGTGGGCATGTCGTGCGTCGGCGCCGGGAGTTGGCGGAGGCGTACGAGGTGTGGGCGGGCAAGTATGCGGTGTCGCTGCGCGAGATCCGGGCAGAGCGGGAAGAGACGGCTTCTAGGCTGGACGGGTTCCTGAAGGAGCTGGGCTATGCGGACTGATGTCGAGGTTCGATGGATCCCGGTGCGCGAAGTCGGCGACGTCCGTATGGGCAAGCAGCTTTCGCCTGCGAGCAGGGATGCGTCGGGGCAGCGCCCATACCTGCGTGTTGCGAATGTTCTTCAAGGGCGCATTGACTACGCGGATGTGAAAACAATGGGTTTCAGTGACGCCGAACGTGAGGCCTACAGCCTCAAGCCGGGCGATATCCTGTTGAACGAGGGGCAGAGCCTGGAGCTGGTTGGTCGCAGTGCTATTTACGATGGCGTCGAAGGTGAATTCTTCTTCCAGAACACGCTGGTCCGCTTCCGTCCGAGCTGTCTGGTTCTCTCGGCGTATGCCCAAGTAATCTTCGAGCGCTGGCTGACCAATGGAGTTTTCGCTGCTATTGCCAAGCAGACGACTAGCATTGCCCACCTTGGCGGGGAGCGATTCGCATCATTGGCCTTCCCCCTCCTGGCGCTTTCCGAGCAGCGGCGGATTGTCGAGGTGATCGATGCCGTGTCGGCGCACGAACGTGCCATCGAGGCGTCGATCGCGAAGCTGCGTAGCGTGAGGCAGGGTTTCCTGCTGGCTTCCATGGCATCTATCGGAGGCGGAGAGCTCCCGCGAGGGTGGGCTCGGATTCCTCTCAAGGACGTGGTGCCCCAGGTCGATTATGGCATCTCCAACGCTCTCGATCAGGACCCCCCGGGTATTGCAGTTTTGCGGATGAATAATCTCAGCAACGGCAGGCCGGAACTGTCGGACTTGAGATACAGCTCGATGCCGGTTCCTGGCAGGCTTGAGCTTCGGCGCGGGGATGTGCTGTTCAACCGAACGAACAGTATTGATCATGTTGGAAAGGCCGCGATATGGCGCACTGAGCTTCCTCGGGCAACGTTTGCCTCGTATCTGGTGCGCATTAATCCGGATGAGACACGCTTGACTCCAGAATACCTGGTCGAATGGCTAATGAACCCACTGATTCGCCAACGGGTTCAGTCGATCGCCACCGTCGCGGTTCAGCAGGTGAATGTCAATCCAGCCCGGCTGCGTGAGTTGGAAATTGATATGCCGGTTGATCGGGCGGAGCAGCGTCGGATTATTGACGTGCTCAGCTTGTGTGACGAACAGATCCAAGGTGAGCAGGCGAAGTTGGAGAAGGTGCGCGTTCTCAAACTCGGCGTTGCGGACGACCTGCTGGCTGGGTGCTCCTGAGGGCTGGCCGTTCGCGACCATTGGTGGATGGTTCAGGTTGGAAACTCACTACTGAAGTTGAATTCGTGATGTCGCTCGGATGGGTGAAGCAGTAGCGTTCGCCTGCCGTTGGAGGGTTGGTCCCGGTAGTCGTGTGCTGTGAGGTATGCACAGGGTGGCGGTTTGACCGACGCGGAGAGGGCCGCGCGGGAGCGGATCCGACGGCAGGCCGTGGATCGCTTCGAGGGCGGTGAGAAGAATCGGGACACCGCGGCCGCACTGCGGGTGAGCGTGCGTTCGGTGGAGCGCTGGCGCCGGCAGTGGCGCGAGGACGGCGCGGCAGGAATCGCCCCGAAGGGTTCGCCGGGTCGTCCAAAGCTTTCCGATGCCCAGATCATGAGGCTGGAGCGGGAGTTGGAGCGTGGGCCGCTTGCCCACGGCTGGGACGACCAGCGGTGGACCTTGGCTCGGGTGAAGACGCTGATCGGCCGGATGTTCCACGTTTCCTACACCGTGGAGGGCACGTGGGTCCTACTCAAGCGGCACGGCTGGTCCTGGCAGCAGCCGGCCCGCCGGGCCATCGAGCGTGATGACGCGGCCGTCGAGTTGTGGAAGAAGGAGACGTGGCCGCGGGTAAAAGCGCCGCGGCGGCCCGCGAGGCCTGGCTTGTCTTCGAGGACGAAGCCGGGCAGTCGATGAGGCCGCCGCGCGCCCGGACCTGGGGCCGGGTCGGCTGCACGCCCGTGGTTCGGGTGCGCGGCCGAGGAGGCGGCCGGGTCTCCATGGCGGGGCTGAGCTGCTTCAAACCCGGTCAGCGCTCGCGGATGTTCTACAGCTTCCACGTCTACCGGGGCCGCAAAGGTGAGAAGAAGGGCCTGACCTGGCAGGACTACCGGGACCTGCTCATCCGGGCGCACATCCAGCTCGGCGGTCCGATCGTGCTCGTGTGGGACAACCTGCGTGCCCACCTGATGCCGCCGATGCAGGAGTTCATCAAGGCGAGCAAGGACTGGCTGACCGTCTTCCAACTCCCCTCGTACGCTCCCGACCTCAACCCGCAAGAGGGCATCTGGTCGCTGGTCAAGCGCACCATTGGCAACCTCGCCGCCGCCGACATCGACCAACTCGCCCGAGCCGTCAAGCGCAGCCTGAAGAGACTCCAGTAGCGCCCTCACCTCATCGACGGATGCCTCGCCACCACCGGCCTGATCATGGATGGCTGACCACATCTCAGACCGACATCACGAATTCAACTTCAGTACTGAACTTGATTGGGTGATGTCGGGGCCGTTTGCCTGACAGCGGCCAGCCGGATTCGGTAGCCCTGTGCTGTGAGATACGCGCAGGGTGGCGGTTTGACCGACGCTGGGAGGGCCGCGCGGGAGCGGGTCCGGTTGCAGGCCGTGGAACGGTTCGAGGGCGGAGAGAAGAACCGGGAGATCGCTGCCGCGTTGCGGGTGAGCGAGCGCTCGGTGGAGCGATGGCGTCGGCAGTGGCGCGAGCGCGGTGAGGTTGGGGTTCTGTCGAAGGGATCTCCGGGGCGGCCGCGACTCAGTGATCGACAGATCGCCAGGCTGGAGCGGGAGTTGGAGCGCGGCCCGCTGGTCCACGGCTGGACGGATCAGCGATGGACGTTGGCCCGGGTGAAGGCGCTGATCGGGCGCCTGTTCCAGGTGAGCTACACGGTGGAGGGCACGTGGCGGCTGCTGAAACGGCACGGCTGGTCATGGCAGCAGCCGGCCCGGCGGGCGATCGAGCGCGACGACGCGGCGGTGGAGTTGTGGAGGAAGGAGGTGTGGCCGCAGGTAAAAGCATTGCGGCGGGTCGCGGCGCCTGGATCGTCTTCGAGGACGAGGCCGGGCAGTCGATGACGCCGCCGCGCGCCAGGACCTGGGGCCGCGTCGGGCGAACACCGGTCGTCCGCGTGCGTGGTAGCGGTTCCGGCCGGGTCTCGATGGCGGGCATGGCCTGCTACAAGTCGGGCGAACGCTCCCGACTGATCTACGGGATCCGCGAGTACCGGGGCCGCAAGGGCAAGCCGAAGGGCTTCACCTGGCGCGACTTCCGGGATCTGATCGTCCGCGCCCGAATCCAGCTCGGTGGACCGATCGTCCTCATCTGGGACAACGCCCGCATCCACCTTGTGCCGCCGCTCACGGAGTTTTTCGAGGCCAACGCGCACTGGCTGACAGTCCTCCAACTGCCCACGTACGCCCCGGACCTCAACCCGCAGGAGGGCATCTGGTCGCTGGTCAAGCGCGACATCGGCAACCTCGCCGCAGCCAACCTCGGTCAGCTCACCCGAGCCGTCAAGCACAAGCTCAAGCAGATCCAATATCGCCCGCACCTGGTCGATGGGTGCCTCGCCGGCACCGGCCTCGCCTTGGACGGCTGATTGGGCTGCGGCGGTCACATCTCGATGGCCGCAACCTCCGGTGCCGGCGGATAAAGATCCAGAATCACATCGACTCCCAGAGCGCCGATCTCCGCGAGCATGCGCGCTGGCAAGACACAGCCCCCTTGACCGTCCTCACTCCCGAAGCCGAGAAACAACACTAGATCGCAGTCGGCTGATAGCCGCAGCAGCTCTTCACGGTGCCCGTCGACCAAGCTCAGCAGGGCCGCAACATGTTCATCCAGCCAGCGGTCGTTCCCCAGACCGCTCCCTCGGATCCACACGCTCGCCTCCCGCCGGAGGCTGTTCGGACTGCGTGGGCTCGTCAGGCTCCCCTGCTCGAACTGCTGATCTGGGATGATCCCGAGCCGAGCCGAGATGTCGGCGGCACTGATCGTGCGGCTTGTGATCCGCAACGACCCGGCTGACCACTTCGTATCCGGCATCGGCGGCTGCATCGTCAGATCATCTGGCACATCCTCACGATCGCAGCCAGCACCGTCCAAAGCCAGCGAGTTCTTCCGAGCGCCCCATCAGGCGAAGCCTGCCCTCGCCCACCCGACACCACCAGTTCAAGTTCAGTAGTCTTGACGGATGCAACAATCGATGACCAAGAATCCGCTGGAAAGATCAGTGCAGGGTCGTGCAGGTCCTTGGCGTCCCGGACGGGGACGCCCGACGGGTAGCCGTCCAACACTTCGACGCAGCTGTCCGGAAGATTTCAAGTCCAGTGAGACGGTCGTGACGCTATGAGGTTTGTGGTGTGGGTTCGCGGCGCTTGGCGGGGTCGTTGATCCACGCGGTCTTGGGGATCTGGGGTGGTCTGGGGCGGCGGCCGAAGCGTTCGGGGTGCCGCGCGTAGGCCTCGGCGAGGGTGACGGCGCGCTGGTCGCGGATCTCCTCCGCCGTCCCGAAGTGGACGCTGGCGGGGGTGTGAAGTCCGATGCCCGAGTGCCGGTGCTCGTGGTTGTAGTACGAGGTGAAGGCGTCGAACCATTCGCGGGCGTGGGCCAGGGAGTCGAACCGTTCGGGGTAGTCGGCCATGTACTTGGTGGTCTTGAACTGGGCCTCGCTGTAGGGGTTGTCGTTGGAGACCTTCGGGCGCGAGTGGCTTCTGGTGACGCCGAGGTCGATCAGCAGCTGGGAGACCTTCTTGCTGGTCATCGAGGTGCCGCGGTCGGCGTGCACGGTGTCGGGGGCGATGCCGTTGCACGCGATGGTCTCGCGGATCAACTCCTCGGCCCGTTCCGCGGATTCGGCCGGCTCGACGGTGTGGCCCACGATGTAGCGGCTGAAGATGTCGATGATGACGTAGGCGTGGTACCAGATGCCCTTGCTGGGGCCGGCAGCTTTGGTGATGTCCCAGGTGAAGACCTGGGAGGGTCCGTCGGCGACCAGTTCGGGCACCGTTTTGGCCGGGTGGGTGGCCTGGCGGCGGCGCTCACCGGACTGCCCCCGCTCGCGCAGGATCCGGTACATCGTGGAGACCGAGCAGTGGTAGCGCCCGGTGTCCAGCTCACGGGCCCAGATCTGCGCGGGCGCCAGCTCCGCGTACTCGGGGCTGTTCATCAACTCCAATACCGCATCACGCTCTTCGGCTGTCAGGGCCGACGGCTGGACCTGCGGCGGCCTGGGCCCGCGCACGGGCGGCGGCTTGAGCCTGCGGTAGTGGGTGGCCCGGGAGCGGCCGGTCAGCCGGCACGCGGCCGTGGTGCCCAGCTCGTCTTCGACGCCGGTGAACGCCTCGTCCACAACGGGATCGGCGGCGTGCCTCAGTCCGCGCTCTCGGAGATCATTTCCAAGAGCGCCGACGCTTTTCCCAGGACCTCCAACGCGGCCTTGTTCCGGGCGAGCTCCTTCTCCAGCCGTTCCACCTGTCGACGCAGCTTCTCGTTCTCGACCTCGGCGGCGGACTTCTTCGGGCGGGCCGGGCTCGTGCGGTGGTCGGCCAGGTTCTCCAGGGCCCCGGCATCGCGTGCGGCCCGCCACTCGGTGACGTGCGAGTGGTACAGGCGCTCGCGGCGCAGGACCGCACCCTTCTCGCCCTCGGGCGCGGCGTCGTACTCGGCGACGATCCGCAGTTTGTACTCGGGACTGAACGTGCGGCGCTTCGGCCTGGGAGCCGGGTCGGCTGCGGACGGATTGGTGCTGGTCATCAGGGGCGAAACTCCTACCTCGGGCCCTCTCAGGCTAACCCGACAAAGCGGGATGTCTCACCCAAGGCTGACAGAGAGGGGTCAGCCGGGGAGCCGCTGAAGGATGACTTGTGCCAGCCGCTCAGTGATGAAGCGCTCGGGATGGGTAGCGGCTACCTCGTCGGCGGTGGGACCGGCCGGGTCTCCCGGACCACCCACAAGATCGGGCACATTCAGCTCCGCGTGGCCGCTGAACCGGTCGGCCACGCTGCCAACATAATCGCCGACCGTCAGTCCACCCGGCGTAGCGCCGCTACCTCACCGCCAGCCTGACAGAGTCGCTGCGTGACGGGCACCGGATCGCGGAGAGTCAGGGCGTCTACCTTACCGTACCCGCCTACGACGGCCACGAGGCGAGTGAACCGTAACCGCCGGAGCTTGACCCGCCGACCCGCCGTACTCCCGATCGTTTGATCACTCCCGCCGCACCGCTCCCATGGCGCAGAATGGATCAACTGGGCGATGATCGGTGGGAAGGCGCGGGGGATGGCAGTGCAGACCGAGCGGGATGAGGTGGAGCGGCCCGTCGTCGCGCAGCTCCAGGCGATGGGATGGCGGCACGTCCCCGGTACGGAGATTGGTACGCTCGACGCCGAGACGCCTCTGCTCGTGAACGAGCTGGAAGCGGCCCTGCGGCGGGTCAACGTCCGGGCGGCGGACCGCGAGCCGTGGATGGACGGGACCGACGTCAAGCGGTCCGTCACGGAGCTGGCGTCCGTCTCCCTCGGGAAGGGCGTCGCGCAAGCCAACCTCGATGCCACCGACCTGCTGCTCAGCGGGTACGTCCTCACCGGCCCGTCCGCCGCGCATGGCGGCGCCTCGGCCACGGTGCAGTACATCGAATGGCACGAGGAGCGGGTCGAGCTCAACGACTTCACTGTCGTCGACCAACTCCGTGTCAGAAATCGGTCCGGGGAGGTGTCGGTCCTCGACATCGTCCTGTTCGTGAACGGCATCCCGCTCGTCGCTGTTGAGTGCAAGAGCCCCGACCATGCCGACCCGATCCGCAGCGCAGTGCTCGATCTGCGGCACTACGCCGGCGACCCCGTCGCCGACGACGAACGCGACGACGCCACTCTGTTCGTGCCCGCCGGTGTCCCGGAGCTCTTCCGGACCGTGCAGCTGCTGGTCGCCGCGACTGGCGAGAGCGCGTATCTGGGCACCGTCACCTCCACACCCGACCACTTTCACCCTTGGCGGAGCATCGAGCCGGAAAGTGAGACAACCCTCAGGGCAGAACTCTCGGGCAAAACCGGCAAGCTGAACGAGCGGCACAAGCTCATCGGGGTCGTTCTGCGCCCTGCCGCGCTCCTGAACGTCATCCGCCATTACGTCATCCCGCTTCCAGTCGAGACCGAATCCGGGGGAACCCGGACGGTCAAGGCCGTCGCCCGGCACCAGCAGTACCGGGCGACGGAGAAAGCCATACACAAGCTGCTCACCGGGAGGATGCGCGGTGGCTCCGTGGCTGACGACGAGCGCGGCGGGATCATTTGGCACACGCAGGGCTCCGGCAAAAGCCTGACCATGAGCTTTCTCGTGCGCCGGATCCATCTGCACCACCGGCTCAGCGAGTTTATGGTTGTGGTCGTCACTGACCGTACCCAGTTGCAGGACCAGCTCTCCAAGACCCTGAAGCTGAGCGAGTCCGACGTCGAGACGGCCGAGACCCGCACTCAGATGGAGGGGCTGCTGAGGGACGGCGGGCGGCGGGTCGTCTTCGCGATGATCCAGAAGTACGGGACCGGCCTCACCTTCGCCGCTGAGGCGGCGGACGACGAGGACGACCGAGACCTGGCGGAGGAGTACCAGGACGCCGAGCGGGCCGGCGCGGGGCAGCAAGCCGACACTCAGCCTCCAGCGGTGAACTTCCCTGAGTGCAACAACTCGTCCGACATCCTGGTACTGGTCGATGAGGCCCACCGCTCGCACACCAACACGCTGCACGCCGCCCTGCGCAAGGCCATTCCCAGGGCGGTGAAGATCGGTTTCACGGGCACGCCGATCATGACGGGCCGGCTGCAGGACACCCGTCGGATCTTCGGCGGGTTCCTCGACACCTACCGAATGGCGGAAGCCGAGTACGACGGGGTCGTCGTACGCATTCGGTACGAAGGCCGTACTGGCAAGGGCAAGGTCTTCGACAAGGACGGCCTCGACCGAAACTTCGCGGACCTCGTCCGCGACCTCACGGATGACGAGCGCAGGGCCCTCCGCCGCTCGCCCACCGCGCGCGATGTCGCCGAAACCCAGCCTATGATCCGCGCGAAGGCCGAGGACATGTTGGAGCACTGGGTGACCTGGGTGCTGCCGGGCGGCGGCTTCAAGGCCCAGGTCGCGGCGGTCAGCCGGAAGGCAGTTGTCGAGTACCACCACGCGCTGCGACTGGCACGGGACTCCCTCCTGACTGAGCTCGCCGGATTCGACCCGGAGTCGGTGGCCGGTCTCCCGCCGGAGAAACTGCCCCGCCGACTGCGCTACCTCCACCAGGCCTACCAATACCGTTCCCTGCTGCGCCGCATCGACTTCGTGCCGATCATCTCCCCCGGTGCGGAGCGCAAGCGCCGCCAGTGGCTGCACTGGACGGATAGGGACCGGCAGAAGGCGTACATCGAGCGTTTCCACCAGGCCTTCCCCCACCTGCCACCCGAGCCGGAGTGGGTCTCGATCACTCCCTTCCACGTACCGGCGCCGGATGTACCGGAGAACAGCGTCGTCGGGGACAACCCCTGGTCCCAGGAGGCTGCCGAGCAGTTGCAGGGCCAGCCGACGACCGTACCTGATCCTGTGCACCCCGAGAGCCCGATCGCCTTCCTCATCGTGAAGTCCATGCTGCTCACGGGTTTCGACGCCCCGCGCGAGCAGGTGCTCTACCTGGACCGGCCGATCCGTGATGCCGAGCTCCTCCAGGCCGTCGCCCGGGTCAATCGGCCGATGCCAGGCAAGGACGTTGGCTATGTCGTCGACTACCACGGCGTCTTCGAGCACCTGTCCGGCGCGCTGGCCGCCTACCAGCAGGCCGATGTCGACGACACGATGCGAAGCCTGTCGGAGGAGATCGGCGGCCTCGGGCCGGCGGCGCAGGCAGTGCGCGCCTACCTGCGTGCGCACGGTGTCACGGAGGCGGATCTCGCCGATATCGCGCGGCTCCGCTCTGCCGCGCTGGCCTTCGAGGACGAAGCGGCGAGGTTCGGGTACGACGAGGTGCTGCACCAGTTCCTCGCCGTACTGGAACGCGTTCTGCCACATGAGCACGCCTTGGACTACGTCGCCGACGCCCGGCGTTGGGGGATGCTCCAGAAGCGCATCCGCAGGCTCTACCGGGACGCGCCCGGTGGCACCTTCACTCTGCGGCACTACGGGCGCAAGGTCCGAGCGATGATCGCTGATCACCTGGAGGGTCCGGAGATCGAGCAGGTCATCGCGCCGGTCTCGCTCGCTTCGCCCGTCTTCGACGGCGTGGTAAGTGCTCTGCCGCCGCGCGAGGCCGCGGCGGAGATGGGACACGCGCTCCGCTTCCACTTGGAGGAGCGGGTCAAGCGGGAGGACCCGGAGAAGTACACCCGGCTCTCGGAGCGGCTAGAGGAGATCCTGCGGGAGCTGGCAGGACGCTTCGAGGAACAGATCGAGGTGTTCGGCCCACTGATCGAGCAAGCTCGGCGAGAGGACGAGGAAGACCCGGAGATTGCCGGGCTCAGCCCGCTGGAACAGCGGGTGTACCGGCTGCTGAACCAACTGATCGGGGAAAGCCCTGGAGTCGTGCAGAGGGACGGGGCTACCCGGCCACTTGTCGACGTGGTGTGCGACACGGCCGCGCAGATCATGGTCAAGGCATCGTTCCAGGGACAGCACCAGGACCTCGACACACTGGCGAACAGCATCCAGAATCAGCTGATCAAGGGCGGCCTACGGCCCGCCAGCGCGGACTGGGCGCCCCTGCGGGACATCGCGCAGGGACTCGCGGCGTATGCGGCGGGCAACCGGCGGCAGTTCCTGGGCAGGTTGCGGGGAGAATAGGCCGGTGACCGCTCTCGCTGACAACCGCGTTCTCCCGGCCCTTGCCGAAGGGGATCGGCTCACCGTGGACGACCTGGCGCTGCGGGTGCGGGTCAGCGCGCGTCGTAAGCGGTTCGCGCTGACGGTGGAGGCGGACGCCGGACTGACGCTGCATGCGCCCGAGGGTCGGCCGGCAGAGGACGGGGAGAGGTTCGTCCGCGAGCACCAGGCCTGGCTGGTGGCCAAGGTCGGCGTGCGTGAGCGGACCCGCCCGCTGAATCCCGCGAAGCGGCTGATCGAGGGCGAGGTCTTCCGCTACCTGGGACGGACCTACCGGCTGGCGATCGTGGCGGACCCACCCGCCAATGGCAGAGTGCGCTTGATCGCCGGGCGCCTGGTCATGGGCAGGGAACAGGCCGAAGACCCGGTCTGTGGACGGGCGGCGCTGGTCGACTGGTACTGCCGGGCTGGCCACACCTGGGCGGCAGGGAGGTTACAGCCCTGGGCAGCTCGGATGTCTGTGACCCCGCCGGTGGTGGACGTACGCGATCTCGGCAGGCGGTGGGGCATGTATCGGCCCGAGCCGAAGAACAACGGGCCGGGTCGTATGAGCCTCGGTTGGTCTCTCTTCCAACTACCGATGCACCTGGTGAACTACGTCATTGCCCATGAGCTTGCGCATGTGCGGATCCCTGGGCACGGGCCAGACTACTGGCGACTGCTGAAGTCGGCCCTCCCCGAATATGAGTCCCGTCGCGCGGAGCTCGATGAACTGGGGCGGCGCATGTGGATGGGGGACGTGGTTTAGCAGGGGATACTCGGTGGCGGTGCTGGATCCTTCACTTCGATCACGATGATGTCCGCGTCTGCGCTACGGTCGAGCGGAGCAAACCGGGATAGGCACGTTTGGGGTGGGCATGGGCAGGACAAACAACGGCGACCTCACAGCAGTTCGACAGGTTGGGCGGATGCTGCACGCGGCATTCGACGGGCTTATCGACATGTCCGACTTCGAAAGCAATTCCGAGGATCAGCGTCAAAAGGCATTCCGATCCCGAGCCCTGGCAGCCCTGGCAGTGCGCATGGTCACTGGCTGGCAGAACGCGGATGCAGCGGAAGCGGTCATCGATGGGCGGGACGACCAAGGCATTGACGCCATCGCCGTCACGGGCACACCTCCGCATGTATACCTGGTGCAGGCGAAGTGGAGCGACCAGGGGCGGGCGACGGCTCGAACCGATGCCATCCTCAAGATGTTTGCCGGGCTGAGGCTCATCGACGGGGAAGAGAGCAGTCAGTTCAACCCGCGCGGCCAGCTGCTGGCCGAGCAGGCCAAGGAGGCAATGAGCGAGCGGGCGGTCGGGGTCACGCTGGTCACCGTTCTGATGGGTGCCGAGCCGCCCTCCAGGGAAGTCCTCAATGAACTGGGCAACGGGGAGCGCGAGTTCAATACCCATGGCGACAGGGTCGATCATCGCTTCCTGCACGCCTCGGACGTGTGGAACTGGGCGCGTGCGGACGCCGCGCCTGCGCCCGTGGCCATGTCGGTGCAGATGGATCCGTGGTTCTCGCTCGACGTACCTCACCAGGCGTTCCAGGGAGTGGTCCAAGCGGAGAAGGTTGCTGACTGGCTGGACACTCACGGCGCCCGGCTCTTCGAACTCAATATTCGAAACCCGTTGAGCGGCACACTCACGAATGAAGAGCTGGTTGCGACGCTAACGGACGAACCCTCGCTGTTCTGGTACTTCAACAACGGAATCACCGTTCTCTGTGACACGGTGGATCCGCAGTACAGCTCGTTGCGCAACCCACGTGGCGGACCGGTGACTCTTCAGCTCACAGGGGCGAGCGTCGTTAACGGTGCTCAGACCGTCAGGGCGGTCCAACGAGCGCTCGAGTCCTCCGATGATCCTGCGACAGCGCGAGTAGGCGTCCGGGTGATCGTGACTGGTGGCGCGAGTGATTTCTCCTCGCGTACCACCCGGGCCACCAACCGGCAGAACCAGGTGGGGCCGCGTGACTTCGCTGCACTGGACCCGGTTCAGGCGGAGATTCGTGCCGATCTACGGGCCGAACTGGGTAAGTCGTACTCGGTGAAGCGTGGTGAACTGAGTCCCTCACCCGAGACGGGATGCTCGCTGGACGAGGCAGCGGCCGCTCTTGCGTGCGCTCACCCGAATGCTGAGTACGCGGGCAGGACGGCCAGTTCACTGGACACTTTGTGGGACCGAGGTCGCAAGGAGACCTACGACATCCTCTTTCGACCGCAGCCGAGCGCGTTCCAGGTATGGCGCTCTGTTGTGACGATGCGTCTGGTTCGCGATGAGCTGCACCGGCTGCGGCCAGCGTATGAGAAGCTCCCGGCTGCTGTTCTGGAGCACGGCACCTATCTGATGTGCCACTTGGTGTTCCGCCAGTTGGGCACGGATCGGATTGACGAACCGGACATTGACTGGGAGAACGATGTCCTGCCCCAGGTGCCGGCGGCCGTCGGGGCGCAGCTCGCCGCGCTGGTCGACGTACTCGAAAAGGGCTATACGTCCCGGGTCCAAGGACTCCTCAGCGATCCTGACAAGTGCCGAGAACTCGCTGCGAAGGTTGCCGCACTCGGTGGCGCGGGCGGGGCTGCGGGCGAACTGGCCGACCGATACGGTAAGCAGGCCCAAGCGCGGAAGCGGCGGCGGCCCAATGCCGTGCCCACGTTGGTCGATCACCAGGCGATCAAGGAAGGGGCGCCGCTGCGCTTCGTGCCGATGAACCCCATCGAGCAAGAGGCCCTGGCTGAGTGGCTGGCGGAGGATGACCGGCGTCCCCGCGCCACCTGGGTCAACGACCGGACGAAGCCGTTGCTCTGGGAGGTGGATGGCCGCCGGTACTCGCCTTCAGGGCTGGTCACCCTGATGTGGGGGCAAGCGAGATGGGATGAACGACCGGTTTCCAATCAGGGGACGGCCCGCTGGCAGACATCGGAGGGTGTCACTCTGGCGGCCCTGGCCTTCGCTCTGCAGGATGGTAACGCCGAGTCCGACTGAGCCTGGCCGGGCTGGCTGCCCAGACACAGCGCCGGGCTGGCGAGGTCTGTGCGGTAGGGCTGCTCTGGCTATGGGCAGCCGGTCGTAGACCGCAGGGGGTGTCAACAGCACGGCCTCTTGTATGGGATCGACAAAGACGCTCCAAGCCATCGTCGAGTCCCTACCGGATGCCTCCGGTGGACAGCCGGTGGACGGACGCCTTTGGACGGTGCAGCACGGGGTGGCACAGTCCAACCCGCCGCGCATGCGCTGATCAGCCAGAACGTCACGAGACGGTACGGCGCGGCGCCACCTAACACGATTGCTCATGATCTCGTAATGCGTAGGTCATGGGTTCGAATCCCATAGGCGGCTCAGTGAAGGCCCAGGTCATATAGCCCGCGACCTGGGCCTTTCGGGCATGCGGGCAGGCGTCAGCGACGCTTCACAGGACCGCTTGCGTGAGCGATGCGTGAGCACGGGTGTTGATCTCGGTCCAACCCCTGGCCTTCTTGGCCTTGGACTTCTCCTTCTTCGCGGCCTTCCGCTGGAGAGGGGCGAGCTTCGCGGCGGCCTCGGCGGCATCCTTGGCGATCTCGGGCAGGACGCTGGTACTTCTCCGCCCTCACCACCCCTACCCACGCCCGAGCCGAACTGCGAGCCGCCGCACCCTCGCGCGCAGGACGACTGACCGCTTCGCCGCCCATGTGCAGGCCACCGTCCTCGCCCAGGTCGAATTCCGCTGGCCAATCGCCCTGCCGAGCCCTCACCGAAGCCGCCCAGCAATGGGAGCTGACCGGCGCCGACCGACCCCGTCGAAGTCCTCTTCTGGTGCCTGCACCACGCCACCAACGACCGCATCGACCAACGCGCCCGCATTGCGCTCACTCGCAGCGGCCGTCGCGCCACCACGACGACCGCACTCACGACACCCGCCGTGCCGACCGACACCAAGGCTGCCAACAACCGCACCCGCCGAACGCCAACCCGGCAAGGAGAAGCAGATACGCCGGGCCTCGCCCGAGCGCCGACAGCGCTGCGGGCGGCCACCAGCTGATGGCCGCCCGCAGGGGCTCCGTCAGTTCTTGAGCGTGGCGTTCAGATATGCCTGCACCGGCTCGAAGATCCCGTACGGCACGTACTCGGGGATCTCTGGAAGCGCCACCCACGCCAGTGCGTTCAGTTCTCGTGGGTCACCGACGGCAGCGGCGCCGCTGATGATCTCGCAGACCGTGTACGACATCCACCGGCCAGTTTCTGGGTGAACGCGCTCGCCGAGGACCTTGATGGCAGCCACGTTCATCCCCGTCTCCTCCGCGGTCTCGCGGACAGCCGCTTCCTCGGGAGACTCGCCGGGCTCGATCTTGCCCGCTGGGAACTGCCACAAGAGCTGGCCCTCGCTGACCCGGCGCCGGACCATCAGCACCCGACCCTCTCGGATCACGACCGCGGCAGCGACACCTGGCGGTCCGTCCGAAGCCGGGAGCATCGGCTACTCCCTCCCCGTCACTGAGGCCGCCACGGGGCGGAGCAGGTCGAGGACGTGGGTCCAGTTGTACTTGTCGCGGCCCCCGCCGGCCTTGGGCTTGTGGGGGACGTAGTCACCGATCAGGACGCCCATCGACCGGAGCCGGGCCAGGCTCTCCCCGTACGCGGGGTGGGCAGCCTGGGCGGAGTTGACGTAGGGCTGGACGGCCACGGGGATGCCGAGGCCGTACGCCTCGCAAAGGATGCCGAGTGCGAGGGTGTCGGAGATGCCGGCGGCCCACTTGTTGATGGTGTTGAAGGTGGCCGGGGCGACGGCGATGGCGTCGGCCGGGGGCAGCGGCTGGGGGATGCTCGGCGTGCGCCAGGCGGAGCGGATCGGGTAGCCGGTCTGGGCTTCGACGGCTTCCTGGTCTATGAATCCGAGCCCGTTCGGGGTCGCGATCACGCCGACTCCCCAGCCCTCGGCATGGGCAGCGGTGATCAGTTCGCCCACTCCGTCGGCGATGCCCGACGCGCAGACGACGACGTAGAGGAACGGCTCGCGGTGCTCGGTCAAACCTGGACTCCCAACTCCTGGCAGAAACGGCGAAGCTCCGGGACGGCGCCGCGCCGGTCGCGAGCGGCCATGTCATCGGCCAGCTCGAGCACGCTGGGCCGTCGGCGGATGTCCTCCGAGGCACAGCTCTCCGCGATCCTGAGCGCTTTGTATCCCTCGGCCAGTCTGCTCTGCTGGCTGTAGGCCCGTGCAGCCTCCACCCACAGTGCTGCCCGGCGCTCGGGGACCGGGATGCGCCTGTGCATCAGGGGCCGGGCGGCTTCCAGCGCCGCTCCGGCGTCGCCCAGGACGACCGAGGCGCTCACCGAGTGAAGTGCGACGTTGGCCGGACTGAAGTTCGCCCAGGCTTCGGGGCCGTCGAGGTCGACGTAGCGCGCGACCTCATGAGCCTCGGCGAGGAACTCGGCGGTGGTTGCACGGTCGCCGCCGGCGCTCGCCGCCGTAACGCCGCGAAGGAGCATGAGCCCAAATGCGGCGAGGTACTCGGGCGGGCGTCGGTCGTAGCTGCCGGAGAGCTGGTCGGCAGTGTGCCGGATGAGGGTGACGGCGGGCGCGGTGTGCCGGTCGCGCGCGAGGACGTGCGCCTGGACGCGGACGCTGGAGGCCATCACGACGGGGTCGGCGCTCCGTTCGGCTTCGGCCATGGCACGGCCGACCGCCAGCCAGGCGTTGCCGTGGTCACCGAGCTTGAGCAGCAGGCTGACCGCAGTCTGGTACGCCGTCGCGAGGAGGCCGGACAGGGCCTGATCGCCGCCGCGGGAGGCGTCCTGGGCCTGGCGAAGGTCGACGATCAGCGACGGCAGCGCGCCTTCGAGTTCGGCGTACCGGCAGGTGTAGAAGAGCCTCCGGGCCTGGGCGAGCCGGGCCGTGAGTGCGGCCTGGGGTTGTGGCGCGTGCTCGGCTGGAACGGGTCCGGGCAGCAGCGCCTGGACCAGCTCCATCCCCACGCGGGGGCGGGGCATCGGGGTCGCGAGCGCGGCGACGCTCGCGGCCAGGAAGTTGCGACGGTGCATGTCGTCCGTCCTGCTGTCCGCACTGCTATGGGAGGACAGGCCGAGGCTTCCCAGCGGGATGTCGAGCACGGCTGCGACAGCGCGCAGGACGTCGATGTCCTGCGTCCCCTTGCCGCTCTCCAACCGGCTGATCTTCGACTGGTGGTAGCCCAGTTCGGTGGCCACGTCCGCCTGCGACCGCCCGCTCAACACCCGTGCGCGGCGGATCACCTCTCCGATCCCGCCCGCTGCGGAGTGTCCTTTGGCCGTCTGCGACATGGCTTCCCCTGCCAATGCTGATCCTGCCTGGTGAGCCGAGCGTAGCCACACCAGGACAACCCGGCATGCACGATCTGCATGGATCACGCACGCGGAGCCCATGCCCTAACCATGGTGCATCGAGACGGAGTTGTCTGGTCGTCAGCAGCTCGCCACCCTCGCAGGTCGCGATTCCCCGCTCCCGCATGACCGAGGCCCATCTGCGGACTCTCGCATGCGCGGCTCCACCCAGTGGCTGAGGAGAAGTGCCGATGACCCTCCGCTCGGACGCACAGAGGGGCGACACCGCGCACCAGCGGGACGCAGTGGCCGTTCCTCGCGCTTTGGAAGACGGCCGGGCGTCGAACACAACCGCGAGCCCCTCAGGCCGCGCCGCCGCGCGTCGCGAGCGCCTCGCCACCGCCAGCAGCCACGCCCGAGAGGTCCTCGACCGCCACCAGTTCGAGGATGGCCGGTGCAGCGACGGCTGCGGCCCCTGGCCGTGCAACAGCGTTGTCGACGCGGTCCAAGCCTGCGATGGTGACCAGTGATCGCCTCCACTCACGCCCGACGTATTTCGTTCATCGGCACCAGGCGCGACCACGTCCCGCCGGCCCGGGACGCCGTCGTCCGAGTCGCCCGCTCGTGGGGGATCGACCCGACTTCGTTGGGCGACATCGCGCTGGTCGCCGACGAGCTGCTCGCCAACGCGGTCATTCACGCGCCAGGAAGACTGCTGGTCGGCATCTACCTCTCCCCGGACGGCGACCGGGTGGTGATCGAGGTCTACGACCCGTCGCGCCGGATGCCCACCGGGGCCGCCAACTTCGGCAACGACGAACTGACCACCGGTCGAGGCATGTTGCTCATCGAGGGCCTGTCGGAGACCTGGGGCGCGGAGCCGACGACCCATGGCAAGAAGGTCTGGGCTGAACTGGCGGTGCCCGCTGTCGCGGTACCCGAGCAGCCTCGCTCGGCCCGCAGGGCGGCACTCATCGCGAGCCTCGTCCGCACCGACCGTCCCAGGCCCCGTCCCCACGCGCCCGCCTGGCCAAGCGCCCGCGCGTACAGGTGGTTCTCGCAGCACCGCTCGCCGCGTGCCTACCGACTCCGCCCGTACGGATGCAGGCACACCGGCCGGGCGGTGACGGGGCCGGTCGCCCTTTCCCCCGAGGGCGGCCGGCCTAACCCCGAGCGACCTGCCCGACACCGCCGTATCTGATCCACGCCAACTCGGCACTACGGAAGGATGGATGGATGAGCGACTGGGAGTTCGTGAAGGACAGAACCGCCACTCAAGGCGCGGTGTGGAGGTCGGCCGATGGCCTGCTCTACAAGCGGACCGGTGGCGAGGATCTGCGGGCGGAGGCCGAGTTCCAGCAGCTGGCCGCCGGCCTCGGCTACCCGGTGCCGGAGATCGTCGACAGCGGCTCGGAGGACGGGCGCTATTTCGTCGTCGAGCGCGCCATCGGCGACACCTCGCTGCACGAGGAGGCGCTGGCCGACGCCGGGCGGGACGGTCAGGTCAGCTACCAGGTGATCAGCACGGCGGCTGCCGTCGCGTCGAAGCTCCTGCAGGCCCAGGCGAGGCACCCCCTCCCTGCTGCGCCGTGGTTCGAGAAGGCAGCCTTCGCGGCCGAGGTCTTCGAGGAGAACCCGGACTTCGACACCCCGCGCGTCCACGAGGCGGTCAGGCACGCCCTCGGTCGGCTGGCCCGGCTCCCGATGGTGCACGGGCACCTGGACTACGGACTGCCCAACGTCCTCCATGCCGGGGTCATCGACTGGCAGCACCACGGACCGGTCCCGCTCGGCTACGACGTCTACCCCGCGCTTGACATCGTGGCCTTCAAGGGCGGCGGCAAGGGCTACAGCATCACCCCGGAACAGCGCGCCGCCTACACCGCAGCGCTAGACGAGACCACCGCATCCCTGATCGGTCAGCGGGTGAGCGAGCACTTGGGCGACTTCCTGCTCGTCAAGTGCTTCTTCTTCCTCGCCCTCATGCGGCCCACCGACCCCACACGGCACGACAAGCACATCAAGTGGCAGTACCGCCGCACCCTTTTCACGATGGGACTTGATCAGTATGAGTCGTCCAACACGATCGACACCGGCACCTTCCCCACTCTGGAACGGTTCACCGCTGAACACCGGTAGGCCGGTCCCCACCGTCCGCGACCGTGACTACCTGATGGAGTCGAGCTGTGCGAGGCGGTCGGGCTCGATCTGGAGGGGGTCGAGACCGGGGTGCCCGGTGGTGGGGGCGGGGGCTCGCGGCGGCAGCGTGATCGGCGGATGCGTGAACTGATACTGACCGCCTACGAGTTCCAGTGTGCGTTCTGCGGGTACGACGGGGCGCTCGGCGGGAGTGTGGTCGGGCTGGAGGCCGCGCATGTGCGCTGGTGGTCGTACGACGGGCCGGACACCGTCGACAACGGACTCTGTCTCTGCTCGCTGCACCACAAGCTCTTCGACAAGGGGGTCATGGGGTTGGGGGAGGACCACCGGATCCTGGTCTCCCGGCGGTTCGTCGGGCGGGGCGAGGCCAGCCGGCAGCAGGTGCTGGCGCTCGCCGGGCGGTCGGTGATCGGGCCGCAGCCGGGCCTTCCGGCGGTCGCGGGCCGGCATCGGGAGTGGCACGTTCGGCAGGTGTTCCACGGTGCGGCGCGGGCCGTCGGGTGAGGGGTGGGGGATCGGGTTCCGGCGGTCAGTCTTTCGTGTTGACGCGGACGACGCCGACCTTTGAGGTGGCGGTGATGGTGCGGGGGGAGCCCGGGTCCTGGTCCACGTCGACGTGGGGGCGGGAGGAGCCGGCGGCGGCCGAGACGCGGTACCGGGTGCCGTCCTTGGGTACGGACACCGTGATGCTGCCGGTGGTGGAACCGGCGCTGACGGCGGTGGGCGTGGTGCGGAAGGCGAGCTTCACGCTGCCGTGGTCATTGGCCGCGTCGACCTCGGGAGAGGTCAGGCCGTTCGCGGTGATGTGGCCCGAGCGGGTGCGCACGCGCAGTGGCCCGGAGGCGGTGTCGATGTCCACGCCGCCCTGCCCGGTCGTCACATCGAGTCTGCCGTCGATCCCCTTGGCGGTGACGCCTGCCGGGCCGGTGCCCCGGACGGTCACGGCCATGTTCCGCGGGACGTGGACGGTGTGGTCGGCCTGGCAGTTGAGTGCGATGCCGCTGCAGGTGGCGGAGAGTCTGAGGGTGGTGCCGTCCAGTACCCAGGTGGCGTTGCCGTCCTGGGCGGCCCGGCCGGTCAGGTGGCGGTCGACCCTGACGGCCTTCCCGTCGGCGGGCAGCAGTGTCACGTCCTGGTCGGTCTCGACGGTGAACTGATCGCCGTGGACGGCGAAGTCCTGGGAATCGCTGCGGGGTTGGGCGGCCAGGTCGTCGGTGACACCGCAGCCGGTGAGGGCGGCGGCCAGGGCCGGGAGTGCGGCCACCCAGGCCGGTATGGCGGTCGGCTTCTTCATGCCGCCATGCTTGCGGCCGGCCCGGGGCGTCGACATCTGCCGTTCGGGAGAGATCGGCCGGTGTCTCGCTGTCCGGCAGTCGCTGGCTGCTGCCGGGCGCCCGATCCGAGCGGGCCGGTCATCTGACTATTCTTGTAAAAGACTTTCAGGGGGCATTATCTGACGAATAATGCGCCCGCTTATCATCAGACAATTACCGTTGTTTGTGATTCTTTTCGGAAATCCCTCGCATCATCTTCCAGCCACCGTTAGTATCAGAACGAATGCTTTCGGTGATCGTTCGGTGGTGGATCGCGAAGGGGGTCGCCATGGGCGGGCAGCTACGAGCGGTGCTGCGGCATGTCGCGTACCCGATCCTGCTGATCATACTTGTGTCGATATCGGTCGCAGCCCTGCGCTGGCGATGGGATCTCGGCCGGGCGAGCCAGATCTTCCTGGTCGGCACCATCGGATATCTGACCCTACTCGAATGGATGATCCCCTACGAGCCGGAGTGGCAGCCGAGCGCCGGTGAATGGGGTTGGTACGGCGTCTATTTCGTCCTCACAATGATCGGCGGGGGGTTGTCTCAGGTGCCGGTGCAGGCCCTCGTCGGCTGGCTGGCACCGCCGCATCCGGCACTGCCGCTCTGGGCCGAGATCCCGGCGGCGATGCTGCTCGGCTCGCTCGCCAACTATCTGGTCCACCGCTGGTGCCACACCAATCCGTGGCTCTGGCGGCTGCACGGGGTGCACCACGTGCCGGAGAAGGTGAACGTCGCCAACAACGGCGTCAACCACATCGTCGACGTGCTGCTCACCCAGGGCGTCGTCCAGCTGTCGCTCGCGCTGGCCGGCTTCTCCGCGGAGTCGGTGTTCGTGGTGGGCCTGTTCGTGGTGGCCCAGGGCTACTTCGTCCACGCCAACATCGATGTCCGGATCGGCCTGCTCAACCACGTCTTCGCCGGGCCCGAGCAGCACAGGCTGCACCACAGCGTCGACCTGGCCGAGGCCGGACACTACGGCTCCGATCTCTCCGTCTGGGACCACGCCTTCGGCAGCTTCACCTGGCACCCCGGCCGTCGGCCGATCGTGGTGGGGCTGCAGTACCCGTCCGACTTCCCCCGGACGGAAGCGGTGATCGCCAGTCATCTCCAGCCCTGGAGACGCCCGGCGCGGGCCGACGACGCGCCGGCCTGACCGCGCCGCACCCCGAACCGTCCCTTCGTCCGCGCCTTCCCTGCCTCCTTTCTGCCTCTCTCCTGGCCCTCTTCTCCGGTTCTCCGGCCGGCCCTCGGCCCGTCCGGGAGCGGAGCGCGGCCTCCGTCCCCATGCCCGCGTGGCCTCCCACGGCTCTTCCGCGCGCGCGAAACGCAGCGACACAAGGACTCGACCATGACGGACTCATGCCTTGCGGCATCCCCCGGCCCCGCTGATTCCCCAGACCCCACCGGCCGCCCCGACACCTCGGGCCCTTCCGCCTCCGCCACCTTGGCCACTCCCGCCGCCCTGGCCACTCCCACTCCCACTCCCGTCATCGCCACCGCCGTCACCGCCGCTCCCACCGGCCCCGCCTCCTCCGCGGTCTCCACCGGCGAGCCGGAGAAGATCGCGATCATCGGGATCGGCTGCCGGCTGCCGGGCGGAGCCAATGACCACCGGTCGTTCTGGCGGAACCTGGTCGACGGCAAGGACTGCCTCACGCCGACCCCGCGCAGCCGCTACGACGTGGCCACCCTGGGCAGCCGGGACAAGGCGAAGCCCGGCCGGCTGGTGGGCGGCCGGGGCGGCTACATCGACGGCTTCGACGAGTTCGACCCGGCGTTCTTCGGGATCAGCGGCCGGGAGGCCGACCACATGGACCCGCAGCAGCGGAAGCTGCTGGAGGTCGCCTGGGAGGCGCTGGAGGACGGCGGGCAGAAGCCGGGCGAGCTGGCCGGCCGCGATGTCGGCGTCTACGTCGGCGCGTTCACCCTGGACTACAAGATCGTCCAGTTCTCGGACCTCTCCTTCGAGACCCTGGCCGCCCACACCGCCACCGGCACCATGATGACAATGGTGTCGAACCGGATCTCGCACTGCTTCGACTTCCGCGGCCCCAGCGTCTCCCTCGACACCGCCTGCAGCTCCTCCCTGGTCGCCGTCCACCTGGCCGCCCAGAGCCTGCTGCGCGGTGAGACGGACCTCGCGCTGGCCGGTGGCACCCTGCTGCACATCGCGCCGCAGTACACCATCGCCGAGACCAAGGGCGGCTTCCTCTCCCCGCACGGCCGCTCCCGCACCTTCGACGCCTCGGCGGACGGCTACGTCCGGGCCGAGGGCGTCGCCGTGGTCGCGCTCAAGCGGCTCTCGGAGGCACTGCGCGACGGCGACCCGGTCCACGCCGTCATCATCGGCAGCGGCGTCAACCAGGACGGCCGCACCAACGGCATCACCGTGCCCAACCCGGACGCCCAGGTCGCCCTGATCGAGCGGGTCTGCGCCGAGGCCGGCATCGTCCCCGGCAGCCTCCAGTACGTCGAGGCGCACGGCACCTCCACCCCCGTGGGCGACCCGATCGAGGCCAACGCCCTCGCCCGCGCGCTCGCGGTCGGCCGCCGCCCGGGCGACATCTGCTACGTCGGCTCGGTCAAGACCAACATCGGGCACACCGAGTCGACCTCCGGCCTGGCCGGGCTGATCAAGTCCGCGCTGGCGCTCAAGCACCGGGTGATCCCGCCGCACATCAACCTGGAGCGGCTCAACCCGGCGATCGACCCGGCCACCCTGCCGTACCGGATCCCGGTCGAGCCCACCCCCTGGCCCGCCCACGAGGGCCCCGCCAGAGCCGGGGTCAACTCCTTCGGCTTCGGCGGCACCAACGCCCACGTCCTGCTGGAGGCCGCCCCCGAGCCGACCGACCAGCCCACCGCCGACCAGTCCACCGCCGGGCAGCCCACGGCCGGGCAGCCCACGGCCGAGCGGCCCACCGACGACCGGCTCACAGCCGAGCGGTCCGGAGAGGACCGGCCCACCGGCTGCACCGTCCTGCCGCTCACCGCCCGCGACGCCGCCGCCCTGCCCGAGCTGGCCGCCGGCATCCAGACCGAGCTGGCCGGCGGCTACGGCGGCACCCCCGTCGCCCTGGCCGACCTCGGCCACACCCTGGCCCACCGCCGCCAGCACCTCGACGCCCGGCTCTCCGTGGTGTACGACTCCCGCACGTCGCTGGACGAGGCGCTCGCCGCCTACCGGCGCGGCGAGCCGCACCCCCGGGTGCTGGCCGACCAGCGCCGTGAGGCCCGGCACCGCCGACTCGCCTGGGTCTTCACCGGCATGGGCCCGCAGTGGTGGGCGATGGGCCGCCGGCTGTTCGAGACTGAGCCGGTCTACCGCGAGGCCGTCGAGCGCTGCGCCGAGCACCTCGCCGAACTCGCCGGCTGGTCGCTGCTCGACGAGCTCGCCACCGACGAGGCCGGCTCCCGGATGGCCGAGACCTGGCTCGCCCAGCCCGCCAACTTCGCCCTGCAGACCGGTCTCGCCGCCCTCTGGCGCAGCCGGGGCGTCCGCCCGGACGCCATCGTCGGCCACAGCACCGGCGAGGTCGCCGCCTTCCACCAGGCCGGTGTCTACGACCTGGCCGACGCGGTCAAGGTCGTGGTGCACCGCAGCCGGCTCCAGCAGCGGCTGGCCGGCACCGGCGGCATGCTCGCCGTCGCCCTCTCGGAGGCCGAGGCGGTCCGCCGGCTGCGCCCGTACGGCGGCGCCGTCTCGGTGGCCGCGATCAACAGCCCGACCTCGCTCACCCTCGCCGGGGACGAGTCCGCGCTGGCCGAGCTGGCCGCCGCGCTCACCGCGGAGCAGGTCTTCGCCCGTCCGCTGACCGTCGAAGTGCCCTATCACAGCGCCAAGATGGACCCGATCAAGGACGAACTGCTCGACGCGCTCGCCGACCTCAAGGCCCGTCCCGCCCAGGTGCCGCTCTACCTCACCGGCCGGGAGGGCACCGCGCACGGCACCGAGCTGGACGCCGCCTACTGGTGGCGCAACGTCCGCGACAGCGTCCGCTTCCAGCAGGCCGTGGAGCGGCTCGCCGACGACGGGTACAGCCTCTTCCTGGAGATCGGGCCGCACCCCGTGCTCGGCCGCGCGATCCAGGAGACCGTGGAGGCCCGCCCCGGCGACGCCGACCGGCCGGCGGTCCGCACCCTGCCCTCGATCCGCAGGGAGGAGGACGAACGGGCCTGCTTCACCGCCTCGCTGGCCACCCTGCACAACCTCGGCGTCGAGGTGGACTGGTCCGTCCTGCAGCCCGCCGGCCGGCCGGTGCCGCTGCCGCGCTACCCGTTCAGGCGGGACCGCCACTGGGTCGAGCCCCGGTCGGTCGAGCAGGTCCGCCGGGGTCTGCTGGACCACCCGCTGCTCGGTCGCCGCCTGGCCAGTGCCGAACCGGCCTGGGAGGCCCGGCTCGACGCCGAGGCACTGCCCTACCTGGAGGACCACCGGATCCAGGGCAATGTGCTCTTTCCCGCCGCCGGCTATCTGGAGATGGCCGTCCAGGCGGTTCGCGCGCTGACCGGCGGCACCGACGCCGCCCTGGCCGGCATCGAGCTGCGCAAGGCGCTCTTCCTGCCCGACGACGAGAGCCGCGCCGTCCAGCTGACCGTCTCCGCCGAGCACGGCGGCTTCACCGTCAGCACCCTCACCGGGGACGGGCCGGAGCGCACCGTGCACGCCGCCGGAACGATCCGCCCCGGCCAGCGCCGCCGCCCGGCCCACCGGCTGGACGCCGACCTGGTCCGCGCCCGGGCCGCCCGCCGGCTGGCCGGCCCCGACTGCTACACCGGGCTGGCCGCCCTCGGCTACCACTACGGCCCGGCGTTCCGGGGCATCGCCGAGGTCTGGATCGGCCCCGGGGAGGCGCTGGCGCTGGTCCGCCCGACGGCCGCGATCGCCGGGCAGGGCGGCGGCCACCATGTGCACCCGGTGCTGATGGACGCCTTCTTCCAGACCCTGCTGACGCCGCAGCTGCTCACCGCCGGCCCGGCGGGCACCGGCATCAAGCTGCCGCTCTCGATCGAGGAGGTCCGCCTCGACGCGGTCGGCGAACAGCCGCTCTGGGTGCACGCCACCGTCACCCGCGACAGCGGGGACGAAATCGTCGGCGACATCGCCGTCTACGACGGGAACGGCGCCCCGCTCGGCGGGGTCGGCGGCTTCCGGGCCGCCGACGTGGAGAAGGCCTCCACCGCCGTCGGCCTCGCCACCATCGACGGCTGGCTCGCCGAACCGGCCTGGACACCGCTCGCGGACGAGCCCGACCACGCCGACCTGCTCGCCGAACACCCCGACCACTGGCTGCTGTTCGCCGACGCCGGGGGTGTCGCGGACGAGCTGGCCGCCCGGATCACCGCGCGCGGCGGCAGCTGCCACCTGGTCCGCGCGGGCACCGGCTACCACCGCTCGGCCGACGGGCACGAGTCCACCGTCGAGCCGGGCTCCGCCGCGGACCTCGGCCGGCTGCTGGCCGACCGGCGGGCCGGCGGCGCCCCCGATCCGGCCGCCGTCGTCCACCTATGGAACCTCGACCGGCCGGTCCTGGCCGACGCCGACCACGCCACCGTGGCCGGCCACACCGCCGCGGGCGCGTACAGCCTGATCACGCTCGCCGCCCTGCTGCCCGCCGAACTGCCCGGCAGCAGGCTGCACATCGTCACCCGGGCCGCCCAGGCCACCACCCCCGGCGAGCCGGTCGAACCGCTGGGCGCCCCCGCCTGGGGCATCGGCCGGGTGCTGCGCCACCAGGAGCTGCCCGGCCACCCGGGCAAGCTGATCGACCTCGGCCCGGTCGCGGCGCCGGCCGACGAGGCGGCCGCGCTGCTGCGCGAGTTCGCCCGCGCCGACGAGGACGAGATCGCGCTGCGCGCCGGCCGCCGGCTGACCAGCCGGCTGCGCCCGGCCGAGGGGCTGACCGGGCCGCTGCCGCCCAGCCTGCGCCCGGACGGCAGCTACCTGGTGACGGGCGCCTTCGGCGCGCTCGGCCGGCTGCTCTGCCGCACGCTGGTCCGGCGCGGCGCCCGCCGGCTGATCCTGGCCGGCCGCAGCCCGCTGCCGCCGCGCGAGCAGTGGCGCGACCTCGACCCGCAGAGCCCCGCCGGGCGCGGTGTCGCCTTCCTGCGGGAGCTGGAGGCGCTCGGTGCCCAGCCCGTCCCGGTGGCGCTGGACGTCACCGACGAGCGCGCGCTCGCCGCCTGGCTGGCCGGGTACCGGGCGCTGGCCTCGCCGCCGATCCGGGGCGTCTTCCACCTGGCCGGGCAGGTCCGCGACACCCTGGTGCCGGAGCTGGACCGCGAGGTGTTCGACGCCGTGCACGGCCCCAAGGTGCTCGGGGCCTTCGCGCTGCACCGGCAGCTGGCGGACGAACCACTCGACCACTTCGTGCTGTTCGCCTCGATCGCCTCGCTGCTGACCACCGCGGGCCAGACCAACTACGCCGCCGGGAACGCCTTCCTCGACGCGCTCGCACACCACCGCAGGGCCCTCGGCCTGCCCGCGCTCAGTCTGGACTGGGGGCCGTGGGCCACCGGCATGATCGAGGAACTCGGCCTGATCGACCACTACCGCAACAGCCGGGGCATGAGCTCGCTCGCCCCCGAGGCCGGGATGGCGGTGCTGGAGCGGGTGCTCGGCCAGGACCGCGCCCAGCTGCTGGTCGCCACCGTGGTCGACTGGCCGACCTTCCTCTCCTGGTACCCGGCCCCGCCGCCGCTGGTCGCCGAGCTGGCCGCCGCCGCCCGCGAGGCCGCCCCGGCCCCGCGGAGCAGCCTGCTGGAGGAGCTGCGGGCGGCCGGCGAGGAGGAGCGCCGGGCGCTGCTCACCGAGCGGTTCGCCGCGCTCGCCGCCGCCGTGCTCCGGGTGCCCGCCGAACAGATCGAGCCCGCCACCGGCCTGAGCGGCCTCGGCCTGGACTCGCTGCTCGCGATGGAGCTGAGGGCCCGGCTCAACACCGAACTCGGCACCGCCCTGCCGGTGGTGGCGCTGCTCGGCAACGCGCCGGTGCGGGAGCTGGTCGCCCAGCTCTACGAGGGGCTGGCCGAGCTGCTGGAGGACGACGGCACCGGCGGTGCCGGCGGTGAGGTGGTCCGGTACGAGGACGAGTCGAACCACCCGCTGACGCAGAACCAGAAGGCGCTCTGGTTCCTCAAGCAGCTCAACCCGGACGGCTTCGCCTACAACATCGGCGGGGCGGTCGAGGTCCGGGTGGAGCTGGAGCCGGAGCTGATGGCCACCGCCTTCCGGACGCTGGTCGAGCGCCACCCCAGCCTGCGGGCCAACTTCGTGCTCGACGGCGGCCAGGCCGTCCAGCGGGTCTCCGCCGCCGTCGAGCCGGACTTCGGCGTGTTCGACGTGCAGGGCCTGGAGTGGGACGACATCCACGCGATGATCGTGCGGGAGTACCGCAAGCCGTACGACCTGGAGCGCGATCCGCTGGTGCGGTTCCGGCTGTTCAAACGCGGGCCGGAGCGCTGGGTGATCATGAAGGCCGTTCACCACATCATCTCGGACGCGATCTCCACCTTCACCTTCATCGAGGAGCTGCTCGCCGTCTACGAGGGGCTGCGACAGGGCCGGGCGCCCCAACTGCCCCCGGTCGCCGCCCGCTACCTGGACTTCCTCAACCGGCAGAACGCGTTCCTGGCCGGCCGCGAGGCGCCGAGGATGCTCGACTACTGGCGCTCGCACCTGCCCGCGGAGGTGCCGATCCTCAGCCTGCCCACCGACAGGCCGCGCCCGGCCGTCCAGACCCACAACGGCGCCTCCGAGTTCTTCGTCCTGGACGAGGAGCTCAGCGCCCGGGTGCACGCGCTGGCCCGGGAGCACAACGTCACCGTCTTCATGGTGCTGCTCAGCGCCTACTACCTGCTGCTGCACGCCTACTCGGGCCAGGAGGACATCATCGTCGGCAGCCCGGTGACGGGCCGTACCGACGAGGAGTTCGCCGGCGTCTACGGCTACTTCGTCAACCCGCTGCCGCTGCACGCGAGTCTGGCCGGTTCGCCGACGGTTGCCGAGCTGCTGGCCCAGGTGCGCACCACCGTGCTGGGCGGGCTGGACAACCAGGAGTACCCGTTCGTCCTGCTGGTGGAGAAGCTCGGTCTGCAGCACGACCCGAGCCGCTCGGCGGTCTTCCAGGCGATGTTCATCCTGCTCACCCACAAGGTCGCCACCGAGAAGTACGGCTACCGCCTGGAGTACATCGAACTACCCGAGGAGGAGGGGCAGTTCGACCTCACCCTGTCCGCCTACGAGGACGAGGCGGAGCGCCGCTTCCACTGCGTCTTCAAGTACAACACCGACCTCTTCCTGCCCGCGACGATGGCCCGCCTCGCCGGGCACTACGTCAACCTGCTGGACGGGCTGACCCGGGCGGGCGCCGGGGAGCCGGCCACCGGGCTGGAGCTGCTCGGCAGCGCGGAGCGCGCGGTGGTGCTGCGGCAGTGGAGCGGCGCCGACCGGCAGGTCGCCCACGACGAGCCGGTGCACGAGCTGATCCTGCGGGCGGCCGCGGCCGACCCCGGCGCCCTCGCGGTGGCCGCCCCCGCCGAGTCCGGCCCGACCGCCCGGCTGACCTACGGCGAGCTGGCCGAGCGCTCCCGGCGGGCCGCCGCCCGGCTGCGCGCGCTGGGTGCGGGCCCGGGCTCGGTGGTGGCGCTCTGCCTGGACAAGTCGCCGGAGCAGATCGTCGCCCTGCTGGCCGTGCTCCGTACCGGCGCCGCCTATCTGCCGCTCGACCCGGGCCACCCGGCCGACCGGCTGGCCTACATGGTCGAGCACGCGGGCGCCGCCCTGGTGGTCGGCGACACCGAGCGGTTCGGCGGGCTGCCCGCCCGGGTGGTCGGGACGGCCGAACCGGAGCGGACGGCCGAACCGGACGGGCCGGCCGAACCGGACGGGCCGGCCCCGGACTCCACCGACCAGCCGGCGGACCTCGACGCCCCGGCCTACGTCATCTACACCTCCGGCTCCACCGGCCGCCCCAAGGCCGTCCGGGTCGGCCACCGCAACCTGGCCTCGGCCTACCAGGCCTGGCGCGCCGAGTACCGGCTGGACACCGACGCCCGGGTCCACCTCCAGATGGCCAGCCTCTCCTTCGACGTCTTCACCGGGGACGTCGTCCGGGCGCTCTGCTCGGGGGGCACCCTGGTGCTGGTCGGCCGGGAGCTGCTGTTCAACACCGCCCGGCTGTACGAGGTGATGCGCGCCGAGCGGGTGGACGCCGGCGAGTTCGTCCCGGCCGTGGTGCGCACCCTGATCAGCCACTGCGAGCGGGCCGGCCGGCGGCTGGACTTCATGCGGCTGCTGGTGGTCGGCTCGGACGTCTGGAAGGTGGAGGAGTACGAGCGGCTGCGGGCGCTCTGCGGTCCGCGGACCAGGCTGGTCAACTCCTACGGCCTGACCGAGGCCACCATCGACAGCGCCTGGTTCGAGGGCCCGGCCGACACCCTGGAGCCCAGCCGGATGGTCCCGATCGGCCGGCCGTTCCCCAACAGCGCCTTCTACCTCCTGGACGAGCAGGGCCGCCCGGTCCCGCCCGGGGTCCCCGGGGAGCTGTGGATCGGCGGCTCCGGTGTGGCGCTCGGCTACGTCGGCGACGAGGAGCAGACCGCCCGCCGCTTCGTCACCCTGCCGCTCGGCGGCGCCGACGGCACCGAGCCGGTCCGGCTCTACCGCACCGGGGACCTCGCCCGCTGGGACACCGAGGGCGGAGTGCACCTGCTCGGCCGGGCCGACTCGCAGATCAAGGTGCGCGGCCACCGGATCGAGCTGGGCGAGATCGAGACCCAGCTCGCCGAGTGGCCCGAGCTGGCCGAGGCGGTGGTCACCGTCCGGCCCGACCCGGGCGGCGAGAACGTGCTCTGCGCCTACTGCGTGCCCGCCCCCGGGCGGACGCTGGACCGCCGCGAGCTCCGCCGCCACCTGGCCGGCTACCTGCCGACCTTCATGATCCCCGCCCACTTCACCGAGCTGCCCGCCCTGCCGCTCACCGCCAACGGCAAGGTGGACGTCGCCGCGCTGCCCGCGCCGCGGGCCGACGCGGGCGCCGAGGCGGCCGAGCCTCCGGTCACCCTCTACGAGGTCCGGATGGCCGAGCACTGGCGGGCGTTGCTCGGGATCGAGGAGGTCGGCCTCCAGCACGACTTCTTCGAGTCCGGCGGCAGCTCGATCAAGCTGATCGAGCTGATCCACGGCCTGCAGAGCGAGTTCAACATCAGCATCCCGGTCAGCCAGCTCTTCAAGGTCACCACCCTGCACGGGATGGCCAGGACGGTGGAGCACATCATCACCGGCCGGATCGAGGGCGCCCAGCCCTACCTCTGGTTCAACCAGGAGCAGCAGCAGACCCTCTTCTGCTTCCCGCCGGCCGGCGGACACGGCCTGGTCTACCGCCAGTTCGCGGCGCACCTGCCGGAGTACCGGATGGTCGCCTTCAACTACGTGGCCGGCGACGACAAGGTCGCCCGCTACGCCGACCTGGTCGAGGCCGTCCAGCCGGACGGCCCCTGCGCCCTGCTCGGCTACTCGCTCGGCGGGAACCTCGCCTTCGAGGTGGCCAAGGAGCTGGAGCTGCGCGGCCGGGCCGTCCCCAATGTGGTGATCATGGACTCGCACCGGATCCCGGAGTCCTTCACCCTCGGTGACGAGCACGTCCAGGCCTTCGAGCGGGAGCTGGCCGAGCACCTCCAGCGGCACACCGGCTCGGACATCGTCGCCCAGGAAACCCGCGAACAGGCCCAGGACTACCTGCGGTTCTGCAGCCGGACGCCCAACCTCGGGGTGATCACCGCGCCGGTCAGCGTGATCTCCGACGACGAGAAGGTGGCCCTGTACGCGGCGGGGGAGCGCGGCGCCTGGCACGGCAGCTCGACGACCGGGACGGCCGTGTTCAAGGGCTTCGGCGCCCATGCCGAGATGCTGGACCGCGAGTTCATCGGCCGCAACGCCGGTCTGGCCCGCGACATCCTCACCGGAGCCGCCGTCCATGCCTCCTGAGACCACCCGCGCCCCCGGCCGTCCCGAAAGCCCCGGCCGTCCCGAAATCCCCGGCAGTTCCGGAAGTTCCGGCAGTCCTGGCAGTCCCACACGAGAGGTGGACCACCTCATGCCCAGGCAGCACCAGCCGCTGTCCTACCCGTTCGAGCCGCTCGGTCTCGAACTGCACCCCCGCTACGCCGAGTTGCGCGACCAGCCGCTCGCCAGGATCAGCCTGCCGTACGGCGACGGCGCCTGGCTGGTCACCCGCTACGAGGACGTGCGGACCGTCCTGGCGGACCCGCGTTTCAGCCTCGCCGAGGCGATGGGCCAGGACCAGCCGCGGATGCGCCCGGTCGCCCGCAGCGGCGCAGGCCTGTTCTCCACCGAGCCGCCCGAGCACACCCGGCTGCGCTCGCTGGTGGCCCGGGAGTTCAGCGCCCGCCGGGTCGAACGGCTGCGTGCCCGGGCCCGGGAGCTGGCCGGGGAGCTGATCGACGGCATGCTCGCCGCCGGTCAGCCGGCCGACCTGGTGGAGGACTTCGCGATCCCGATGCCGACCACCATCATCTGCGAGGTGCTCGGCATCCCGGCCAAGGACCACCGGATGCTCTGGGACTGGGCCGAGACCGTGCTCTCCGCCGTCACACCCGGCGAGGTGCTCGCGGCCGAGGGCCAGGCGTTCATCGAGTACATGGCCGGCGTGCTGGACCTGCGCGGCCGGGAGCCCGGCGAGGACCTGCTCACCGTGCTGGTCCGGGCCTGCCGCGAGCAGGGCCTGATCAGCGAGGAGGAACTGCTCTCGATCGCCTGCGACCTGCTGATCGCCGGCTTCGTCAGCACCACCAACCAGATCGGCAACTTCTTCTACCAGCTCCTGGTCAACCCGGAGGAGTTGCGGCGCCTCCGGGAGCAGCCGGAGCTGATCCCGAAGGCCGTCGAGGAGCTGATGCGCTATGTGCCGCTGCTCACCGGCTTCAGCCTGCCCCGGTACGCCACCGCCGACGTCGAGCTGGGCGGGGTGACGATCAGGGCCGGCGACGCGGTGATGATCGCCACCGCCGCCGCCAACCGCGACCCGGAGGTCTTCGAGGAGCCGGAGCGGCTCGTCCTGGACCGCCCCGGCAACCCGCACATCGGCTTCGGCCACGGCGTGCACTACTGCATCGGCGCCCATCTGGCCCGGCTGGAGCTCCAGGTGGCGATCGAGACGGTGCTGCGGCGGCTGCCCGGCCTGCGGCTGGCCGTCCCCGAGGACGAACTGCGCTGGAAAGCGGACGCGATGGTGAACGGGCTGCAGGCGCTCCCGGTCGCCTGGTGAGCCCGGTGAGTCTGGTGACCACCAACCCCCGGTGACCGCCACCGAGCAGGGGCAAGGACGACGAGGAGGCCTCGGAATGCCCAAGGGCACAGAGAACAGACGGACCAGAGAGACGATGATCATCATCGGTGGCGGCCTCGGCGGGCTCTCCACCGGCTGCTACGCCCGGATGAACGGGTACCGCACCCAGATCTTCGAGATGCACGAGATCCCCGGCGGGTCCTGCACCGGCTGGGACCGCAGCGACTTCACCTTCGACTGGTGCATCAGCTGGCTGCTCGGCAACGGCCCGGGCAATGAGATGTACCAGATCTGGCTGGAGCTCGGCGCTCTCCAGGGCAAGGAGATGCGGCACTTCGACGTGTTCAACATCGTCCGCGGCCGGGACGGCCGGGCGGTGTACTTCTACTCCGATCCGGACCGGCTGGAGGCCCATCTGCTGGGTATCTCGCCGGCCGACGCCGCCCCGATCCGGGAGTTCTGCAACGGCATCCGGACCTTCCGCAGGGCGCTGGCGGTCTACCCGTTCCTCAAGCCGGTCGGGCTGATGGGCCGGATCGAGCGCTGGCGGATGCTGGCCTCGTTCCTCCCGTACTTCAACACCATCCGCAAGTCGATCACCGTCCTGATGACGGACTACTCGCAGCGCTTCCGCGAGCCGCTGCTGCGCGAGGCGTTCAACTTCATCCTCTACGAGAGGCACCCGGCCTTCCCGGTGCTGCCGTTCTACTTCCAGCTGGCCTCGCACGCCAACCAGGCCGCCGGGGTGCCCGAGGGCGGCTCGCTCGGCCTGGCGCGCTCGATCGAGCAGCGCTACCGGAAGCTCGGCGGCGAGATCACCTACAACGCCAAGGTCGAGGAGATCCTGGTCGAGGACGACCGGGCGGTGGGCGTCCGGCTCAGCGACGGCCGGGTGTTCCGCTCCGACATCGTGGTCTCCGCGGCCGACGGCCACACCACGGTGATGAAGCTGCTCAAGGGCCGCTATCTGAACGACACCTACCGGCGGCTCTACACCTCGCTGATCGACGAGCCGGGCCAGCTGTCGCCCGGCTACGTCTCGCTCTTCCTGGGGCTGCGCAAGCCCTTCCCGGAGGGGGACCCGTGCACCACCTACCTGCTGACGGAGCAGCAGACGGGCGAGCTCACCGGAATCCGCTGCCCGAGCATGAACGTGCAGTTCCGCACCCGGCACTACCCGGAGCTGGCGCCCCGGGAGAGCACCGTGGTGTTCGCCACCTACTTCTCCGACATCGCTCCCTGGCGGGCGCTGCACGACGGGCCGGAGCAGTCCTCCCGGGTGCGGCGCGGCGAGGAGCTGCACACCCTGCCGGTCAAGCACGGCCGGGAGTACATGGCGGCCAAGCGCAAGGTCCGCAACGGCATCGTCTCCTTCCTGGACGAGCGCTTCCCCGGCTTCAAGGCCGCCGTCGCGGTCGCGGACGTCTCGACCCCGCTCACCCAGGTCCGCTACACCGGCGTCTACGACGGCACCTTCCCGGGCTGGAACCCGTTCGTCGAGGGCAGCGAGACCGTCGAGGAGGAGATCAAGAAGAACGGCCCGGTGCTGCCGGGGCTCTCGGACTTCTACCTCTCCGGGGTCTGGGCCACCATCGGCGGTCTGATCCGGGCCGCCGCCGCCGGCCGGCACGTGATGCAGTTCGTCTGCCGGGACGACGGGCGGGAGTTCACCGCCGAGATCGACGACAGCGCACCGCTGCCCACCCATCTGATCCTCCCCGTCGGCCGGCCGCCGCACCAGGCCGGGCCGGTCGAGAAGATCCCGTCCAGTACCGATTCCTCCGACGCCGTATCGACAGGGGCCCTGGCATGAAGATCGAGAAGTGGGTGGTCCGCGAGCACCTCGACGGCGTGCCCGACGTCGACCGGATCTACCGGAAGGTGGTCGAGGAGGCCGACATCGACCTCCGGCCGGACGAGATGCTGTTCCGGACGCGGTACGTCTCCGTCGACCCGTACCAGAACGGGCTCGCGCTGGAGACGCCGATCGGCCACCACATGGGCGCGGACTCGATCATGGAGGTGCTGGAGGCCGGTCCGGAGGCCGCCTTCGAGGTCGGGGAGCTCGTCCAGGGGTTCGGCGGCTGGCGCAGCCACGTCGTCCACAACGGCGCCGAGGAGCTGTGGCAGACCGGCATCTTCCCGATGGTCTTCCCGGCCTACCGCCGGCTCGACCCGGCCCTTTACGACGAGCGGCTGCCGCTCTCCACCGCGCTCGGCATCATGGGCGCGCCCGGCATGACGGCCTGGGGCACGCTCACCACGTTCCTGGACGTCCGGCCCGGCGACACCGTGGTGATCAGCGGTGCCTCCGGTTCGGTCGGCACGCTGGTGGGCCAGCTGGCCAGGCGCTCCGGCGCCGGCCGGGTGGTCGGCACCACCGCCTCGCCGGGCAAGGCCGAGTACCTGAAGTCGCTCGGCTTCGACGACGTGGTGCTCTACGACCAGGCGGACGACGCCGAGAAGGTCCGCGCGGCGCTGCTGTCGGCCGCGCCCGACGGCGTCGACCGCTACTTCGACAACCTGGGCGGGACGGTCACCGACGCGGTGTTCACCATGCTCAACGTGGACAGCCGGGTCGCCGTCTGCTGGCAGTGGGCGACCACGGTGAACGGTGAGCTGACCGGGCCCCGGCTGCTGCCGTACATCATGTTCCCGCGCACCACCATCCGCGGGATCTTCGCCCAGGAGTGGTTCACCGAGCCGAAGCTGGCCGAGATGCACGAGGACCTCGGCGGGCTGGTCCGGAACGGGGAGATCCGCTACCACCAGACCGTCCACAAGGGCTTCGACCAGATCCCGAAGGCCTACCGGAGCCTCTACACGAACCGGGAGGCCAACCGGGGCAAGGTGCTGGTCGAGGTGTGAACCCCCGGGCGGGGGAGGGCGCGGGGCCCTCTCCCGCCCGGGTTTCACCCGGGGCGCCCGGCCCCGGGTCAGTCCTCGTCGAGGCCGCCCAGGTCGCCGCCGTCGGGGTCGCTGCCGTCCGGGGTGCCGGTGATCGCGTAGCCCTGGCGGCGCGCCTCGTAGCAGGCGACCGTCGCGGCCGCCGAGACGTTCAGCGAGCCGACCCGGCCCAGCTGCGGGACGAACACCACCGAGTCGCAGAGCGCCAGCGCGTCCGGGGTGATGCCGCGGTCCTCGTGGCCCAGCACGAAGGCGACCGCCGGGGTCAGCTCGGCGGCGAACAGCGGCACCGCCTCGTCCGCCAGCTCCAGGCCGACGACCTTGAAGCCGTCCGCCCTGGCCGCGGCCACCGCCTCGGCGACGGTGGGGAAGTGCTCGACCTTGAGGTACTTGTCGGTGCCCATCGCGGCCTTCTGCGCGCCCGAGGAGCGCACCGACGGGGTGTCGCCCGTCAGATACAGCTTCTCGGCGCCCATCGCGGCGGCGGTCCGGACGATCGAGCCGACGTTGAACGGCGACTGCAGGTTCTCCAGGATCATCGCCAGCCTGAACCCGCTGCTGCGCCGCCACTGGCGGTGCAGTCGCTTCAGGTCGGTCCCGCGGAGCTGCTTCACGACGTCGTACCTCGTCCACTCTCGGGGCCCGCGCCCTCCGGGCGGGGCCGCGCTTCAAGAATCCGGAACCCGTTGACCGACGTGACGCGGGTGGTCGGGTATCCCTGGTCGTTCAGCCACTGCATCAGCGAGTCCGAGCCCAGGTTGCGCTGGACGACCAGGAACGCCGAGCCGTCCGGGGTCAGCCGGCCGAGCCACTGGTGCAGCAGCCGGCGCAGCGCCGCCTTGCCGATCCGGATCGGCGGGTTGGAGTAGATCGCCGCGAACCGCAGGTCCTCGGGGACGTCCTCCGGCAGCGCGGCCTGCACATTGCCCAGCTTCAGGGCGTCCGCGTTGAGCCTGACCAGCTCCAGCGCACGGGTGTTGACGTCCACCGCCCAGACCGGCAGCCGCTTGCGCCGGCTCGCCCAGGTCAGCGCGATCGGGCCGTAGCCGCAGCCGACGTCCAGGATCGGGCCGCGCACCCGGGGCTGCGGGGCGTGCTCCAGCAGGATCCGGGTGCCCGGGTCCAGCCGGGAGCGGGAGAACACCCCGGTGTCGGTGGTCAGTTCCAGGGTGAGGTCCGGCAGGGTGACCGTGATCGGCCGGCGCTCGCTGGCGACCTCGGGTGCACCGGTGAAGTAGTGCGAGCCGGACATGATTTCCCCGTCGTTCGTAAGGGCCTCGGGGCCACCGGGTGGGTGTGGGTAAGCCCTGCTGGTACGGCACTGATCGTACCCCCGGTGGCCTGCGGCCCGGCATCCGCGCAGCTGGGCGGGGGTGCTACCGGGTACCCGGGGTCTTGCGGGTGGTCACGTTGATCCGGTTCCAGGCGTTGATGGTGAAGCAGAGCGAGATCAGCTGGGCGAGCTCCTTCTCCTCGAAGTGCGCGGCGGCCCGCCCGTACACCTCGTCGGAGACGCCGCCGCTGATCCGGGTGATCTCCTCGGCGAGCGCCAGGGCGGCCCGCTCGCGCTCGCTGTACACGCCGGCCGGGGCCTCGTGCCAGACCGGCAGCAGGTAGATCCGCTCGTCGTTCTCGCCGGCCCTGCGGGCGTCCTTGACGTGCATGTCCAGGCAGTAGGCGCAGCCGTTCAGCTGGGAGGAGCGGATCTGCACCAGCTCGACCAGGGCCGGGTCCAGGCCCTCGCGGGCGGCGGCGTCCAGGGCGATCATCGCGCGGAAGGCCTTGGGGGCGGTCCGGGCGTAGTCGAGGCGGGCGGTGGCGGTGGTGGTCTCGTTCGTCGTCATGCTTCGACCCTAGGAGGCCGGTGCACCCCGTCCATGGTGCATTTCCCGACGGGATCCATGGGTCAATTCCGGGGCGCGGGAGGGCTCGGACAACACGCCGAGCGCCGGGCCGCACATCGCGTCCGTGCCACCGACGGCGGATACTTCCAGTACCTCCAACGGGCCCGTGGGAGCCTCCGAGCAGTGAGGACGGACACCATGCCGCAGAATCACGAGGACTACCTGGACGAGGTCGCCGAGGCCGTGGAGCCGGAGGACGAGGCCGCCGAGGGCGACGAGTACGACGAGCTGGTCGAGCGCCGCGCCCTGGGCGCCGATCCGGCCACCGAGGTCGCGGACGCCGCCGAGCAGAGCCGGATCGTCGAGCTGGACGAGGACGAGTACCGGTCGTAGCGGCCGGCGGTGTGAGCGCCCCGGGGCCGGAGTGCCCCTGAGGCCGGAGTGTCCCCGGGGTCAGAGCGCCCCGCGCCGCTGGAGCCAGGCGAACGCCGCCCAGCCCGGCAGCACCGGCAGCACGAGGGTCAGCAGCCGGAAGAGCGCGACGGCGGCCAGCGCGCCGCCCTCCTCCATCGCGGCGGTCTGCTCCAGCATTCCGACCAGCGCACCGTCCACGGCGCCGGCCCCGCCCGGGGTCGGCGCCACGTTGCCGACCGCGTTGCCGACCAGGAACACCACCGCGACCGAGGCGAAGGCCGGCTCCCGCCCGACCGCCCGGGTGCAGCAGTAGAGGCAGGTGACCAGGCAGATCGACACCAGCAGCTGACCGGCGACGCCGACCGCCAGCCGCCCGGGGCTGCGCAGCAGCTCCAGCAGCCGGGGCAGCACCTCGGAGGTCAGCGGCCGCAGCCGGGTGGCCAGCCAGCGGCGGGTCGGCGGTACGGCCGAGACCGCGGCCAGCAGGACGGCCGCCGCGGCGAGCCCGCCCACCACGATCGGCAGCGCGTCCAGTTCGGAGCCGCCCGGCTCCAGGTCCATCAGATAGACGAAGGCGCCCAGCTGGAGCAGGTGCAGCACCAGTCCGAAGAGCTGCCCCACGCCGACGCTGGAGAGCGCCTGCGCGGTCGGGATCCCGGCCCGCTGGAGGAAGCGCGTGTTGAGCGCGACCCCGCCGACCCCGCCCGGCGAGACCAGCTTCACAAAGGCCCCGGCGACCTGGGCGAACACGGCGTTGCGGAAGACCAGCCGCTCCGGCACGAAGCCGATGAACCCCAGTGCGGCCGTGAAGTGGCTCGCCACCGCGGCCGCCAGGGCCAGCGCGAGCCAGGCCGGGTCGGCGTCGGCCACGGCGGAGATCGGGTTCTGCTCGCTCGCGAACAGCTGGGGCAGCAGCAGCCACCCGGCCACCACCCCGCCGACCACCGCCAGCAGGGTGCGGGGCCGCAGCCGCTCCAGCCTGACCGGCCGTACCGGCGCCTGCGGCTGGGTGCGCAGCACCTCGGCCCGGATCTCGTCCAGCAGTTCGACGGGCTGCGGGGCGGGGGTGGCGGTGGCGGCGTTGCGACCGGCCCGGGCGGCGGCGGAGGCCCGCTTGAGGGCGTCCCGGGTGGTACGGGCCAGGGCGATCGGCTGCAGCAGGGGCAGCGCCGCGCCGACGGCGTCCGGACCGAGCACCGCCACGGCGGTGCGTACGGCCCGCTCGGCGCCGGTCCGCAGTGCGAAGGTGGTGAGCAGCTGGACGAGGTCGCAGTGGAGCACCAGTTCGCTCGCCGCGATGTCGCCGTCCGCGAGGTCCACCAGGTGCACCGCGCCCGCCTCGTCGACCAGGACCGAGGAGGGGACCAGCGACCGGTGCGAGATCTCCCGCCGCTGGAGCAGCGCGAGCTGGGTCCAGGCGTCGGTGAGCAGTTCGTCGGTGAGCTCGTCGTCGGCGAGCCGGTCCAGGGTGCGGCCGGCCAGGTGCTCGTAGGCGACCAGGGCGGTGTCCCGGCCGAGCCCGACGGTGGCGGCGATCCGGCGGGTGCGGACGCCGGCCGCGAGGGCCGCGTACGAGATCAGGGCCTCGTGCTCCAGCCCGGTGCGCAGCGAGCGCAGGGCCCGGGGGTGCGGGGCGGTGCGCAGCCGCAGGCGGCGCCAGGTGCGCCGGACGAGGGCGGCGGTGACGGCCTGCCGGTCGAGCACCTGGACGTCGAGGTCGGGGCGGCCGGCCTCCTGGCGGACCAGGTAGCGGTCGGGGCCGTCCGGGCGGGCGGCGACCGGGCGCAGGCCCGCTCCGCGCAGGCTGTGCAGGATCTGCGAGGGCCGGGGCCGGGGGTCGGGGGTGCCGACGGCGTAGAGGGTGCCGTGGGCGACCGTCCAGCCGATCAGCAGGCCGAGCAGCAGGGCGGTCGGGGTGGCGTACCCGCCGGCCAGCCCGGCGAGGCCGGAGACGGCGAGGACGGTCCACGGCAGCCGCCGTTCGCGGGCGCCGGAGGCGGCCATGAAGGCGAGCACGGGGGCGAGGTAGCCGTACACCGGGTCGGTGTGGCCGAGGACGCCGCCGGGCAGGTCCTGGGTGAGCGCGGCGAGCAGCGAGACGGGGGCGAGGCCGTCGGCCCACAGGTCCAGGGCGAGGGTGAGGCCGAACGCGAGGACGGCGGCCAGCAGCCCGTCGGCGACCTGCTGGAGGGCGCGGCGCCGGTCCGGGCCGAGCAGTCGGCGGATCGCGGAGGAGGCCGGGACCAGCAGGACGGCGGCGGTGGACAGCCCGCCGGCGAATCTGGCCAGCGGCCGGGGCACCAGCCGGGCCGCCTGGGCGACGTCGGCGGCGATACCGCCGGTGGTGGCCCGGGCGTAGTCGGCGAGCAGCAGGGTCAGCACGATCGCGCCGAGGCCGACCAGCAGCCGGATCAGGGCCGCCGGCTGCCGGATCCGGCCGGTGCCGGGCGCCACTTCCCCGGGGCCCCGGCCGCCACCGGGTATGCCGGGGGCGGGCGGGCCCCCGGGGTCGGCCGCCCCGGCGGTTCCGGCGGTACGGATACCACCGGTGTCGCTGTCTGTTCTCCCCGTCACGATCGCCACGGGTGGCATGCTCCCACGGCCGCGTTCGGAGCCGCCGGGGAACCCGGTGGCCGGGTTCCCCGCCCGTCGTCCCCGTCCGGCCGTCAGGCCTGGCGGGTCGGCAGGGCGACCAGGTGGCGCAGGTTGACGTGCCGGGGGCGGCTGACGGTGTAGACGATCAGGTCGGCGATGTCGTCGGCGGTCAGCGCCGGAACCATCGTGAACAGCCCGCCGAGCTGCTCGCGCAGGACCGGGTTGTCGATGTGCCCGGCCAGCTCGGTGTCGGTCAGCCCGGGTTCGACGGCGCTGACCCGGACGTCGCGCGGGCTCAGCTCGGTGCGCAGGGCGGCGGACAGCTGGGTGACGGCGGCCTTGGTGGCCCCGTAGACGGCGTAGTCGGGGAAGGAGACGTGCGAGGCGATCGAGGAGACGTTGACCAGGTCGGCGGTGCGGCCCTCGGCGGCGGCCGCGACGAGGTCGGCGGTGAAGGCGCGGACGATCCGCAGCGCGCCGGTCAGGTTGGTGTCGATCATGCGGGTCCACTCGTCGATCCGGCCGTCGGTGAGTGGGTTGGGCAGCATCACCCCGGCGTTGTTGACCACCAGGTCGACCGGCCCGTACGCGTCGTGGACGGCCTTGGCGGCGGCGTCCACCGAGGTCTGGTCGGTGACATCGGCGGTGACGGCGAGCGCCTGCCCGCCGGCGGCGGTGATCTCGGCGGCGAGCGCGTCCAGCCGCTCGGTGCGGCGGGCCAGCAGCGCGACCCGGGCGCCGTTCGCGGCGAGCAGCCGGGCGGTGGCCGCGCCCATCCCGCTGGCGGCGCCGGTGACGACGGCGGTACGGGTGGCGAGTGCGGGGTGGCTCATCGGGTGCTCCAGGGGTCTGCGGATCGTTCCGGCGGGGCTGACGGGGATCACTCTGCTCGCGCCCGGACGGCCCGCCCAGGCCGTGTCGTTCCGGGGAAAGCCGGTCCTGGGCCGGCGGATCCTGGGAAGGCCGGTACCACCCGGCCGCGCCGGGCCGGACGGCCTCCGGCGCCCCGGCCGCCGCCGAGCGAGCGGCCCGGGGCGTGTCTTGGAGCGCGGGCCGGGCCCGCCGTCACTACCCTGCGTTCATGAGCGCCTGCGAAGACCTCACCGCGGCCCCCCTGGACATCGCGCCGATCCCGCCCGTGGACGGTTGTGCCGAGTGCCTCGCCCAGGGCCGGCGGGACTGGGTGCACCTCCGGCTCTGTCTGGACTGCGGCCACATCGGCTGCTGCGACTTCTCGCCGCAGCGGCACGCCACCGCGCACTTCCACGACACCTCCCACCCGGTGATCCGCTCCTACGAGCCGGGGGAGGACTGGCGCTGGTGCTTCGTCCACGAGCTGATGGGCTGAGCGGCCCCGCCCGGGCGGCGGCCCTTGCTCCGTTCAGGTGTAACCCGATCGAAATGCGGACATAACGCCCGTGTGGTCGCCCCGGCCACCACCCGGGTGGCGGGCGACCGCCGACGGGAGGCCGACGATGACCAGGCACACCCCGAGCAGCAGCGGCAAACTGCGCCGGGGCACCCAGGAACTGCTGGAACGCCGGGGGATGGCGATGACCCCCAAGCCGCTCGTACCGCAGCTGCGCACCAGCGCCCCGCGCCTCGACACCGGCGCGGACGGCGGTGGCGGTGCCTTCCGGCACGGCGGACGCGAGGCCGGCGCGGCGGCCCCGCACGCCGCCCCCGCGATGCACGCCGAACTCAAGGGCCACCGCCACCGCGGGGCCGAGAAGCACTCCGCGCACTGAGCGAGGACGTCCTGCGTCAGGGGCGGGGGCCGTCCGCGGGTTCCCGCCCCTGACGCGCGCTCAGCGGTGTTCCCCGGGGTGATTGTCAGTGTGCCGCGGTACGTTCGGGCCGATCACCGGTGGTGCGGCGGACCTGGGGGGCGTGCGATGACCGACCTGATGACGGAGGAGCCGGTCGAGCTCCGGCTGGAGCGGTTCCGGACGGAGCTGACCGGCTACTGCTACCGGATGCTCGGTTCGCTCTTCGAGGCCGAGGACGCGGTGCAGGAGACGATGGTCCGCGCCTGGCGCGGCCACCAGGGCTTCGAGGGCCGGGCCGCGCTGCGCTCCTGGCTGTACCGGATCGCCACCAACGTCTGCCTGGACGCGCTGAACGGCCGCCGGAACCGCGCCCGCCCGATGGACCTGGCCGGTCCCTCCACCGTCGCCACCGCGACCGACGCCCAGCTGCCCGAGGTGACCTGGATCGGGCCCGCGCCGGACGGCCGGATCCTGCCCGAGACGGGGGACCCGGCCGAGGTGGCCGCCCAGCGGGATTCGGTGCGGCTGGCGTTCGTCGCCGTGCTGCAGCGGCTCGCGCCCCGGCAGCGGGCGGTGCTGATCCTGCGTGAGGTGCTGGGCTGGCGGGCCGCCGAGGTCGCCGAACTGCTCGGCGTCACCGTGGCCTCCGTCAACAGCGCGTTGCAGCGTGCCCGCGCGGTGCTCGCCGCGGACGGCGCCGCGGCCCGCCCGGCCCCGGACCTGGACGACGACCACCGCGCGCTGCTCGCCCGCTACGTCACCGCCTTCGAGCGGTACGACATGGACGGGCTGGCCGCGCTGCTGCACGAGGACGTCACGCTCAACATGCCGCCGTACGCGCTGTGGCTGCGGGGCCACGCCGAGCTCCGGGCGTGGATGCTCGGTCCGGGCCACGGCTGCCGGGGCTCGCGGCTCGTCCCGGTGACGGCCAACGGCGGCCCGGCGTTCGGGCAGTACCGGCCGGGCCCGGCGGGCGGTCACGAGCCGTGGTCGCTGATCGTGCCGGAGGTGTCGGAGGGGCGGATCACCGGTCTCACCAACTTCCTCGACACCGACACGCTCTTCCCGCTCTTCGGGCTCCCGCCCCGGCTCACCGGCTCCGGGGAAACTTCTCGAAAAAACTTTCCCGAGGGGCGATGAGTTTCGTGCGCGCCCCCGGTCCACCCCTGTGAAAGCGACCCACCGCACCATGAACACCAGGAGCACACCATGACCGAGAACCTCGGCGAACTGACCATCACCCGCGAGCTGCCCGGCACCCCGGACGCCGTCTTCCGCGCGTACACCGAGCCCGAGCAGTTCGTCCGCTTCTGGGGGCCGGTCGGTACGCACGTCCCGCTGGACACCGTGACCATCGAGCCGAGGGTCGGCGGGCGCTACGACAGCACCATGGTCATGGACGCGACCGGGGAGCGGTACCCGATGACGAGCGAGATCACCGAGATCCGGGCGGGCGAGCTGATCGCCATCGCCGAGGGGAGCACCGGGATGCGCTCCACCCTGACCTTCCGGGACCTCGGCGAGGGCCGTACCGAGGTGGTGCTGCACCAGACCGCCGTGCCGCAGATGTACTGCGGCCCGGAGGCGGAGGCCGGCCTCAACTCCAGCTTCGACCGGCTGGTCGAGCACCTGTCCGCCTAGGGGCCTGTCCACCCCCGCCCGTCCTGGCGGGCGGGGGTGGCAGAGTGGGGCGCGGAATTCCCCCCGCGCCGTAGGAGGCCCGCTGTGTCGGCTGAGCCCTTGAAGTCCCGTGAAGAGTGGCTGGCGTCCCTGCCGCGGATCTACGCCGCCGCGGGGTGCGTGCTGCGGGACGAGTCCGGGCGGATCCTGATCGTGAAGGCCGGCTACCGGGAGCACTGGCAGTTCCCGGGCGGGACGATCGACCTGGGGGAGGGGCCGGCCGAGTGCGCCGCGCGGGAACTGACCGAGGAGACCGGCCTCGTCGGGGAGGCCGGCGACCTGCTGGCCATCTCCTGGACCCACGCGTCGGCCGAACTCGACCACCCGGCCCAGCACTTCCTGTTCGACTTCGGCACCGTCCCGGACGGCACCCCCGTGACCGTCCCGGCCGGTGAACTCGACGACCACCGCTGGGTCACGGACCAGGAGGCGATCGAACTCCTCGGTCCCGCGCGGTCGTTGCGCCTGCGGGCGGCGATCGAGGCGGCCGCCGACGGGCGGGTGCGGATCGTCACCACGCAGGTGTCCGGCTTCTGACCCGCGGCTTCCGGCGCGGTGTCCGGCCCGCGGCTTCCGGCCCCGGGCGGACGCCGCCGCCGGGGCCGGATCCGCCGGTCACTGCTGTCCGGTGGCCTGTGCCGCGACGAAGGCCGCGATGGCCTCCGCCGTGAAGGTCTCGGCCTCGTGCTTGTCGACGTTCAGGTCGGCCAGCACGCCCGCGCCGTTCTCCAGCTCCAGCAGCGCCAGCAGGATGTGCTCGGTGCCGACGTAGTTGTGCCCGAGCTTCAGGGCCTCCCGGAAGGTCAGCTCCAGCGCCTTCTTGCCCTGCCCGTTGTACGGGATCAGCGGGGGCACCTCCCCGGCGGCGGCCGGCAGCGCGGCGGTCGCCGCGGTCCGGACGGCCTCCGGGGTGACGCCCTGGGCGGCGAGCGCCTTCACGGCCAGGCCCTTCGGCTCGGCGAGCAGGCCGAGCAGCAGGTGCTCGGCGCCGATCTCGGCGTTGCCGGCCGCCCTGGCCTCCTCCTGCGAGGCCATCACGACGTTCCGCGCCCGGTCGGTGAACCGGCTGAAGCCCTGGTTGGGGTCGAGGTCGGCGGGGGCGCCCGGGTCCTTGGGGACGAAGCGCTTCTGGGCGGCCTGCTTGCTGACGCCCATGCTGTGGCCGATGTCGGTCCAGGAGGCGCCGGAGCGGCGGGCCTGGTCGACGAAGTGGCCGATGAGGTGGTCGGCGAGGTCGCCGAGGTGGTCCGCGGCGATGACCGCGTCGGAGAGCTGGTCGAGCGCGTCGCTGTGGACCTTCTTGATCGCGTCGATCAGGTCGTCGAGGCGCAGCGGAGTGGTCTTGGGAACAACGGGATTCTCCATAGCGTCAACCGTAGGTTGTCGATCCCGGATCGTCAACCATCGGTTGACGCTATGGCGAGTTGAGTTCGGCAGCCCCCGTCTCAGGCCCTCTTCTCCCAGACGTACGCCGCCGAGACCGGGTGGCTGCGGTACTTCTCCCACTTGGGCTTCAGGGCGATCCACGCGTCGTCCACGACCGCCTCGGCCATCTCCACCAGCGTCCAGCCGGCCGCCAGCCCGGCGGTGAGGTGGTCGCTGACCAGGTGGACATGGGTGGTGATGGCGATGGACTCCCCGGCGGCGCTGGTGAAGTGGGTGGGCATGCCGGCCGCCATGATGAAGTACGGGTGCAGGCCGACCAGTACGCACCGGCCGCCCGGGCGGGCCAGCCGCCACGCCTCGCGGTAGAACGGGCCGAGGTCGGCCAGGTGTTCGTCGATCAGCGAGGAGATCACCAGGTCGTACCCGCCGCCCGGCAGGCCGGTGTCGGCCACGTCCGCCTCGGCGAGGCTGTCGTGCACGGCCTTCTCCCGGGCGACCGCCAGCATTTCGGGCGTCAGGTCCACGCCGTCCAGGACCAGGCCCGCCGCGGCCTTCCCGCGCAGCCAGGCGCCCGTCCGGCCGGTGCCGCAGCCGAGGTCGGCGGCGCGGCCGACCTCCGCCCAGGCGGGCGCGGTGAGCCGGTCGAGCACCGCGAGGTCCATCGCGTCCTCGACCGTCCGTTCGTACGTTTCCACCCACCGCGCGTAGCCGGTGCGGACGTCCACCATCGGGTAGTCGCGAGTGTCGAAGTCGGAGAAGTCCGCCATGCGGTGCAGTATCGCCGCCGCCCCGGGCGGCGGGCGAGCGATTAAATCCGGCGAATCCGGGCCTCAGAGCGTCAGTTTGAAGCCGTCGTGGCTGCGCGCGAAGCCGAGCGAGGCGTAGAACCGGTGGGCCTCGGTGCGGCGCTTGTCGCTGGTGAGCTGGACGAGGGTGCAGCCGTGCTCGCGGGCCCGCGCGACGGCCCTGGTCAGCAGCTCGCGCCCGAGCCCGGCGCCCCGGCGGTCGGCCCGCACCCGGACGGCCTCGATCAGCGCGCGCTCCTGGCCGTGCCGGCCGAGGCCGGGGACGCGGGTGAGCTGGAGGTAGCCGAGCACGGTGCCGTCGCCCTCGTCGAGGACGAGCATCTCGTTGCGGGCGTCCGCCTCCACGGCGGCGAACGCACGGGCGTAGGCTTCGTCGACCTGCACGGTGGCCGGGTCGATCACCCGCTCCTCGTCGCCGAGCAGCGCGATGATGGCGGGCAGGTCCTGACGGGTGGCGGTCCGGAAGATCACGTCCGGGAGTCTGGCAGACGAGGGGGGAGCATGCGCGTACTCGCACTGCCGGAGGCCGAGGTGCCCGGCGAACTCAAGCTCCAGGTCGCCGAGTTGCAGGACCAGGCCTGGCCCGGACCGCCGGCGCCGTCGACCGTCCCGGTGCACGACCCGGCGCTGCGGCCGCTGTCGATGCTGCTGCTGGACGGCGACCGGGTGGTGGCCGCGCTCGACGTGCTCTCCAAGCAACTGGCCCACGCCGGACGGACGTACGCCGCGAGCGGGCTGAGCGGGGTGGTCACCGACCGGGCGCGGCGCGGCCGGGGCCACGGGCGGCATCTGGTGTCGGCGGCCCGCGCCGCCGTCCGGGAGAGCGGCGCGGACCTCGCGCTGTTCACCTGCGACCGCGGGCTCCAGGGGTTCTACGAGAGCGCCGGCTGGGAGCCGCTGCCGGGCACGGTGCTGGTCGGCGGCACGCCCGAGGAGCCGTTCCCCAGCGACGGCGCCGGCTTCGACAAGGTGACGATGGCGGGGTTCTTCAGCGGGCACGCCGTCCGGCACCGCGCGGACTTCCCCGGCAGCCGGATCGCCCTCCACCCGGGGGAGATCGACCGGCTCTGGTAGTGCGCTACGACGAGTAGGGCGCTACGAGTCGAGCAGGCGGGTGCGGACGGCGGTGAGATCGGACGGGTCGACGCCGGCGGCGAGCAGGTAGCCGGCCGGTTCGAAGCCTTCGAGGGCCGCGTACAGGGCGGCCTCGGCGGTGGTACCGGCCTCGGTGAGCACGGCGTCGATCCGGCGGTACTGGTCCGGCAGGCCGAGCATCCCGTACAGCGGGCGGACGTTCGGCGCGCTGAGCAGGTAGTCGGCGACGATCTCGGACGGCTCGACGCCCGCGAGGGCGAGCAGCAGCAGGGCGGCCAGGCCGGTGCGGTCGCGGCCGGCGCCGCAGTGGACGACCAGGCCGCCGGGCCGGGCGCCGGCGATGGTGGTGATCAGTTCGGCGGCGGCGCGCGGGCAGTGGTCCAGGTAGGGGCGCAGCGCGAGCGGGGTGCCGTCCAGGTGCCCGTACGTCTTCCACCAGGCGGGGCCGGCGAGGTCGTCCAGCGGGACGCGGACCAGCTCGACGCCCGCGGGGAGCGGGAGGAGCGGCTTGTACTCCTCGACGTTGCGCAGGTCGACGACGGTGCGGACGCCGTGGTCGAGGAGGGTGTCCCAGCCCTCGGCGGTGAGGCGGTCGAGGTTGTCGGCCCGGACGACGGCGCGGCGGGCGGTGCGGGCGCCGGAGGTGGTGGGGAGGCCGCCGAGGTCGCGGACGTTGAGGCAACCGTCCCAGACCAGGGTGCGGTCCTCGGTGGCGGTGGTCAGCGCGTGCGTCCGGCTCATCAGGCTCCCCGTTTCAGACCGGGGGTCCGTTACCCCCTCGTTATAAGAGGACTCCGGGGGCGCCCGGATGGTTCCGTGCGCGGCGGGCGGTGCGGGTGGCCGGGCGGGCAGGTTCAGCGGGTGGTCGGCTCCGCGGCCTCGGCCTGCACCAGCTTCGCCAGCGGTTCGGCGGCGGACTGACCGAGCACCGAACCGGCCGCGATCGCGCCGATCAGGAACACGGTGGAGAGCCAGGCCATGGTCGAGACCGGCAGGGTGAAGGCGCCGACCACCCGGGCCGCGCACTCGGTCAGCAGGGCGGTGCCCCAGATCCCGGAGAACAGCCGCTCGTAGCGGCGGAACGAGCGCGAGCGGGCCGCCCGGCCACCCGCCAGCCGCTCCCAGGCGTCGGCGCGGCCGCGGTCGCCCCTGGTCACGAAGGGCATCAGCATCGGGGACATCAGCGGCCGGCCGATCAGCGCGGAGACCAGGACGGCCAGCGCGAGGGTGCCGCTGAGCGCGCCGTCCTTGGCGATCATCAGCCGGGCGTCGCCGGTGACGGTGGTGAGCGCCAGGCCGGCGAGGTTGACGCCCAGCATCATCGAGGCCCACAGGTTGAGCCGTCGCTCGCGGAGCAGCCCGAAGACGGTGCGGGCGGCCGGGATCACGCCGCTCCAGGCGAGGGCGGCGAACTCGCTCATCCCGAAGGCCGAGTGCAGCAGGTAGTAGCCGGCCAACGGGGCGGCCACGTCGAGGGCGAGCGGGCGGAGGGCGGCGGCCACCGGGTTCGGCGCGGTGGCGGTGGTGGTGGCGGTGGCGGTGGTGGTGGTCGTCGTCGTGGTCGGAGCGGCGACGGCGGTGCTGGTGAGAGCGGGGGCGCTGAGGGTCTGGCTCACGGTGGGGTCCTCCCCGGACTGGTGCTCGGCCTGCGGGCCGGTGCCCGCGTCGTGCCTCCAGTCTTCCGAGCCGACCCTCCGTCAGGGCAGTGTCGTCCGTTGCGGGATCCGCATGACAGTTGTCACGGTGTGCGTCATGACAACGTCTCCGACCTGGGGATTCACTCCGGGAAGGTCCACAGCTCCCGGCCGAGGGTGTCCAGGCAGCGCACCGCGCGGAACCGTTCGTCCCGCGCCGAGAGGAACCCGTCCGCGACGCCCCGCAGGACGGCCAGGGCGACCGCGTCCGCTCTGGTCCAGGCGCCGGTGAGGACGAGCACCCGGCCGGACAGTTCGGCGCGCTGGATCCGGGCCACCGAGGCGGCCAGCAGCACGCCGTTGACCTGCTCCAGCTCGGCGGGGGACAGATAGGTCTCGCCGGCGCCGCCGCGGTCCCGCTCGACCCGGCGCAGCAGTTCGGGCAGGCCGTAGTGGCGGACGGCGGCGACCGAGTCGTCCAGCGCGACCTGCCAGCGCGGGCCGGGCAGCACCTCCCACCAGACGTCCTCGCCGACCGGCAGCACCTCGCCGATCCGGGCGCGCCAGGTCTCGATGCCGTAGACGGCGCGGGGGTCGGGGCGCGGGCCGGGGAAGGCGGCGGTCCAGTCCGCCTTGCGGATCACGCCGAGGTCGAAGGTGTAGCGCACCCGGTCGGCGGTGTGGCTCTCGACCACGCCGAGCAGCGCCCAGTGGGTCTCGTCGGGGAGGCTGAACGTCCGGCGCCACCCGGTGAAGCCCAGGCCGCGCAGGGCGGGAGCGAGGTGCTCGCGCAGGCCCCGTGCGTGGAGCTCGTGGGCGGTCGTCATCGCGGTCGTTCCTGGTCGGGTCGTGACGCGGCGTGCGGGGGCATGCCGGAGGTCGTGTCGGGGCAGGGGCCGTCGGGTCCGAGGTGCGGAGAGCGGCGTCCGGACGGGCGCCGCGCCTCGTGCTGGGCGGGGGGTGACGGCGGGCGGCCGATCAGGCTCGGCCGGTGGGGCCGGTGCACTGCTTCGCCTACTGACAACGTAGGCGGGGGGCGGAAGTCGGGTCTGCGGGCGAACGGCAGTAGCTGACGGGACCTTCTGCCCGGCGCCCGCCGGTCCTTGGTCCGGCCGCTCCTGCGTTCCGAATACCGGTACGGGGCATTCCGGATGCCGGACGATACGCCGGTCCGGTGAGCCGCCCCGACAGGTCGGCCCGCCCGCCCGGATGGCGCATGATGTGGCGGGTGCAGAGTGCAGAACGCCCCGGAGCGGGCACCGGCAGCCCGGTCGGCCCGTCCGGCCCAGTACCTCCATCGGGCCCGCCTCCCGGGGCCTCCCCGGCCGCGGTCGTCGACCTGTCGGCGGCCGTCCGGGCCGCGCAGGAGGGGGACGAGGAGGCGTTCCGGCTGCTGTTCCGGACCGTCCAGCCGGGCCTGCTGCGCTACCTGCGGGTGCTCGTCGGGGGCCGCCCGGAGGACGCCCAGGACGCCGAGGACATCGCCTCCGAGGCCTGGCTGCAGATCGCCCGCGACCTGCGGACCTTCTCTGGTGACGGGGACGGCTTCCGCGGCTGGGCCGCCACCGTCGCCCGCAACCGCGCGCTGGACCATCTGCGCGCCCGGCGCCGCCGTCCGGTCGCGGACCTGCCGTTCGACCACCTGGCCGAGCTGGCCGCCGGGGACGACACCGCGGGCGCGGCGCTCGCGGCCGTCGGCACCGCGGACGCGCTGGCGCTGATCTCCCGGCTGCCACCGGACCAGGCCGAGGCGGTGCTGCTGCGGGTGGTGATGGAACTGGACGCGGAGAGCGCCGCCCGGGTGCTGGGCAAGCGGGCCGGCAGCGTACGGATGGCCGCGCACCGGGGGCTGCGACGGCTCGCCAAGCTGCTGGAGCAGTCGTTCGCGGCGGGGGTGGGGATCCCCGCCGCGCCGTCGGGGCCCCGGGTCGTCCAGCCGGGTGCCGGGCGGTCCGGTGCCGGGCGGTCGGGCGGGGCGGGGCAGGCCGCGCAGGCCGCGAAAAAAATTCCTCCGCAGGGTGTGACAGAACACCGGGCCGCGACGCTGAAGGACATGAGATGAGCACCAACCGATCCCGTCGGATCGACCGTGATGCTGCTGAGCACCTGCTCGGCGGTGCCGTGGGCGGCCCGTCGGCCGGGCAGGGCGCCTCGCTCACCGGACAGGACGGCGGTACCGGGCGTACGGGGGTTGCCCAGGTGCTCGCCGCTGCCGCCGCCCCGGCGACGGCGGACGAACTGGCCGGTGAGGAGGCGGCTCTGGCCGCGTTCCGGGAGGCCCGTCTCGCGCCCGTACCCGCCGGATCCGCCGGATCCGCTGCTGTACCCGCTGTACCCGCACCCGTCCGGAGACGATCGATGGCGACCGCCGCGCTGGCCAGGGCCTTCAGTACGAAGGCCGCTGCCGTCGTGCTCGGCGCCACCGTGCTCGGCGGTGTCGCGGTCGCGGCCGGCACCGGCAACCTGCCGTCCCCCCTGGGGGGTGGCTCCCGCCAGCCGGACCGCGCGCTGCTCGCACCGGGCGACGCCGGTGCGTCCGCCGTCACCGCCGCCGAGCCCGGTCCGGGGGACGGGGCGTCGTGGCCGCCCACCGCCGGGTCGTCCGGCGGTGGGGCGAAGGCCGTGGGACCGTCGTCCGAGGCGCAGCCGTCGGCTGGCTCGCCGTCCCCCTCCGCCTCGGCGGAGACCCGGGGACTGTCGGCCCAGGCCGCGCTGACTGACCTCTGCCGGGGGTTCGCCGACCGGGTGGGCAAGGGCGAGCGCCCGCGCCAACTGGTCGCCGACCCGCAGTTCGGCGCGCTGGTCGAGGCGGCCGGCGGCCCGGACCGGGTGGAGGACTACTGCGGGGCGGCGCTCGGGCGCGAGCGCGGCGACGGCCACCAGGGCGCCGGCTCACCGCCGCGCGGCAACGGCAATGGCAACAGCAATGGCAACAGCAACGGCAACGGCAACGGCCGGGGCGGCGAGGACGACCGCAACGGCCGCGGTGACGGCCACGGTAACGACATTGACAAGGGCAGTGGACAGGGGAACGGGAAGGACGACGCGGCCAACGGCCGGAACGGCGGCTCCGGTAACGGCGGTTCCGGCAACGGCTCCGGCAACGGCGGCTCTGGCAACGGCGGTTCCGGCAACGGCCCAGGCAACGACGGCTCTGGCAACGGCTCAGGCAACGGAAGCAAGGACCGGGAAACCCCGCTGCCGGCGATGCCGCCCCTCTCCGACCCCCACCCCCGATCCGACGATCCCTCACCCCGGAGGTAACCCCGAAACTCCGGGTGGGCGGCGAGCGAATCCCCCCGGGCTCGCCGCCCACCCGGACCGCACCACCGCACCACCGCAGTGCCCGCACCACCCTCTCCACCCGCGGATCCCGCCCACCCGGTCGGCCCCCCGGGCCCGCCGCCCACCCGGTCGGCCCCGGACCGGATCGGCAGGCGCACCCCGGACGCGCCGCCGGCCCGGACCGGACCCTGCCGGTGCGGCCCGCTCACAGCCGGGCGGGCCGCACCCGCACCACCCCGTGCCGGCGGCCGGGGGATCGCTGCCCGGTCCCTCGGCCGCCTCACCGCCCGGCGGTCCGTTTCGGCGGGGCGGCTATCGTGCACAGGTGCACGAGGCGCTCCAGGACCTTGGGCAGGGCACGTGAGGGGAGCGGTTCCAGTGATCGGACGGGCGCTGAACGGGCGTTACGAACTCGTCGAGATACTCGGCGTCGGCGGCATGGCCACCGTCTGGCGCGGGGTGGATCACGTGCTGGGCCGTCAGGTGGCCGTCAAGGTCCTCAACGGGGGCCTCGCCGACGACCCGCGCTTCGCCGAGCGCTTCAGCCGCGAGGCGCAGCACGCGGCGATGCTGGTGCACCCGAGGATCGTCATGGTCTTCGACTCGGGCGTGGACCAGGGCTCGCCGTACATCGTCATGGAACTGGTCCACGGCTACTCGCTCGCCGCGCTGCTGGCGCAGCAGCCGGGCGGGATGCCGGTCGAGCGGGCGGTCGGGATCGCGGCGGCGGTCTGCGAGGCGCTGACGGTCGCGCACGGCGCCGGGCTGGTGCACCGGGACATCAAACCCGGCAACATCATGATCACGCACGACGGCGGCGTGAAGGTCGTGGACTTCGGCATCGCCCGCGCCGGGTCCTCCAGCAACCTCACCCAGACGGCCACCGTGCTCGGCACGGCGGCGTACCTCTCGCCCGAGCAGGCCACGGCCTCCCAGCTGGACGGCCGCACCGACCTGTACGCGGTGGGCTGCGTGCTGACCGAAATGCTCACCGGCGCACCGCCGTTCATGGCGGAGACACCGGTGGCGATCGCCTTCAAGCACGTCAGCGAGCAGCCGCTGCCGCCGTCCGCGCTGCGCCCCGGGCTGCCGTCGGCGGTGGACGGCGCGGTGCTGCGGCTGCTCGCCAAGAACCCGGCCGACCGGCCGGCGCACGCCGCGCTGGCGCGGGCCGAACTGCTGGCGACCATACCCGGGTTGGCCGTCGGCGACCCGACCGGAGAACTGCTGGCCGCCGCTGCCGCCGCTCAGCACACCCAGGTGCTGCCGCCGGTACCCGCCGGCTTCTCCGACCAGCAGCACACCACCTTCCTGCCGCCCCAGCAGGCCGCCACCTCGGTGATGGCGGCCGTTCCGGCACAGCCCCCGGCCGTCGCGCCGGGCGCGCCCGTCCCGGCCGGGCCGCCCGTGCGGGAGAGCCGCCGCAAGCCCCTGCTGCTGGGCGCCCTCGGCCTGGCCGGTGTCGCCGGGGCCTCCGTCCTCGCTCTCACCGCCTTCGACGGGCCCGCGAACGACACCACCGGCAACAAGGTGGCGCACCCGGTCGCGACGTCCGTCACCACTCCGCCTCCCACGCCCACACCCACGCCCACGCCCACCGTGACGACCCCGCCGCCCACCACCCCCACGACGCTCCCGCCCCGGACACCGACGCCGACGCCGAGCGCGACGATGCCGGCCAACAGCCAGTCCTCGGCCGTCCAGATCAACGCCCTGCGCCAGTCCGTCGCCCAGACCCAGGTGACCAAGGACCGCGACCGCCAGGTCGAGCTCCTCCGGACCCTCGACGACGCGAGCGCCCGCCTCATCGAGAGCAAGCCGGACGACGCGGCCAAGGAGCTGAAGAACGCGCAGAAGATCGTCCGGGACCTGGCCAAGAAGCACGCCATCGACGGCCCGACGTACCTGAACTGGAACTCCCGCCTCGGCGTCCTGCTCGCCACCCTGCACGCCTCGGGCGGCAACGACCAGTTCGATCAGTACGACCAGTTCGACTGACGCGGGGACCCGAGGCCTGGCCCGTCCTGCGCGTCCCCTGAACCGGGGTGTTGCAACGACTCCTGGGACCCGAGCCGTACGGTCGGGCCCCTTGGGGACGCGATTGCTTCCGGTCCGGCCCCGGGTGCCCGTTGTGGAGCGGGAAGTCGGTGGGTCCGACTCCCCACTCCTGGAGCTGTTCCGGGCCGGGGCTGGACCGTAATCCCGTGCGGTGGCCAGACCTCTGCCACCCGGAGACACCGGATCAGGAGACGCGCTTCAACTGCCACGCGTTGTTGTTGAGGCTGGGGTTGGACGAGTAGACGCAGCTGCTGCTGTAGTACGAACCGGTCTGGACCCAGCCCGCAGGCTGGTAGGTGGAGGCGCACGCCTGGACCACGGTGCCGACGGGCAGCCCGGTGAGCTGCTTGATCTGCTTGATGTTCGGGCTGAAGCTCTGCGTGCCGCAGTTGCTGCTGTAGCCCCAGCCGACGTCGACGAAGCCGGCCGGGGTGACAACGCTCGCGCAGGAGGTGGTGACGTCACCGGGGGCGGCGTGGGCAGGCGCGGCGGCCAGGGCGAACATCGCCGCGGCGCCGGCGGCGGCCATGAGCGTGGTGCGAAGGCGAGTCATGGGTGGTGGCTCCTTCGATCGCGGACGGCCAGGCAGGCCGGGAAGCCATTCCTATGGGGTGACGACCGGTTTCGGGTAGCGGCTTTCCGGCCTAAAGATCCCTCGGATCGCCGGTGTCAGCCGCGCGCACCGGAACGGCGGCGCAGCAGGGCGAAGCCCAGCGCACCGGCGCCGAGGGCGGCGACGGTGCCGCCGCCGACCAGCAGCGGGCCGGAGGTGGAGGCCGAGCCCGATCCGTCACCGGCCTGGGCGGCGCCCGCGGGCACCTCCCGGACCTGGGGCCCGGTGCCACCGGCGGCGGGCGTGGCGGTGGGGGTCCCGCCCACCACCGGGGTGGCCGGCGCGGGCTGCCCGGTACGGGCCGGCGTGGCGCCGGAGCCCACGCTCGGGACCGCAGCGCCCGGGGCGGGGGACCCGGCGATGCTCGGGGCGGCCGGGGCGGGGGTCTTGACCCCGTCGGCCCAGGCGTTCCCGCCGGTGACGGCGGTCAGCAGCGCGGCCCCGGTCAGGGCACAGACCGTCAGAACACGGCGGGCGGACGAGCGGTGGGTGCGGTTCTTGTTCATGCGGTGTCTCTCCTCTGTCACTGACGCGGCCCGGCCGGTGCGGCCGGTGCGTTGACAGCGACGCTAGGAGGGCCGTGTCGCGGTCCCCGACCGGTCGCGTCACGGCCGACCATCGTCTGCGTAACGGGCCCACGCCACCCGGATCGCCGGGCGTGGAGCGGCTCCTCGACGCGGTCGGCCCCGGGTCCGGCCGCGCGTCACCCGGTGACCACCTGGGTTCGGCAACTGCGGTGAAGGCCAAGCTCTTTGCCGGCCGGTGTCGCACAGCGGCTTCGGATCGTCGGGTGACGGAGGCCGGGTGACTAGAGTCGTCACCATGAGTGACTCCCCGCCTCATGAGGTCGTAGCCCGGCCGCGTACCGCCGCCGGTGTGCTGTTCTTCGACGAGGACGGCCGCGTGCTCCTCGTCAAACCGACCTACAAGCCCGGCTGGGAGATTCCGGGCGGCTACCTGCGCGCGGGCGAGACCCCGAGCGAAGGCGCGGCCCGGGAGGTCGAGGAAGAACTCGGCATCACCCCGCCGATCGGCCGGCTCCTCGTCGTCGACTGGGCGCCCCATCCCGCCGAGGGCGACAAGCTCCTCCTCGTGTTCGATGGAGGCGTTCTCCCGGTTGACGAACTTGACCGCATCACGGTCGACCAGGTCGAGATCAGCGAGCACGCTTTCCACGCCGGCGACCAGATCGACTCCGTCCTCATCCCTCGTCTGGCCCGCCGAGTTCACGCCGCCTGCGGAGCCAGGACACGTTCCGAGACCGTCTACCTGGAGCACGGAGTGGCTTACCAGTAGGACCACAACGTGAGAGAACCCGGTGGGCGGCGGCCTCCAGGGTTGACGCGTCCTTGCGCGCCGGCGTCTTCACCCCGCCCGAGGGCGAAGGCCTGGTCGAGATCCCCGGGGCCGGCGCTGATGGTGACTGCTCCGGTACGTCCTGACACTGCCCCGGCACCGAACTTCCACCGAACTTCGGCGCCCCACCAGCCGCATCCAGAAGCGTCTCGGCTGGCTCAGCCCCGACGAGTACGAGGCGAGGCACTACGCCGACCAGGCGACGGCCGAACCAGTGGCTGTCCAACCACCCGAACCCGTCCCGACCAGGTAATCGCCACCTCCCGCTCGGCGGGGGAAGGTCACCTCGACCAGTTGGCCATCACCTGGTACGCCACAGGTATGGATCGCATCCGCGAGGTCCGGCGCACGCTCGCTCCCTGGCAGAACGAGCAGTGCATCCGGAACCTCGATGATCGCCTCTAGGACTGGGGCACGACGGTCAGCGCACTTCAGCGTTGAACTTGATGATCTTTTCCGGCAGTTCCGTCAGCGAATCGATGCGCATCGTCGTAATCGCATCCGCGTCCGGATCGCGCTGCTGGATCGTGCCCCAGGGGCCGCGCCGGATGAGAGCAGTCAGGAGGCCCGCCTGCACAGCAGGCCGGATGTCGTTGTCGAGCCGGTCACCGACGTACAGAATCTCGCCAGGCTCAGCAGGCGTCGCCTCGATGACACGCTCGAAGAACCTCACGTCCGGCTTTGACGCCCCCCAATCGTCGCTGGTGGCGATCATGTCGGAAGGAAGGTCCAGCCCTCGCAGCAGGCCGCCGGCCCGCACGGTCTGGTTCCCGGCGATGCCAACCCACAGCCCTGCTTCACGCAGGGCAGCAAGGGTGGGCCGAACGTCCGAGTAGAGGTCATCCTCGCCGAACCACTCCGGCTTGCCAGCAGCCGCGCGCTTCTCTCGCTCCTCAGTCAGGTCGAACCCGGGCCGGAACTCCTGGAACGTCTCACGGTAGTCGCGCTCCTGCGCGATGACCGCCCCGAACATCGCCGCGAAGGTGTGCCGTGACACCCCCAGCCAGTCCGCCCACGTCCCGTACTCCCGGGTCTCGTCAACAAGACATTCGCCCACGTCGAATACCACCGCACGAATCATGCTCCGCAGGTTAGCCAATGCGCGACGGGCAGCTCTCGGGGCTAGGGGCGGGTCGAGCGCCCCTTCCCGCTGCGCTCTGTGTCGCACGTTGCTCCTTCATGCTGCCGACCGTACGGTCATTGAGACTTCGCCATCTTCGAACGTGCTGGTCGGAGGGGGGTGAGCGCCCCCGCTGCCTCACACGAATCGCGGGGGTTCGAGTTCACGATGGGGACGCGGGGCGCTCGGAGTGGCCGTCGCTACGGGGGGTCTCGGCGCCGACCACTCACCTGTAGGCCCACTGGGCGTGGGCGTTCCTCAGGTCAGAGTTCACGGAGTGCCACCAGTGCGCGTGCCACCACCAACGGCGTGTCCTCGTAGGATCGCCCGGCCGCAGCCTCGCCGTTGGCGCGGTAACCACTCCCGGTGTCGTCGCCCTTGAACCTGGGGTCTCGCGCGACAGCCAGCAGTTCGGACCAGACGACCTTGCCGGCGTGCCCGGGAGGGTAGTAGTAGCCCCACCGCTCGCTCAGCGCCTCGACCAGGAAGACCCCGCGGCCGCTCTCCGCGTCCTCCCCCACCACCCTGAACACGGGCGGGCGACCGTCGCTGTCGTGATCGAGGATGTACAGGCGTCCGCGTTCGAGTCAGAGGGTCAGGGTGACCTTTCGCACCGGTGACAGCGGCGAGTACGGCGAGACCTCCTCGTCGGTGTGCGTGTGCCGTATGGCGTTGGTCATCAGCTCGGACACGATGAGTCGGGCTGTCTGGATGGTGTCGGGCGGGACTCGCCAACGGCGGAGCACGTCAACGGCGTGCCGCCGGGCCCATGCGACGGCGTTCAGAGTGTCGGCCAGCGCCAACTGGCTGAAACCGGAGCGTGTTTGTGACACAGGGGGTCCTCCCAGGTCGGGAGCTGCTTGGGGTGAAGGCTCGCCGCGCGGGTCGCGCCCACCCCGTTCGAGGGATGCAGACCTTGAACTGTCCGGCCGGGAAGCCAACTTTCTGTGACTAGGCTGGCGCTGATGGTGACTGCTCCGGTACGTCCTGACACTGCCCCGGCACTGGACTTTCACCGAACTTAGGTGCCCCACCAGCCGGAACCGGGCGCCGCTCTCCAGGGCCGATGCCATGCTTGGCGCCATGGCGGAACTGAACGGTAGCCCGATCAGCCTGGACCATCTCCAGGCCCTTGCCCTGACGAACTACGGGCACTTCACCTCGATCCGTGTGGAAGACGGTCACGTACGCGGCCTCTCCCTCCACATGGCGCGTCTGGCCCGTGACTGTCGCGCCGTCTTCGACGTGGACCTCGACCTCGACCGTGTCCGGGAATTTGTCCGACGTGCCGCGCCGCCCTCGGGGGCCTGTGTGGTCAGGGTGACGGTCTTCGATCCTGCTCTCGACCTCGGTCACGTCGGGAGCGACGCCCACCCCCAGCTCCTGGTGACGACTCGTCCGGCCGGGGCGCTGCCGCTTCCCGCGATACGTGTCCAGTCCGTGGTGTACACCCGCGACATGCCGGCTGTGAAGAGCGTCGGTTTGTTCGGCTCGCTCCGCCACCGCCGCAACGCCCAACGGGCGGGCTTCGACGACGCGCTCTTCACGGACGCCGAGTCCGTGATCTCCGAAGGCGGCACCTGGAACGTCGGCTTCGTCAAGGGAGATCAGGTCATCTGGCCGGGCGCCGAGTGCCTGGTCGGCACCACGATGGAGCTGCTGCGTCAGGTTCACCCGTCGTCGACCGCGACCGTTCGGCTGGGCGACCTCGCCGACTTCGACGCCGTCTTCGCCACCAACATCGGCATCGGCGTCCGGGCAATCGGCGCGGTCGACGGCGCCACCTTCCCGGAAACACACCCCGTGATCGAACAACTCCGTAAGGAGTACACGGAAATCCCAGTCGATCTACTTTAGTTCCCCCCGACGACGGGGAGTGCTGGGCGCAAATGGCTGTGGGGTGGAGGGCCGCGTTGGCGACCGTAGAGGTATGGGCCGGCGTCGAGGCCAAGGCGCTTCGGAAGGCGAAGCGGATGAGCATCGAGGCGTTCGCGGCTCACCTCGGCATCAGTGATCGCATGGTGTCGAAGTGGGAGGCGAGGGGCACCGGTATCACGCCCCGGCTGGTTAACCAGGCGGCCCTGGAGACCTCCCTGGCCGCGTCCGGCCCCGAAGTCCACGAACGCTTCGTACGGTTGGCCGGCACCTCGGACGCCGTCCTTTCCGACCAGCGCGCGGAGGCCGAACACGCGCTGCCTCGGCAGCACCAGATCACGCACCCCGGCGACGGCAAGCGAATGGCCCTTGTCGAAACCGGGGTGCACCTCGCCGGCCCCAGGCCCCCGCCATCCGGCTGGTCGAGCCGACCAAAGCCAGCCCAACCCGCTGGAAAACGACCTGGAGCGATCTGCGCGCAGGGGAAACAACCAGCCCTAGCTTTCGAGACCTTTCGGATCGCGGCGGGAGATCAGGCGCCAGTGTCTTTGACGGCAAGGCGCGGGCAAGCGCCTCCGCAGCATCGAGCGATCGCATAAGCAGTCTGTGATGGCCTGGCAGCGCTTTGGCTCAACTGCTGCGAGCAAGATGCCACTATTCGTCAGTGTGACGCAAACTTGTTGGAACCTGCTTGCCCGGGCTGCCGCATCTGACATGCTGAAGGTCCGTCGAGAGGGGCCGCAGCGATGCAGTGGAAGATCCATGGGGAACGTTCCGATCTACGAGAACCCATGGGTGAACCTGTGGCTGACCGACGTCGAGCAGCCTGACGGGCGCCGCTGGGAGTATCACGTGGTCAAGCTGCGGCACCTGGCCGTGGCTGCCGTCGTGAACAGCGAGAAGCAGGTGCTCATGATGTGGCGGCACCGCTTCATCACCGACACCTGGGCCTGGGAACTCCCGATGGGGCTGGTCGAGCCGGATGAGACCCCGGCGGAGGCGGCGGCCCGTGAGGCGTTGGAGGAGACCGGCTGGAAGGTCGGTGACGTCAAGCCGCTGATCTACGCCCAGCCGGCGAACGGGATCACCGACTCCGAACACTTCGTCTTCCGGGCCGATGCCGTCGAGTACGTGGGACCGCCGACCGAGCGCAACGAGTCCGACCGGATCGAGTGGATTCACCTGTCCGAACTGCGCGGCATGATCGACCGTCGCGAGATCGTCAGCAGTGGCACGCTCGTGGGCGTGCTCTACCTGCTGCTGGACGAGGCCGGTCTTTGATCAGCTGGCCGCGCTGGTGATTCGGTCGGCCAACGTCGCTACCGAGGCGTTGCCCCGGTAGGGCCTGAGTAGGTGGCGGAACTCCGTAGCAGGGTCAGTCAGCTCTCGCGGGGCGCGATGGCCCGGTTCTGGCAGGCGCCGACGAGCTCAGCGCCCACTTCGCAGGCTTCGGTGAGCGTCTCGGGTTCTATGCCTCGCTGTCTGTGCCGACGGCCACCCTTGCGGTGGCCGTCGGCCTCCAGGCTGACGCGTCCTTGCGTACCAGCACGTTCGTGGTCGCCCAGGCCGACTGCTGTGAGCGCAAACCCTGTTTCCGGAGGCACCTGGCGTGCCGCGTCTCTGCGGCAGTCGGGTCGATACGGCAAGCGATCGGCCGGATGTGGAGCGAACCGGCCGCGCACCACGGGCCAATGTCATGATCATTAGTCAATGACGCGCATAGTCCCGTCTACGCATGGACGCCCAGGCTCCCCGCCCCCCTAGCGTGGCCGTTGGTTGGTCAACCTGTTCTGAAACGAGGGGGTCTGACATGTCGGCACGTACATCGCTTACCCGGCTCACCGGCAGTGGCAGCGGGGAGTGCGGGGAGAAGGACTGCCCCAACGTCTACCGGACGGAGACGGGCTCGTTCGTGGTTCAGGGCGACCTGTCCGGCGTTTTCACTCCGTCCGAGGGCGAAGGCCTGGTCGAGATCCCCGAGAGCGTACTGCGGGAGGCATTCCGTGCTCTTGGCTGGTGACGCTTGGGAACAGTGCTTCGACTCCATGCGGTTCGAGGCGTGGAGGTTGGAGACACTCCCCACCTACGCCATGCCGCAGGAAGCGGAGAAACTCGATCGCTTCCTGTCAGGAGAGAAGTCCCCCGACGGCTATCAGTCGGGGTGGATGGACGAAGTGCGGCAATGGGAGAGCGAAGGAAGGAGAGTCGGGCGCGTTCATATTGTGACGCAGCCCCTTTCCGACTATCTTCGGTTCGAGTTCGAGTATTACTATCGACATCACGTCAAGGCCGGTGAGGATATTCGCATCCTCGATGTGACCGACCGGGAAAACCCGCTGTCAAGCGCACAAGACTTCTGGATGTTCGACAAGTCCAAAGTCGTTCTCATGAGCTACAGGGCGGACGGGACGCAGATCAGTCGCGAGCTGTTCGACGGCGCACCTGATCGGTTCATCGAGTACCAGCGAATCGCCATTTCGGAGTCCGTCCCGTTTCTGGAGTATGCCGGGTCGTGACGCTCCATCCCGAGCAGCTGGGCCAAGCCAAGCAAGAACTGGCTGCGACATTGAAAGAGCTTTGCAAGCGAGCCGGCCTCTCACCATCACCGAGACGGACCGGATCTCGTTGCAGCGTACGGAACTCGTCTGGCGCGGGGCTGTCCGCAGGGAGGTGAAGGCACTGCTTCACCCGGTGGTCGCTGCGCGGATCGTGGCGCCACTCCAACTGCCCGGAACCGTGACCTACCGCGAGATGCGTATCGGCACCCGCAGTTCGCCGAACCCCGGAAAGGCGATGACACACTCATCATGACAGGTCAGAAGGTTTTTGCGTAGGGCGAATGGCACATGTCACCAGGCTTGTTCGGGCCTCTCCGAGACGCCCAGAATCTCCGTTATGAACCACTCGGGGAAAATCGATCAGGACGACATCGTGCGGGCGCAGGTCATGCTGCTAGCGTCGGGGCGCCGCACTCCACACGAGGAAGTTGATGCCTACCGGGTGCTCGCCCAGGTCAGCCCCGTTGCTTATCTGCCCCGCCTGGTCCTGGCCCTGCAACGCCTGAGCTACAACTCCGGCTCGGGCGAGCGGCATCCAGCCTGTCTCGCTCTGTGTGAGGAGGCGGTGGCTGCGGCGCGGGCCATCGATCCGGTCGAACCTGCTCGTGCGGATCTTCTGTACGGGGCACTCGACACGTGCCAGAGAGAGCTGTACACCCTGGGCCGCCGTGCCGAAGGGCTCGCCATGCGCGCCGAGATGCTCGCCATCGGCCGTGCGCAGGCCGAACTATCCCGAGACCCCGAGGTCAAGGGGCTGCGTGGCTGGGCGGCCGGTCTCTCCGAGGATGGCCGCTATGTCGAGGCTGCCGATGCCCTGACTGAGTTGGTCGAGGCGATCCTGCCTCACGGGCCCGGCGACGGGGGTCTCGCCTGGTCACTCCTGGAGTGGATAGCCGCTCTCGATGACGCCGGCCGGTCCGGCGAAGCAATCGGCGCGTTCGAGAAACTTGTTGGAATGCAAGCGGTCGAGGCCTCGAACGACCGCGGCCCGATGGCCTGCCATCTCTACTCGCTGATCGGGTATGCACAGATGCTCGACACTTGCGGCCGCGGTGAGCAGGCGGCCACCGTACGGCAAGAGGCACTCGCCTTGCTAACGGAGTTGGCCGCCACCGGTGAGCGCAAGTCCTGGAGTGGCTATCAGGCGTCCTACTGGGCGGTTCTGCTGCCCTTTTCCGGTGCCGACAGTGAGCGGTTGACGTCCGGTGGACCGTGTCCGCCTTCGGGGGCGGCGCCCATGCAGTGGTCCCCCGATGCCAAGCGGCACTACTTCGACAGCCGTATCACTCTGCGTGAAGAGGTGGGCGCCCTTGTCTCACGAGCCACCCGAGATCCGGACCAATATCTGGCCGAACTGGTCCGGGTACATCGGGTCCTCACCGTCCGTTCTGCTGTCTACTGGGAGCACCGCACCCACCTGTTCGCGGAGCGAGTACGCCCCTTGTTCGATGACGGAGTGGAGCTGGCCCGCCGGCTGTGTCAGCACGATCCGGCAGACGGAACCCGAACGCTGGCCGAGATCCTGATAGACCGATCGACTTTCCACACCGCCACCGGCGAGTTCGAGGCCGCTCTCGATGACTTCCGCCAAGCCCTGAGCTACCTGGGAGAGGACAGCTGACACGAGAGCCTGAAAATCGTCGCGGTGCCGCACAACGCGGATGTGAAAGGCTTCCAGGTGTTGCCCCGCAGGTGGGTGGTCGAGCGGACATTCTCCTGGCTGGGACGGTGCAGACGGTTGGCACGGGACTACGAGCGCAAGACCGCACACGCCGGGGCGATGATCAAGGTCGCCATGATCCGACTCATGGCCGCCCGCCTCGCCGGCGAGGAGATCGAACCACGCGGCCCGATCGAGACCGAAGCAGCCCGCCGCCTCACCGACGGCCTCAAGAACGAGTGATCACCCGATTACCCAACACTTTCTCAGCCCGCGAACCGCGCTGTGCCCTTCACAAGTCTGCGGGTCAGTAGGGAGTACCGGGCGCCGCCGGTTATGGGGCGGACGCCGTGCATGAAGTCGCGGGTGGCTGGGAAGGCGACGAGTGCTCCCTTGGCGGGGCGGAGGTCAAGCGGGGGCTCCTCAAAGTAGAGGGCCCCGCCGCCGTACTCGTCGGGTCCGCTGAGAAACAGCACGGTGGTGAGGTCGCCGCCGATGACGGGCTGGCCGTTGGTGGCGGCCCGTTCGAGTTCCGTCTCGGTGACCTCGTCGTGGTGCGTGACGAAGCCGACTCCGGGCCCGTACCGGTAGATCACGGTCGGCTGGCCGGGGACGGGGTAGGTGTCGACGCCGAAGAAGGCATCGATGTGCGGCGAAACGGCGGCCATGACGAGGTTGGCGAGGCGTTCGGGGACCTCGACGTACTTGCACTTGCGGAGGGTCTCGTCGATGACGCCCTGGTAGCTGCGGGGACGCTGGGTGCTGTGCTCGAAGTGCCGGAGCAGTTCCTCGCACAGGACGGCGGGCAGGGCGTTGTCGACGATGAGCGGGCCGAGCGTGTTCCAGGATGCTGAGGTCATACGGATGTCACCTCTTGTGTGAACCACCATCGGGTTGTGTCGGGGGTGTCTTCGATGACGATCCCCCGTTGCTGCAGGGTCTTGCGGATCTCGTCGGCCTCCTCGAAGTTGCGGGCCTGACGCAGTTCGCGCCGGCGGGCGAGCAGGGCCTCGATCTCGGCGTCGGCCGTGGTGCGCTCGTCGAGGTCGAAGGCGTCGAAGAGTTCGTCGAGTTCCTGGAGCAGGGCCAGAGCGGTGGCGCCCGGAGGCTCCTCGCGCCGGTTCTGCTCGCGGATGTAGTCGAAGAGGACGGCGAGCGCACCAGGGGTGTCGATGTCGTCGTCCAGTCGCTCGAAGGCCGCGTCGCGGGCCTCTCGCGCCAGGGCGGTGCTCGCGGGGCTCTCGTTGTGCGAACGGTCGATCAGGCGGGCGAAGTTCTCCACCCGGCGGCGGGCGGCCCGGGCCTGTTCGAGCGTGGTGTCGTTCAGCTCCATCGAGGAGCGGTAGTGCTGGCTGAGAAAGGCGTACCGCAGGGTGCGGAAGTCCGCAGTCTTGAGGATGTCGCGGATGGTCAGGAAGTTGCCGGTGCTCTTGGACATCTTCGCGCCGTCGACGCGCAGCAGGCCGGTGTGCATCCAGTAGCGGGCGAGGGGGTCGAGTCCGGAGGCGGCTTCCATCTGGGCGATCTCGGCTTCATGGTGCGGGAAGATGAGGTCCACGGCGCCGCCGTGGAGGTCGTACTGGGGGCCGAAGAGGGCTTCGGTGATGGCGGTGTCCTCGATGTGCCAGCCGGGCCGGCCTTCGCCGAGGGCGGTAGACCAGTAGGGCTCGCCGGGCTTGCGGGCCTTCCAGAGGGCAAAGTCGCCGGGGTTGTGCTTCCGGTCGTTCTCGTCCACGCGGGCGAGTGAGTCCTCGGCCTTGACCTCGGTTCGACCGGAGAGCTTGCCGTAGCCGGGGAAGGTGGTCAGGTCGTAGTACCAGCCGTCGTCGAGTTGGTAGGCGTGGCCGTGCTCGATGAGCTGCTGGACCTGGGCGACGATCTCGTCGATGTGGTCGTGGGCGCGGCCGAAGACGTCGACGTTGGTGTTGTGCAGGTCGGCCATGTCGTCGAGGTAGTGCTTCTCGTACTCGGCGGCGAGGTCGCGGGGGTCCATGCCCAGCTCGCCGGCCCTGCGGATGATCTTGTCGTCGACGTCGGTGAGGTTCTGGGCGTAGGTGACCTGGTAGCCGCGCTTCTTGAGGTAGCGGGCGACGAGGTCGAACTGGGTGTACGTCTTCGCGTGGCCGATGTGGCTGAGCCCGTAAACGGTCGGGCCGCAGACGAACATCTTGACCACGCCGGGCGTCATGGTGACGAATTCCTCTTTGCGCTTGGTCAGCGTGTTGTACAGCCTGATCGCCATCTCGGACCTCTCCCGGGTCGGTGCTCCGTCGTTCGTCGAAACCGGCCTAACGGCCTTTCCGATAATCAGATTTGGTTGGCCGTCGGTCCGGTCTCGACAGGGCCTCGAAGCCTATCGCGCAGCGGCTACCAGGCCGTTCCGTCCGGGTCCGCACATCGCGATCCCCGCAGCTGCAGCCGGCGCTGGTAGTGGCTGCGGATCTGTTGGGCCTCGGGACCGTCGGTGACGAAGCCGTCGATGCTCGCGCAGAACTTCTCCAGAGCCTCGACTCGGCGCTCCAGGTCGGTCCGGCAGCTGGGGTTGCAGCGGATCGCGTCCCGTAGGATCTCCGCCTGGTCGACGGTGATGAACCCGCGGCTGACGAGCTGCGTCAGTTTCCACTTCCTGTTCGGGATGAACTGGCCGGCGGTGGCGTAGATGCAGTCGATCACCTCGTCCACCGCGAGGTTGAGCAGGTAGTGACCGGCCTCGGGGCCGAGGCGGCGGGACTGGCGCAGGGACATCTCCCGCACGTCCCAGGTGATCCGGTTGGCGAGCCGTTCGCGCTCCAGGTCGAGCTGGGTGCGGGCGGCCTGGGCTTTGTGGTGGATGAGTTCCTGGAACGAGCCGCCGCGGTCGTGGAGGACCTGGCTCTTGTGCAGGTAGGTGTCGCACTTCTCGCCGGGCCAGGTGGTCCTGGGGTCGCACTCGTACTGGTAGATCAGCTGGTGGACGTTGACCTCCATGGAGCCCCAGGGGACGGGGAGGCGGAAGAGGAACCTGGGCACCCATGCGGGGATGCGGTCGGCGATCAGCTGACAGGTGTCCGCGAGGTGGGGGCGCCACTCGGCAGCCCGCAAGGGGACGTCAAGGACGACGGCGACATCGAAGTCGGACTCCTCGTCGAAGCACGTCGGGTTGTCGGGGCAGTCCGCGCTGGACGACAGGATGTACAGGGCCTGGACTTCCGGCTTGGCCGTCCATTGGGTCAGCAGCGGGGACATCGCCTCGCGGGCGAGTTCGAGGGCGGTGTTCGGTGTGCGGCGCACGTTCACGACCTCCTGTGGTCGGTGATCAAGGACCTTCCAAGGGTGTGGGACAGGCCGCCGTGGGTGCGCTGGAGGTTCATCAGGCTCGGGCTGCTGTTGCCCTCGATGATGAGCGCCTCGGCGTCGTGATCCACGGCGATGTCCCAGCCGACGACGGGTGTGCGGGGGAAGTGGACTGCGGCCCGCTCGGCGGCCTCGACGACCTGGCGGATGGTGCTGATCTTCTGGCCGGCGAAGGCGAGGCCGGAGACGGGGTGGTGGGTGTAGCGGGTGAGCGAAGTGGTGTGCGCGGTGTCGTCGAGCATGCCGGTGGCGGTGTCGACCCGCACGTACAGGCCGCCGTTGCAGGCGTTGTCGACGGCGTCCGTGTCTGCGCTGCTCTTGAGCAGGCAGTACAGGACCCGTGGGCCGTCCGCCGGGTGGAGGTGGGTGATGACCCGGAAGGTGTTGAGCGAGTAGGGGTTGAACGCGGCGAGCTCGTCGTGCTGGCGGACGAACGCTTCGATCAGCCACCCTCCCCACCTTGCGCCGTATGCGGCCAGTGAGAACGGCGTGCCGTCCTGCTGGAGGAGTTCGCCGCCCTCGTTGTCGAGAACGAGGACGCCGGCGCCACCGCTGGTGTGCCTGGCCGGCTTGATCACCACCTCGGCGATGCCGCCGAGGGCAGCGTCCACCGCAGCAGGTGAGTCGGCTGGCACCGGTCGCCCAACCCGGTCGAACCAGGATCCCTGCTCGCCGGTCATCAGGAGTAGCGGCTGGGGGACGCCCGCGTCGCCGAGGATGCGTTTGCACGCGATCTTGTCATCCAGGAGCAGGGCGGATCGGTTCACGGCGGGCAGCAGGCGGCTGTAGAAGACGGTGTCGGGCACGTACGCCGCTGCCGAGGCGAGGTCTACTCCGGTCCGGTAGAGCTCGTACCGGAAGTAGTGGAACGGCAGGCAGCGCCACTGGGCGGTGAGGGCTGCCAGCTCGAAGCCGATCCGGGAGATCGGCTTGCGGTCGGCCGTCTGCCGGTACGTCGGCAAGTAGACGTTTGCGGTGTTCTCCAGTTGGTGGGCGACCCACAGCGGGGCCGTCACCTTCGGGCCGATCCGGGCCCGGAAGAACTCGTCGAGCATGTTGGCGCGCAGGTTGAACCTCATGTCGTCGTTCCTTCCGCTCGTGCGAGGTCTGGTGAGGGCTGGCCGCGCCTCAAACGGCCGGTTCGTGGTCGGGGAGGGAGCGCGCTGGCGGCGCCGCAGTCTCGTGCCCGGTGCCGAGCTGATGCTGCGCGGCGATCCCGAGCAGCGTGAGCGCGACGATGTGTCCCAGGCCCCACAGAGCGGTGAGCGCTGTTCCTACGGGGTCGCGGTGCTCGCCACGATGGCGACCCCGGTGCTGGTTAACGGCTGCGTCCATGGCTGGTGCCCTCGGCTCCCCTCGGTGGCTTGAAGGCGGCCCCGCCCCGGCGGGGGTTTTCACGGGGCGGGACCGCCGGCTGGTGGCCGCTCCGAAGGCCCCAGGAGCCGGAGGTTCCGGCTTCATTTCCTTCGGAGCGGTGGGCATCTCGCGGATCGAGACCAGAGGAGCTGTGCAGGAACTAGGCTTCCCCCATCGCGTGCGATGCCGTAGCGATGAAACTACGGGTAGTGACGCGGAGGTTCGACGGACTGCCGGTACGAGTTACCCGGACGATCGAGGCCAGGGGGCGCAGGGAATGCCTGCTCGTACGTCATCGCGGCGTGGAGAAACACTGACTGGCAGTCGCAGTTCGCCTGAACGCGGACCGGACGGCCTGGTGGCCGGCTTCCTGTTCAAGGTCATACGTGAGCAGATCCCCCGCACCCAGGAGGAGCTGGCCACCGACCTCGGCGTCGACAAGAGCACCTTGCAGGGCTGGGAGTCGGGGCGTCGCCCGCTGTCGGCAACGAGGGCCGGCAACCTCGTTGCGATGCGGCGCAAGCTCATTCGCCTGGGGGCGCCGCCCGCGCTGGTCGATGCGCTGAGCCTCGCGATGGACGCCGACTTCATCCTCGGCGAGATTCTGGGCAGCGGCACCGGTGCCGGCTCGGTCGAAGAACACCCCCTCGCGGGCTGGGTCTTGACGCGGGACACCACGCACATGATCGGCTGGGCCGTCAGCGGCGTTCTCCCGGGAGTGGTGGCCGCCCAGCTGAACATCCCGGCGGCGCGTCGCGGCCCGGTTGCCGTTGCCCCTCTCCTCGGCGCGGCGGACCGTGTGCGGTTCTTCAACACCCTGCGCCAGAGCGCCGACTTGGCCGACCGGGATGCCGAGGATGCCGCCCTGCTGCGGCGGCAGGTGTTCTACCTGTCCTCCTACGACCGTGACTGGGACGCCACAGAGTGGTTCGACGGGATCCGGCGCCGAGGCCGGCTGACTGCCTCGGTGTCCGGCTGGTCACCCCGTTGGGCGGAGGCGCGATCGGTCGCTGCTGCTCTCGCCAGGCAGGGCGATCCGGAGCTGCTGCAGGACTTCATCGCCCGGTCCCTGACCGACAACGATGATGCCGAGGCTGCGAACCTCAACTACTGGGCCCACTGGCTGGGTCTGGACGGCCGTCCCCAAACGGACGACAACTTCATGGCAGAACGCGGCCGGCCGGCTTGGGATGCGTCTGGGCTGTTACGGCAGCTCGCCGTCCGGCTCGATCGGGCAGCCGAGTACACGGACCTGTACGTGCACTCGATCTGGTCGCTGCTGATCGCCAGGCGCGGTCTGCTTGACGTCGACCCGCATGTGACTGAGGACCTGGGCACGCGGGTTCGGCTCCTCCTGGATGGGGGCAGTCTTTCCACGCAGTCCCGCCGCGAGCTGGAGGCCGTGCACTACGGTCTGCGCATAGGCGGGTTCGGTAGTACGCAACTGATCCAACGCACCGAAGGACGGCGATGACGGACGACAAGCAGTCGCAGGGCACGGCGAGCTTCCTGATGGAGATGGGGATGCTCAAGCGGGCCAAGCGGTCCGGTTGGTGGATCGCCGGGGTCAAGGACCCGGAGACCATCGCCGAGCACAGCTTCCGTACGGCGGTCGTCGGTGCCGTGCTGGCGATGATGGAAGGTGCCGACCCGGCCAAGGTGGCGCTGCTCTGCACGTTCCACGACACCCAGGAGACGCGGATCGGGGACATTCCCCACATCGGCCGGCGCTACCTCACTGCCTCGTCCAACGAGAAGGTGACCGAGGATCAGGTCAGTGCGGCGCACCCGGCCGTCCTCGCTGGCGTCCAGGCGATCGTCGAGGAGTACGAGAACGCCGAGAGCCTCGAAGTGACCGTGGCCCACGACGCCGACAAGCTCGAATGCCTGATCCAAGCTGTCGAGTACCGCGAGCAGGGGTACCAGAACGTGCAGCCCTGGATCGACAGCAGCCTCGGCAGCCTCAAGACCGAGTCCGCCCGGACGCTGGCTGAGGCGGCACTCACCATGACCTCGTTGGAGTGGCAGAGGACCTACCTCGCCTGAGCTTGGAATTTATGCTCGTCGGGCTTGGTGTTCCTTGATCGTCTCGGCGCGTTTGACTGTCTTTCCGACATCGTGACGTGTGGCCCGCTGTCTGTTCTTCGAGCCGGAGAGCCAATACCTGGCCTGCGGGCGCGTCGACAGGGAGACTCATAGGCAGCGGCCGTTCTCTCGTGCTTCGTGACTCGACATCTCGAAGTGTGGAGAACGGCCGTCTCCGCTGTCTCAGGAAGAACCGCAGATCAGCAGGTCGGGTGACCTGCGAGGTTAAACGTCAAGCTCAGCCCACCGGGCCGGGGTTCGGGCCGTGGTGCGGGATCGGAGTCATGAGGTCCATCGCTTGCTCCACTGTGTCGCTTCTGCGTCACCAGTCGCCGGAGCGGCCGTGCCGGTGGCTGCCTGTCCGATCAGTAGCTCGACGCGGTCGAGTGCGGCCTGGGTGGATTCGATCAGCCCGGTGTCACCCTTGGCGATCCGCAGCCGCCACGCTTCCCGCAGGTGGGCGCGCGCAGGTACAAGGTCGCCTTGTTCCATGAGGTGTTTGCCGAAGTGCTGGAGGGCGAAGTCGACGAGTTCCGGGTGCCGGCTCCGGGCAGTGTCCAGGGCCTTGCGGTAGAGCACGTCAGCGGTCTCTGCTTCACCGGCGTAGCGGTAGGCGTCGCCGAGGTTGAGTTCGGTGGCGATGACGGCCCGGATGTTGCCACTGGCTGTGGCCAGGTCGAGCGCCTGGCACAGGAACGCGTGTGCGTCGTGGTAGTCGCCCAGGCTCACCAGACCGATGCCGACCCACCGGGCCAGGACCCGCGTCCGGGCGTCGTCCGTGCCGGGGGGCGTCCGCAGGGCCTCGCGGATTTCTCGGCCCCTGACAGGCCCGGCCGGCGAGGGCCCGGTTTCGTCTCCGAGGCGCGTGGAAACTGGGATGCCCCGGCCGTGCGCCGCTGCGAGACTGGCAGCCGTGACACGACCTGAACTCTCCGAACTCGACCACCTGCGAGAGATAGAACGGCTCGCCAGCGTGGTCGCGGGCGCCGCCTCGGCCGAGGGCTGGCTCTCGTATCAGCCCGAAGCAGAGGACGCGACGCGCTTGCAGCGGGCGGTGAACGCGCTGGCCCGGGAGCTTCGCCACTACCATTTCCCCGGGGACGGCTGCCTCGACGATGAGGCGGAACGCCCCGAGCTGAAACTCGCGGGCGTGGTGATTCTGCGGCCCGGGGCGATGCCGGATGGCATGGGGGAGACCTATGAGCAGGCGTGCGCCCGCCTCGGAGTCGAGGCCCGGCCCGAGGGGTGGGCCCTTTGGAACACGTGGGGCGACGGGAAGCTCCAGGTGACGATGGTCGTCTCCGCGGTCGACACTACCGAGGGCCTGCTCGCGAACTGGTCGCGGGGCAAGGCCATCTATCCGGTGACGCCGGTGCCTTCCCAGATCGCTCTCATCCACCACGGCTGGGCTGCCCACATGATCTTCTCCCCGTTCGGGGTGAAGAAGCTCGGGCTCGGCGGGCAGCCGTGACATCGCGTCACCTCGACCGCCGGTCCTCCGCTCCCGGCTCGGCTGGTCAGCGGCTCGGCTGGTGCTCGGCTTCGGTGGCGGCCAGGCGGTAGGACTCGATGCCGGTCTCGATCAGGGTGAACCGGAAGGTCAGCCGGTCCGCGATGGCCGCGCAGAGCCGGGGGTCGGTGAACGTGGGGCTTTACCCCTGTTTGTGGACACTTCTGAGAAGCGGATCTTCGGGTCCGTGAACAGGATGTCCTCATGGGTGCTGCGAGGTGCTCGGGGGAGTTCAAGCGGGACGCGGTCGCGCTGCGTCCCGAGACAGCACACCTTAGGTTCCAGCCCTGCCGTTTCGGGCCTGGATCGGCGGGCTGTGCTGACCTGTTCTGCGGCCGCCCCTCGCTCGGGTGAGCGAGGGGCGGCTGGTGGTTGTGGGGTCAGGCGATGTGGTTGGCGTGGTGGTCGAACTCGCCGGCCTTGGCGCCTTGGAGGAACGTGGCGAACTTGGCGGGGGTGGTGCGGACGATGATGTCGCCGGTGTCGGACTCGCGGAGCTCGACCAGCCCGTCGACGGTACGCACCTCGACGCACTCGTTGCTTGAGGCGCTGAAGCTCGACTTCTGCCACTCTGGGTTAGGCATTCGCGGCTTCCATTTCTTTCATGATGGATCGGATGAACTCGCGCGATTCTTCTCCGGAGAGCGCGGTGGAGTCCAGGCGCGAGAAGATGGCCCGATGCTTGGCCAGGTCCGCCGGGGAGTCAAAGAAGAGTGCGCCCTGGGATACGTCCATCTCGATGGTATCCAGTTCGGGGACTGAGCCCTCGGCGAAGCAGAGGTTCTCGCCAGCGCCGGGGAAGGTGTCAACAGCGAATGGCACAGCTCGAACGGAGATTCCGGGCCGCTCGGAGTCGCCAAGGAGAGCGCCAAGCTGATTCACGAGCACCGTGGGTCCGCCGAATTGCATCCGCAGCGCGGCCTCGTGGATGAATGCTCGTACCGGTGTAGAACCGGAGCGGACGATCTCCTGTCGCCTGATTCGAAAGGCTGTCCTGGTGTCGACTTCTTGCGGGGACAGGGGTGGGAAGATCCGAGCGAACACGGCAGCTGCGTAGGCGCTGGTCTGGAACAGGCCGGGCATGTACGTGGTGTTGCAGAACGTCAGCCGGGTGGCGTGGGCTTCAAGCTCTGCCACCTCAAGAAAGTCAGTCGTCAAGATGCCGCGATACTCCTCCCACCAACCCTTTCCACGCTCTGCGGCCACGCGGGCGAGGGCATCGATGAGCGGCCCGTTGGCACAGTTGCAGGCCGAAGCGACCGTGCGTAGGCGTTCGGGGCTGACACCGATCTTCGCCGTCTCCATCTGCGTCATCTGACCGGGGCTGATGCCGAGCATGCGGGCGAGCTGGCTTCCCCCGAGGTCGGCTTGTTCCCGCATCCGTCGCAGCTCGGTGCCGAGTCGACGTTGACGGAGAGTCGGGTTGGGGCGAAGAGCCATGACGTCCTCTCTGTCGGTGTTGGGGTCAGTGTGCCGGGCTGGCAGCACGTAGGTCCATCTGGGCTCGGTCACACGGAAGGGGGAACTTTCTGCTGCGGACCTAAAAACTCAGGCGATGGTGCATTATGGTCTATCTCACAGTCGGTCCGACGGATCGTCAGTAACGCCTGTTTCCCGGGCAGTAGGCGCCTGCTGCCCCCGCACCGCAGAGCAGCCATGCGTGGCGTCACCAGTC
>NZ_JBIVMI010000009.1:0-20615 GCF_044753005.1 Kitasatospora sp. NPDC088548
GCAAGACGCTCGGCTGGAATACCCCAGCCGAGCGTCTACGTGATCTACTCACCACCTAAAACCAAGTGGTGTTGCGACGACCCCTTGAACCCAAGGAGTCCCCGGGGGCCTTTCCGTTGCCCCGGCCCTACTTGCGGGCCGAGGTGACGCGGTAGACGTCGTACACGCCCTCGACGCCGCGGACCGCCTTGAGGACGTGGCCGAGGTGCTTCGGGTCGCCCATCTCGAAGGTGAAGCGGCTCATCGCCACCCGGTCGCGGGAGGTCTGCACCGCCGCCGACAGGATGTTGACGTGCTGGTCGGACAGGACCCGGGTGACGTCCGAGAGGAGCCGGGACCGGTCCAGCGCCTCGACCTGGATGGCCACCAGGAAGACCGAGGACTGGGTGGCCGCCCACTCGACCTCTATCATCCGCTCGGGCTGCTGGCTGAGCGCCTCCACGTTGACGCAGTCGGCGCGGTGCACCGAGACGCCGTTGCCGCGGGTCACGAAGCCCACGATCGGGTCGCCCGGGACGGGGGTGCAGCAGCGGGAGAGCTTGACCCAGACGTCCTCGACGCCCTTGACGATGACACCCGGATCGCCCTTGGCCCGGCGGCGCACCGCCCGGCGGGTGTCGTGCGTCGGGGTGGCGGTCTCCGCGAGGTCCTCGGTGGCGCCCTCCTCCCCGCCGAGCGCCTGCACCAGCTTCTGCACGATGTTCTGCGCGGTGACGTGGCCCTCGCCGATCGCGGCGTACAGCGAGGAGATGTCGGGGTAGCGCATCTCGTGGGCCAGGGTGACCAGCGAGTCGCCGGTCAGGATCCGCTGGATCGGCAGGCCCTGCTTGCGCATCGCCCGGGCGATCGCGTCCTTGCCGTGCTCGATCGCCTCCTCGCGGCGCTCCTTGGAGAACCAGGCGCGGATCTTGTTGCGGGCCCGCGGCGACTTGACGAAGCCCAGCCAGTCCCGGGAGGGGCCGGCGTTCTCCGCCTTGGAGGTGAACACCTCGACGCTGTCGCCGTTCTCCAGGGTCGACTCCAGCGGCACCAGCCGCCCGTTGACCCGTGCCCCGATGCAGCGGTAGCCGACCTCGGTGTGGACGGCGAAGGCGAAGTCCACCGGGGTGGCACCGGCCGGCAGGGCTATGACGTCGCCCTTGGGCGTGAAGACGAAGACCTCGTTGTTGGAGAGGTCGAAGCGCAGCGACTCCAGGAACTCGCTCGGGTCCTCGGTCTCCTTCTGCCAGTCCAGCAGCTGCCGCAGCCAGGCCATCTCGTTGACGGCGCCGGCCTTGTCGTCCTTGCGGGTCTGGGCCGGGGTGTCGGTGCGGACCTTGGAGGCGCCGGCCACCGCGCGCTGCTTGTACTTCCAGTGCGCGGCGATGCCGTACTCGGCCCGGCGGTGCATGTCGAAGGTGCGGATCTGCAGCTCGACGGGCTTGCCGCCAGGACCGATCACCGTGGTGTGCAGCGACTGGTACATGTTGAACTTGGGCATCGCGATGTAGTCCTTGAACCGCCCCGGCACCGGGTTCCACCGCGCGTGGATGGTGCCCAGCGCCGCGTAGCAGTCGCGGACGGTGTCGACCAGGACCCGGATGCCCACCAGGTCGTAGATCTCGGCGAAGTCCCGGCCCCGGACGATCATCTTCTGGTAGACCGAGTAGTAGTGCTTCGGCCGGCCGGTGACCGAGGCGGTGATCCGGGCCCCGCGCAGATCGCCCTGGACCTGGTCGATGACGGTCGCCAGGTACTCGTCGCGCTTGGGCGCGCGCTCGGCGACCAGGCGGACGATCTCGTCGTACATCTTGGGGTAGAGGATCGCGAAGGCGAGGTCCTCCAGCTCCCACTTGATGGTGTTCATGCCCAGCCGGTGTGCCAGCGGGGCGTAGATCTCCAGCGTCTCGCGGGCCTTCTTCTCCTGCTTCTCCCGCTTGAGGTAGCGCATGGTGCGCATGTTGTGCAGGCGGTCGGCCAGCTTGATCACCAGGACCCGCGGGTCCTTGGCCATCGCGACGACCATCTTGCGGACGGTCTCGGCCTGCGCGGCCTCGCCGAACTTGACCCGGTCCAGCTTGGTGACGCCGTCCACCAGCAGGGCCACCGAGTCGCCGAAGTCCTTGCGGAGGGTCTCCAGGCCGTAGTCGGTGTCCTCGACGGTGTCGTGCAGCAGCCCGGCCATCAGGGTCGGGGCGTCCATACCCAGCTCGGCCAGGATGGTCGCGACGGCCAGCGGGTGGGTGATGTACGGGTCGCCGCTCTTGCGCTTCTGCCCGCGGTGCCACTTCTCGGCGACGGCGTAGGCCTTCTCGATGTCCCGCAGCAGGGCCGGGTCGGCCTTGGGGTCGTTCGCCCGGATCGAGCGGAACAGCGGTTCCAGCACCGGGTTGAGCACGCTGGAACGCTGGCCGCCGAGGCGGGCCAGGCGGGCGCGCATACCGCCGGAGGAGGAGGGGCGGGTGGCCGGAGCCACCGGGCGGGAGGAGGTCGGCGCCGGGCGTGCCGGGGTGGCCCCCGAGGGCGTGGGACGGTCTTCGGGGGCGGCCGCTTGGGCCGTGGGCACAACCTCGTCGGGCAAGGACACTCCTCGGGGCACCGGGCCTGCCCCTCGTACGGCTCGCACAACCGGGAGGGGATGAATCTTCATGGTACCGAGCCGGGCGCTCCGGTGTTCAGCCGCCCGGGCCCGGACACCCGAAGGGCGGCGGTCGGATGATCCGACCGCCGCCCTTCCGTCTGACCTCAGACCGTGACCAGCGTCTCCAGCGGAGCCCCGTTCAGGTGTCCGGAGAGCCTCTCGCGGCCGTCCAGGAAGCCCAGCTCCATCAGCACCACGACGCCCACCAACTCGGCGCCGGCCTCCTTCACCAGGTCCAGCGAGGCGCCGATCGTGCCGCCGGTGGCCAGCACGTCGTCCACCACCAGCACCCGCTCACCGGGTGCGAAGGCGTCGCACTGCACCTCCAGCGTCGCCGAGCCGTACTCCAGCTCGTACGAGCGCTGGAACACCTCGCCGGGCAGCTTGCCCTTCTTGCGGATCGGCACGAAGCCGAGCCCGGCCGCGAAGGCCGCCGGGGCCGCCAGCACGAAGCCGCGCGCCTCCAGGCCCACCACCTTGGTCGCGCCCAGGGCCGTCGCCCGGTCCGCCAGCGCCCGGGTGAGGGCCCCGAAGGCCTCGGCGTCGGCGAGCAGCGGCGCGATGTCCTTGAACAGCACACCCGGCTTCGGGTAGTCCGGGACGTCCCGGATCCGGCTGTTCAGCAGCTCGGTCAGGGCGATGTCGGCGGTGGTCACAAGAGTCCTTACGGTCGGGCGGGCTTCAGTGCTTGGTGGACGGACGGCCCTTGGCACGCACGGTACCGGCCGTGCCACGCTGACCGACCATACCCGCGGGCAGGTCGCCGTCGGCGAACTCCTCCCCCGCCGGCGTCCCCTCGCCCTCGGCGGCCGCCTTGGCGTCCGCGGCGCGGCGCTGGGCGACCCGCTTGGCGAGCGCCTTCATCTCCGGCTGCTCCTCCTTGAGCTGCGCCAGCAGCGGCGTGGCGACGCAGATCGAGGAGTAGGCACCGGCGGCGAGACCGATGAACAGCGCCAGCGAGATGTCGTTCAGGGTGCCGGCGCCCAGGAAGCCGCCGCCGATGAACAGCAGCGCGGCGACCGGCAGCAGGGCGACCACGGTGGTGTTGAGCGAGCGCACCAGGGTCTGGTTGAGGCCCATGTTGGCGGCCTCGCTGTAGGTGCGCTTGTTCTGCTTGGTGAGCCCCTTGGTGTTCTCCTTCACGGTGTCGAAGACGACGACCGTGTCGTAGAGCGAGTACCCGAGGATGGTCAGGAAGCCGATCACCGTACCGGGGGTGACCTCGAAGCCCACCAGGGCGTACACGCCGATGGTGATCAGGAGGTCGTGGATGAGGGCGACCAGCGCCGCCACCGCCATCCGCCACTCGAAGGCGATCGCCAGGTAGACCGTCACCAGCACCATGAAGATGATCAGGCCGGTGAGGGCCTTCTGGGAGATCTGCTTACCCCAGCTGGGGCCGATCACCTGGGTGTCGATCTCGGCGACCGGGACGCCGAGCTCCTTGGACAGCTGGTCGGTGAAGGTCGCCGCGGAGACCGTCTCCTCGTCCTCGGAGCTGACCTGGATGCGGATCTTGCCGTTGTCCGTCGACTGGACCAGCGCGTTGGAGTGGGCGATCTTGTTCGCCGCGTCCTGCGCCTGCGAGACGGTCAGCCCCGGCTTGTTGACGGTGTAGACCGAGCCGCCCTTGAACTCGATCCCCAGGTGCAGACCCATCGCCAGGCCGATCGCGGCGACCAGGACGATCACAGCGGAGATGCTGTACCAGAGCTTGCGGCGCCCGACGAAGTCGAAGCTGACCTCGCCCTGGTAGAGCCGGTGACCCAGATTGGAGAAGCGTGACACGGTGTCAGGCCTCCTTCACGGCGGCAGAGGAGGAGGAGCTGCGGCGACGGGTGCTGCGCAGCGGCGGGCGGGCGCCAAGGCGCTTCGGGTCCAGACCGGACCACGGGTGGCCGTCCGCGAAGAACTTGCGGCGGGCCAGCAGCGTGATCAGCGGCTTGGTGAAGAGGAAGATCACCACCACGTCGAGCGCGGTGGTCAGGCCCAGGGTGAAGGCGAAGCCCTGCACCTTGCCGACCGAGACCAGGTAGAGCACGGCGGCACAGAGGAAGGACACGAAGTCCGACACCAGGATGGTGCGCCGGGCGCGCGGCCAGGCCCGCTGGACCGCCGGGCGCAGCAGGGCGCCCTCGCGGACCTCGTCGCGGATGCGCTCGAAGTAGACGATGAAGGAGTCCGCGGTGATACCGATCGCGACGATCGCGCCGCAGACGGCCGGCAGGTTCAGCGCGAAGCCGATCCCCGCGCCGAGCAGGCTCATGATCGAGTAGGTCAGGGCCGCCGAGACGAGCAGACCGGCGATCGAGACCAGGCCGAGGCCGCGGTAGTACATCAGCGAGTACACGATCACCAGCAGCATGCCGATGGCGCCGGCGATCAGGCCGGCCTTCAGCTGGTCGCCGCCGAGCTGCGGGGAGACGGTGGTGACGTCGCTGGTGGTGAACTCCAGCGGCAGGGCGCCGAAGCTCAGCACGTTGGCGAGGCTCTGCGCCTCCGGCTGGCTGAAGCTGCCGGAGATCACGGCCGAGCCGCCGGGGATGGCGTTGCGCACGTACGGGTGGGAGACGACCTGGCCGTCCAGCACGATGGCGAACTGGTTGGTCGGGCTGGGCTGGGTGGCGAGCTGGCCGGTGACCGCCGTGAAGGCGTCGGTGCCGGTGCCGTTGAACTGGAGCTGGACCTGCCAGCCGGCACCCTGCTGGGTGTCGATGGTGGCCTGCGCCTTGGAGACGTCGGCGCCCTTCACCGCGACCGGGCCGAGGGCGAGCTTGTAGTAGACGCCCTGCTCGTCCTTCTGGGTGCAGGCGATGGCCGGCTGGTCGTCACCCGTCTGGAAGTTCTTGCGCTGCTCGGGCTTGGTGCAGTCGAGCTTGGCGAAGTCGGCCGCCAGCGACGGCGGCACGGTGCCCTGGGTCATCGCGCTGGAGAGGTCCGGCGTGACCGGGTCGGTGGGAGCGCTCGGGGCGGCACTCGCGCCGGTGGTGGCGGTCGCGGACGGGGTGGCGTCGGCCGCGAGGGCCTCACTGGCCGCGCGGCCCTGCTTGGTGGCGCTCGGCGTGGCGGTGGTGGCACCCGCCGATGCCGTACCGGCGGCCGGGGGGGTCGCGCCCGGGGCGGCGGAGCCGGTCGCCGAGGGGGTCCCGCTCGGGGCCGGTGCCGGGGCGGCGATGCCGCTCGGCGCGAGGGCGAGGACGGGGCGGAAGAACAGCTTCGCGGTGGTTCCGACCTGGTCGACCGCGCTCTGCTTGTCACCGCCCTTGGGGATGTTGACGATGATGTTCTCGTCGCCCTGGGTCTGGACCTCCGCCTCGGAGACGCCCATCCCGTTGACACGCTGCTCGATGATCCCGGTCGCGATGTCCATGTTGGACTTGTTGATCGCCTTGGGGTCGGTCGACTTCGCGGTCAGCGTGATGCTGGTGCCGCCTGCGAGGTCGATCCCGAGGCGGGGCTTGGTGTGGCCCGTCCCGAACATGAGGGCGACCAGTCCGACGGTGACGACCAGGATGAGGGCCAGTGCCCGCCCTGGGTAGCCGTCGCGCGGGCGCGACTTGGGTGCTGCCACCTTGCTCGTTTCTCCCTGTCCATGCCACCTCCCCGACCGGACCCCCGTCCGGCTCGCGGCGGGACGGGGGCATGGCGGATCTGCGGCCCTGAGGTCCTGTGGGCTCGCGGCACTGCGCCGCGCGGCCGGGCGGTTGCCCGGACCGTACTACTTGCTCGCGGAAGCCCCGCCCTCGACATCGCCCTTCGCGGCGCTGTCCTTGGTCAGCGTCAGCGGCTTGTCCTCGACCGGCTCGGCGTCGGCGTCCTCGGCCTCCGGCTCGGTCAGCTCGTCATCGGCGGGGCGGCCGTTGATGATCGCGTCGTACTCCTGCGGGTCCAGGACGGCCGCGATCGCGCTCTTGGTGAAGTGGGAGACCACACCGGGCGCGATCTCGAGCTCGACGGTCTCGTCGTTGATCGCCTTCACCTGGGCATACAGGCCGCCAATGGTGCGCACCCCCGCCCCGGGCTCCAGCGCCGTCTGCATCTGCTGCATCTGCTGCTGGCGCTTCTTCTGCGACCGGAACATGAGCACGATCGCGATGATCGGGAGGAGAAGGATGATGAGGTTCACTGCAGCCAGGGTCCTTTACGGGCCGCCGGCCGGCGGCCTGTGTGGTATTGGTCGGCCCGTCAGGTGAGAGGGGCGGTCCGGCGGAGTCTAGGCGACCCCGAACTGATCGGACAACGCCAAGCATCGCATCCTGCCACCGAAAGTGGCGACCCTCCGCCTGCACAGTTTCCCCGGAACTTCTCCCCCGGGCCCCTGCGCACAGGCCCGTTCGGGCCCCCGCGCCGGAGCCGGCCGGCCACCCTTCACCCGTTCAGCCCTCGTCGGCCGGGAAAAGTTCCGCCTGTGGTGGCACCGTGCCCCGGGTGGTCTGGACCGGCGGGGTGAGCCCGAGGTGCTGCCAGGCGGCGGGGGTGGCGATCCGCCCGCGCGGAGTGCGGGCGAGCAGGCCCTCGCGGACCAGGAACGGCTCGGCGACCTCCTCGACCGTCTCGGCCTCCTCCCCCACGGCGACCGCCAGTGTCGACAAACCGACCGGGCCCCCGCCGAACAGCCGCAGCAGCGCGTCCAGCACCGCGCGGTCCAGCCGGTCCAGACCGCGGGCGTCCACCTCGTAGACGGCCAGCGCCTGGGCGGCGATCTCCGGGGTGACCACGCCGTCGTGCCGGACCTGGGCGTAGTCGCGGACCCGGCGCAGCAGCCGGTTGGCGATCCGCGGGGTGCCCCGGGAGCGGCCGGCGATCTCGGCGGCGCCGGCCGGGTCGATCTCGACGTCCAGCAGGGCGGCCGAGCGGTGCACCACCCGCTGGAGCTCGGCCGGCGCGTAGAACTCCATGTGCCCGGTGAAGCCGAACCGGTCGCGCAGCGGCGGCGGCAGCAGGCCGGCCCTGGTGGTGGCGCCGACCAGGGTGAACGGCGGCAGTTCCAGCGGAATGGCGGTGGCGCCCGGGCCCTTGCCGACGATCACGTCGACCCGGAAGTCCTCCATCGCCATGTAGAGCATCTCCTCGGCCGGCCGGGACATCCGGTGGATCTCGTCGAGGAAGAGCACCTCGCCCTCGGTGAGGGAGGAGAGGATCGCCGCGAGATCCCCCGCGTGCTGGATGGCCGGTCCCGAGGTGATCCGGATCGGGGCGCCCAGCTCGGCCGCGATGATCATGGAGAGGGTCGTCTTGCCGAGCCCGGGCGGTCCGCTGAGCAGCACGTGGTCCGGCGCGGTGCCGCGCTTGCGGGCGGCCTGGAGCACCAGGGAGAGCTGCTCGCGCACCCGCTCCTGGCCGATGAACTCGTCCAGCTGCTTGGGACGCAGCGCCGCCTCGACCGCCTGGTCCTCGCCGTCGGCGGCGGCCGTCACCAGCCGGTCGGCCGGTTCGGAGTCGTACGGGCTCATCGGTGCGGGCTCCAATGTCGACAAGGTGACAGATGGTCAGATCGCGCGGTGCTGTCAGCGGGCGCGGTTGAGGGTGCGCAGCGCCGCCCTGAGCAGGGCCCCGACGTCCGTGACGGACTGCGCCTCCGCCTCCGGGGTGACGGCGGTGACCGCCTCGTCCGCCTCGCGCGGCGCGTAGCCGAGGCCGACCAGCGCGGAGTGCAGCTGCTCGCTCCACGGCGCGGGCCCGGCGGCGATCGCCTTCTGGGCGGGGACGCTGCCGTGCGGGGCGCCGAGCTTGTCCTTGTACTCCAGCAGCAGCTTGGCGGCCTTGGCCTTGCCGATGCCGGGCACCGCGATCAGCGCCTTCTCGTTGCCCGAGGCGACGGCGGCACGCAGTTCGTCGGGGCTGTGCACGCCGAGCATCGCCTGGGCCAGGCGCGGTCCGACACCGGGCGCGGCCTGGAGGATCTCGAAGACGGCCCGCTCGTCGTCGTCGGCGAAGCCGTACAGGGTGAGCGAGTCCTCCCGGACGACCAGCGAGGTGGCGAGCCGGGCGGGTTCGCCGAGCCGCAGGCCCGCAGTGGTGGCGGGGGTGCACTGGACGGCCATGCCGACGCCACCGACCTCGACGACGACGGTCCCGCCGCTGATGGCGGCCACCGGGCCCTGGACGAAGGCGATCATCGGGTGGCTCCTCGGGGGGCGCGGACGGAGGACGGGCGGACGGCGGGCGGCGCCGCCTTGGCGAGGGCGGCGGCGATCCGGTCGGTGGCGCCGCCGCGCCAGATGTGGCAGATGGCCAGCGCCAGCGCGTCGGCGGCGTCGGCCGGCTTGGGCGGGGCGTCGAGCCGCAGCAGGCGCTGCACCATGGCGGTGACCTGGGCCTTGTCGGCCCGGCCCGAGCCGGTGACGGCGGCCTTGACCTCGCTGGGGGTGTGCAGGGTGACAGGTATGCCGCGCCGGGTGGCGCAGAGCATCGCGACGGCGCTGGCCTGGGCGGTGCCCATCACGGTGCGGACGTTGTGCTGGGCGAAGACCCGCTCGACGGCGACCAGGTCGGGCCGGTGCTCGTCGAGCCAGCTCTCGATGCCCTGCTCGACCAGCAGCAGCCGCGGCCCGATCTCCGCGTCGGCGGGGGTGCGCACCACGCCCACCCCGACCATCCGCAGCGGCCGGCCCGGCGCACCGTCCACCACGCCGATACCGCACCTGGTCAGCCCCGGGTCCACACCCAGTACCCGCACTTCGGCCCCGCCTCTCGTCCTCGACCTGCGAAGGCTACCGTCCGGGTCCGACAACCCGACCGACGACACCGGCCCGGCGGTCCAGGGGACCACCGGGCCGGGGAGTGAGAACGATCACTCGGCGTCGAGCTGCGCACCGACCTCGTCGCTGATGTCGAAGTTGGCGAAGACGTTCTGCACGTCGTCGCTGTCCTCCAAGGCGTCGATCAGCTTCAGGATCTTGCGGGCGCCGTCGACGTCCAGCTCGACCTGCATGCTCGGGAGGAAGTTGGCCTCGGCCGAGTCGTAGTCGATGCCGGCGTCGACCAGGGCGGTGCGGACGTCGACCATCTTCGAGGCCTCGGACACGATCTCGAACGACTCGCCGAGGTCGTTGATCTCCTCGGGCTCCTGGTCCAGGACGACCTCGAAGAGCTTGTCCTCGTCCACGCCGTCGGCCTTGGGGACGATCACGACGCCCTTGCGGTTGAACAGGTAGGAGACCGAGCCCGGGTCGGCCATCGAGCCACCGTTGCGGGTCATCGCCACGCGCACGTCGGAGGCGGCGCGGTTGCGGTTGTCGGTGAGGCACTCGATGAGGACCGCGACACCGTTCGGGCCGTAGCCCTCGTACATGATCGTCGAGTAGTCGGCGCCGCCGGCCTCGGCGCCCGAACCGCGCTTGACGGCCCGGTTGATGTTGTCGATCGGGACCGAGCTCTTCTTCGCCTTCTGGATGGCGTCGTAGAGCGTCGGGTTACCCGCCGGATCGCCGCCACCGGTGCGCGCCGCCACCTCGATGTTCTTGATCATCTTGGCGAAGAGCTTGCCGCGCTTGGCGTCGATCACGGCCTTCTTGTGCTTGGTGGTAGCCCACTTAGAGTGGCCGGACATCGCCAGCTCCTTTACGTCGCCAAAGGGAAATGAAACAGATGAGATCTTACCGGTGTCGTCACCACCGGATGGCACACGGTCAGCGCGCGGCGGCGAGGTGCTCCTCGACCATCGACACGAAGTAGCCGTGCACCCGGTGGTCACCGGTGAGCTCCGGGTGGAAGGAGGTCGCCAGCAGGTTGCCCTGGCGCACGGCCACGATCCGGCTCTCCGGGCCGTCGGCGGCCGGCAGCTCGGCCAGCACCTCGACACCCGCGCCCACCGACTCGACCCAGGGGGCGCGGATGAACACGCCCTGCACCGGGCCGTCGGTCAGACCCGCGAAGGTGACACCGGACTCGAAGGACTCGTTCTGGCGGCCGAAGGCGTTGCGGCGCACGGTCATGTCGATGCCGCCGACGGTCTCCTGGTCGTCCCGGCCGTCCAGGATCTTGTCAGCCAGCATGATCATGCCCGCGCAGGTGCCGTACACCGGCATGCCCGCGGCGACCCGTGCGCGCAGCGGGTCCATCACGCCGAACAGCAGCGCCAGCTTGGACATGGTGGTGGACTCCCCGCCGGGGATCACCAGCGCGTCGACCTCGGCCAGCTCCTCGGCACGGCGCACCGGGCGGGCGAGCGCGTCGGCCTCGGCCAGCGCGACCAGGTGCTCGCGGACGTCGCCCTGCAGGGCGAGGACGCCGATGACTGGAGTGCTCACGGTCTCAACCTCGTTCGATCGTTCTTCGGGAATACGTGGCGCGGCCCGCCGCGCGCCGAGGCGCTGCGGCGGGCCGGCCCGGGTCGCGGGTGACTACCAGCCGCGGTTGGCGTAGCGCTCGGTCTCCGGCAGGGTGTCGCAGTTGATGCCGACCATGGCCTCGCCCAGGTTGCGGGAGGCGTCGGCGATGATCTTCGGGTCGTCGAAGAAGGTGGTGGCCTTGACGATGGCGGCGGCGCGCTTGGCCGGGTCGCCCGACTTGAAGATGCCCGAGCCGACGAAGACGCCCTCGGCGCCCAGCTGGCGCATCAGCGCGGCGTCGGCCGGGGTGGCCACGCCACCGGCGGAGAACAGCACGACCGGCAGCTTGCCCAGCTCGGCGACCTCCTTGACCAGCTCGTACGGGGCGCGCAGCTCCTTGGCGGCGGCGTACAGCTCGTTGTTGTCGAAGCCGCGCAGCTTGGCGATCTCGTTCTTGATCTGGCGCAGGTGGCGGACGGCCTCGACCACGTTGCCGGTGCCGGCCTCGCCCTTGGAGCGGATCATGGCCGCGCCCTCGGCGATGCGGCGCAGGGCCTCGCCCAGGTTGGTGGCGCCACAGACGAAGGGGGTGGTGAAGGCCCACTTGTCGGAGTGGTTGACCTCGTCGGCCGGGGTCAGCACCTCGGACTCGTCGATGTAGTCCACACCGAGCGACTGCAGGACCTGGGCCTCGACGAAGTGGCCGATCCGGGACTTGGCCATGACCGGGATCGAGACCGCGGCGATGATCTCCTCGATCATGTTCGGGTCCGACATGCGGGCGACGCCGCCGTCCTTGCGGATGTCGGCCGGAACCCGCTCCAGGGCCATGACGGCGACAGCGCCGGCGTCCTCGGCGATCTTGGCCTGCTCGGCGTTGACCACGTCCATGATCACACCGCCCTTGAGCTGCTCGGCCATGCCGCGCTTCACCCGGGCGGTACCGATCTGCGGCTGGTCTGCGGTGGTGGGGGTGGTGGACACGTGAGACCTCACTCGAAGATGAACCAGTGCTATCGCCCTATGGTAGGCGGAAGAAACGGCCCCTCCATGCGCCACCAAGTCCAGCCCGGCCCACGGGATACGACAAACAGGCCGGATCCGGACGCCGGGTCGGTTCAGGCCGGAGCGCCCTCGGGGGTGAGCGCCGGCGGCGGCGTGTCGTCCATCTCGAAGGCCATCGGGAAGGGCGCCTTGCCCGCCAGCCGGAAGTACCGCACCAGCCGGTGCTCGCGCACCGCCCGGGCCGCGCGCACCGCGTCGTTGTGGAACCGGCGGGCCAGCGGCACCCGGCGCACCGCCGCCGTCAGGTCCTTCACCGCCTCCTCGCCGCCCGGCTCGGCCACCAGCACGGCGACCTGCTCCGACTCGGCGAGCACCGCCCGCAGGGCCAGGCTCAGCTGACTCTCCGCCACCTCGCGCTGCTCGTCCTCGGCCTGCCGGGCGGCGTGCGCGGCGTCCAGCAGCAGCAGCGAGGCCGCCGGGTCCAGCAGGGAGGAGGTCGCCAGCTCCATCGCGACCGAGGCCCGGCGGACCAGCTGCGCGTCCAGCGCCGCCCTGGCGGCGTCGATCCGCGCGTGCAACCGGTCCAGCCGGCCGGCCGTCCAACTCAGGTACATGCCGAACAGCACCACGGCCACGCCGGCCCAGATCCAGGTAGTCACGGGGCGCTACGCTACCGGGTTCCGGGGCCCCGGCCTCGGACGGTGCCGCCGCGTCAGCCCTCGGCGACGGTGCTGCGGTAGCTGTCGCGGTCGATCTCGGTGATGTTCACCGCGGTGTACAGCCGGGTGCCGGCCGCCGGCGCGATGTGCTCGGCCAGCAGCGCCAGGACGGCCTCGCTGAGCGCCGCCTTGGCCTCCGGCGAGCGGCCGGGGAAGATCTGGAACTCCACGAACACCTGGGTGTCGGGGCCCGTGCTCTCGCCCACCACGAAGTCGTCGATCCGGCGGAAGAGCGTCTTGCACGCCTGCGGCGAGGCGTTGATCGTCTTCACGGTGAGCCCGGTGATCGCCACCCCCAGCGCCCCGGGGTCGAAGGAACCCACCAGACTCGGCGAGTAGTCGACGGAGATCTGCGGCATGGGGTCCTCCGAGGTCGGGGTGTGCCGGACGGGTCGTCCGGCACACCCTAACCGCCGGTCAGTCCCGGGCCAGGCCGAACCGGCCGCGGCGCCCGCTGCGCTCGTCCTCCTCGACCACGGCCGCCGCGCCCGCGGTCACCGTCTCGTACACCGCCAGGATGTCGGCGCCGACCGTCGACCAGTCGAACCGCCGCACATGCCGGGACGCCGCCTTGCGCAACTCCTCCAGCCGGCCCGGGTCCCCCAGCAGCCGCAGCGCCGTCCGGGCCAGCGCGTCCGCGTCCTCCACCGGGAACAGCTCGCCCGCGTCGCCGCCGTCCAGCACCTGCTTGAACGCGTCCAGGTCGCTGGCCAGCACCGGAGCCCCCGCCGACATCGCCTCGACCAGGATGATCCCGAAGCTCTCGCCACCGGTGTTCGGCGCCACGTACAGGTCCACGCTGCGCAGCAGCCGCGCCTTGTCCCGGTCGCTCACCATGCCGAGGAACTCCACCTGTCGGCGGACCTCGGGCGCCAGACCCGCGACGGCCTCCTCCTCGTCGCCCTTGCCGGCCACCAGCAGCCGCACCCCGGGCCGCTCGGCCAGGATCCTCGGCAGCGCGGCCAGCAGCGTCGGCAGGCCCTTGCGCGGCTCGTTGATCCGGCCGATGAAGCCGATCGTGCCGGGCTCGCCGGCGGCCGCGCCACCGGTCCAGCGCGGGTCCGGCTCGGCCTCGGCGAAGAACCCGACATCCACCCCGTTGGGGATCACCACCGCGTCGCCGCCCAGGTGCTCGACCAGGGTCCGCCGGGCGTACTCGCTCACCGCGATCCGGGCCCGCATCTTCTCCAGGCCCGGCTGGAGGATCGGCGAGGCCGCGATCATCGCCCGCGAACGCGGGTTGGACGTGTGGAAGGTCCCCACCATCGGCCCGGACGCCGACCAGGCGGCCAGCATCGACAGACTCGGCGAGGCCGGCTCGTGCACGTGGAGGATGTCGAACCGCCCGTCGTGCAGCCACCGCCGCACCCGCGCCGCCGACAGGATGCCGAAGCTCAGCCGCGCCACCGAGCCGTTGTACGGCACCGCCACCGCCCGCCCGGCCGAGACCACGTACGGCGGCAGCGCCTCGTCGTCCTCGGCGGGTGCCAGCACCGACACCTCGTGGCCGAGGCCGATCAGGTGCTCGGCCAGGTCCCGGATGTGGAACTGCACCCCGCCGGGGACGTCCCAGTCGTACGGGCAGACGATGCCGATCTTCACTGGTTCCTCATGCTCCTTCAGGGCCCGGAGGCCTCGGCGGCGGGCTCGCCGACCTGCTCCGCGGCGGGCCTGACGACCTTCGACGGCTGTGCGGCGGGCACCCCCACGGTCTCACGGACCGGGAGGTCGGCCAGCCAGAACCGTTGCAGCATGTGCCAGTCCTCGGGGTGCTCGCGGATCCCCTCCGCCCAGACGTCCGCCATCGCCTGCACCATCGCTTGGGTCTTCGCCTTGCGGTCGCCCTCCGCCGGAGGCACGACCTCCGGGTGGATCCGCGCCCGCAGCACCGGGCCGTCGTACCAGAGCGTCACCGGCATCAGCGCCGCGCCGGTCCGCTGGCAGAGCGCCGCCGGGCCGGCCGGCATCCTGGTCGCCTCGCCGAAGAAGGACACCTCGATGCCCGCCTCCGAGAGGTCCCGGTCGCCCACCAGGCAGACCATCCGGCCCTCGCGCAGCCGGCGGGCCAGCGTGCCGATCACATTGACCCCGCCGCCGGTCAGCGCCAGGACCTCCATGCCCAGACTCTCCCGGAACGCCACGAACCGGTCGAACAGCCGCTCCGGCTTCAGCCGCTCCGCGACCGTGGTGAACGGGTATCCCTCGGAGGCCACCCAGGCGCCCGCCAGATCCCAGTTGCCCGAGTGCGGCAGGGCGATGACCGCGCCGCGGCCCGAGTCCAGCGTCGCCCGCAGCTGCTCGAAACCCTCCACCTGGACATCCCGGGCGATCCGCTCCCGGCTCCATACCGGCAGCCGGAAGGACTCCATCCAGTACCGCATGTAGGAGCGCATCCCGGCCCGCGACAGCTCCCGCAGCCGGGCCCCCTCCGCCTCCGGGCAGACCCGCCGCAGATTCGCCTCCAGCTGCAGCACCCGCTTGCCGCGCTTGCGCCACGCGTAGTCGGCGATCCGGTCGAACAGACCGCGCGCGGCCGGCTCCGGCAGGTGCTTCAACGCCGTCCAGCCCAGCGCGTACGCCGAGTACACCAGTCGGTCCTTCACCGAAGGCCCGCCCCCCTTCAGCTCCCGGCCGCCACACGGTCGGCCTCGAACGCCTCCCGGCGCACCGTCACCATCCGCTGGACCACGGTCACCAGGCTGCCCGCCGCCACCAGCCACAGCGCGACCGGCAGCAGCCACTCCACGTACGGCACACCGAACGTGTGCAGACCCGCGACACCGGCCGCGACCAGGCTGATCACCAGCCGCTCGGCCCGTTCCACCAGCCCCGACACATCACACGGCAGACCCTGGCTCTCCGCCCTCGCCTTGGTGTACGACACCACCAGACCGCTCGCCAGACAGAAGATCGCCACCGCGCAGAGCAGGTTGTTGTCACCCTTGCCCGCGTACCACATCGCCAGTCCGCCGAAGATCGCCGCATCGGCCACCCGGTCCAGCGTGGAGTCCAGGAACGCGCCCCACTTGGAACTCCGCCCCAGCTGGCGCGCCATGTTCCCGTCCACCAGGTCCGAGAAGATGAACAGCGTGATCGTGATGGTGCCCCAGAAGAACTCCCCGCGGGGGAAGAACACCAGCGCACCGGCCACCGAACCGGCCGTACCGATCAGCGTCACGGCGTCCGGGCTCACGCCCAGCCGGATCAGAAACGCGGCGAACGGGGTCAGGACACGTGTGAAGAAGGCACGCGCGTATTTGTTGAGCATGGCCTTCCCGACCGCTCCGATCTCCCTGGTACCCGCCTGGCGCCAGAGTGCGGCAGACGGCCGGACGGATCAGCCCACCCGGCGCACCCATCGTAGCCACGCCGGGGACACCCTCCGGCGCACCGCACCGCCCGCCGGCCCCCGACGCCCGCCCCACCGGCACCCCCGGCGCACGGGCACACACACGCGGTGACCGCGCCGCCGTACGACACGCGGCCTCGCGAACACCGCACCTAGACTCGTCACGACAGCCTCGGCGCGACGGGAGGAGACCCCGATGCCCGACCGCAGCACCGCCCGAGCCGGCCAGGCGCCCACCGTCACCGGCCCCCGCAATCTGCGCAACGTCGTCCTCATCGGCTGCAGCGGCGTGGGCAAGACCACTCTCGCCGAATCCCTCGCCCTCACCGCCGGCGCCATCGGCCGCCCCGGACGCGTCACCGACGGCACCACCGTCTCCGACCACGAGGAGATCGAGCACCAGCAGCAGCGCTCCGTCCAGCTCTCGGTGCTCCCGCTCGAATGGAACGGCGTCAAGGTCAACCTGCTGGACCCGCCCGGCCACCCCGACTTCGCCGCCGACCTGCGCGCCGCCCTGCACGCCGCCGACGGCGCCGTCTTCGTCGTCTCCGCCACCGACCCGGTCACCGCCCCCACCCGCGCCCTCTGGCGCGAGTGCGCCGCCGAGGGCATCCCCCGCGCCATCGCCGTCGCCAAACTCGACATCGCCCGCAGCGGCTTCGACGACATCCTCACCGCCTGCCACGACGCCTTCGGCCTGGGCCCCGACACCCTGCGCCCGCTCTACCTGCCCGTCCACCACGACGGCCACCCCGTCGGCACCGTCGACCTGCTCACCGGCCGCACCTACGGCCGGGCCGCCCCGCTGCCCGACACCAGCGCCGCCCGGGAGAGCCTCGTCGAGGCCATCTCCGGCCAGGACGACACCCTGATGGAGCGTTACCTCGCCGGCGAACCCCTCGACACCGACGCCCTCGAGGCCGGCCTGCGCCGCGAGGTCCTCGCCTGCACCCTCCACCCCGCCCTGCCCACCACCGACACCGGCATCGGCACCGCCGAACTCCTCGACCTCGTCACCACCGCCTTCCCCGACCCCACCGAACGCACCCGCCCCGGCCCCGACTGCGACCCCGACGCCCCGCTCGCCGCCCAGATCGTCCGCGTCACCGGCGACACCTACGTCGGCCGGATCAGCCTGCTGCGCGTCTACGCCGGCACCCTGCGCCCCGACACCCGGATCCACCTCGCTGGCCCCGAGCACCCCGCCGACCAGAACGGCGACGAGCGCGTCACCGGCCTCAGCAGCCCCTTTGGCAAACTCCAGCGGCCCGTCCCGCACGCCACCGCCGGCGACCTCGTCTGCGCCGCCAAACTCACCACCGCCCGGGCCGGCGACACCGTCCACGAGCCCGGCCGGCCGGTCGAACTCGACGGCTGGCCCCTCCCCGAGCCCCTGCTCCCGATCGCCGTCGAGGCCCACAGCAAGGCCGACGACGACAGGCTCTCGCAGGCCCTCGCCCGTCTCACCGCCGAGGACCCGGCCCTCCGCCTCGAACAGAACCCCGACACCCACCAGCTCGTCCTCTGGTGCACCGGCGAGGCCCACGCCGAGGTCGTCCTCGACCGCCTGCGCGGTCGCCACGGCGTCCACGTCGACACCGTCGAGCACCAGGTCGCCCTGCGCGAGACCTTCGGCACCGCCGCCACCGGCCACGGCCGCCTGGTCAAGCAGTCCGGCGGCCACGGCCAGTACGCCATCTGCGACCTGGAGGTCGAGCCCCTCCCCGCCGGCTCCGGCTTCGAGTTCCAGGAGCACGTCGTCGGCGGCTCCGTCCCCAAACACTTCATCCCCTCGGTCGAGAAGGGCGTCCGCGCCCAGCTCGCCAAGGGTGTCGCCACCGGGCACCCGCTCGTCGACGTCCGGGTCACGCTCACCGACGGCAAGGCGCACTCCGTCGACTCCTCCGACTCCGCCTTCCAGACCGCCGCCGCCCTCGCCCTGCGCGACGCCGCCGAGCACGCCGTCATCCGGCTGCTCGAACCCGTCGCCGCCGTCACGGTCCTGCTGCCCGACGACTACCTCGGCGCCGTCCTCGGCGACCTCTCGGCCCGCCGCGGCCGTGTCCTCGGCACCGAGACCGGCGGCCCCGGCCTCACCCTGCTGCGCGCCGAGGTCCCCGAGCTCGAACTGAACCGTTACCCCGTCGACCTGCGCTCGCTCACCCACGGCACCGCCGAGTTCTCCCGCGCCCGGCTGCGCCACGAACCCATGCCCGCCGCCCTCGCGGCCCGCTTCACCGGCGGCTGACCGGGCCCGGGCCGCGGCTCGCGCCGCAGGAGACGCCCTACCGCCGCGGCAGCGCGCACGCCGGTGTGCCGCCCGGCATCCGGTCGCGGTTCCGGGCCACCCAGCGGTACACCACGGCCGCCACCGGCCGCACCGGCGCCAGCGCCAGCACCCCGCCCAGATACGCCCAGACCCCGCCCGAGCGCATCAGCAGCCGCGCCACCGCCTGCGCCCCGCCGTACACCCGGCCCGCCGGCGTCACCCAGAGCACCTCGCGCTCCGCGCGCTCCGCGTTCACCTCTCCACGCCCCCCGGCCGCGGCATCCAGCGCCGCCAGGTCCGCGAACTGGAACGGCACCGCCTCCCAGCCCCCCGAGGCCAGGGTCTGCCGCAGATACCGCTCCGCCCAGTTCGCGCACGTCGTACAGAACGCGCAGTCCCCGTCGAAGACCAGTACCGGATCCTTCACCACAGGCCCCTTCGAACGCACCATGCCCCCATCGTGCACCATCACGGCCGCCGGTCCGCCGCAGGGGCATCGACTGCCCGAAACATGGGCATCATGCCCCACAGGCCCGCCGCGGCCCGATCGTGACGGCACTTCAGACGATCATCCGCGCGCCGGCACCGCGGCACGGTACCCTGCCGCTGACAAGGGGAGGAGGGGACGCCACCGTGACCACACTCGACATGACCCCGGGTGCGCAGATACCCCGGACCGACGCGGGCCCGCAGACCGCCGTCACCCAGGCGCTCTCCTCGGCGGCCTACCGGGACGGCGAGATCTCCGAGTTCGTCGGGAAGGTGACCGCGGCCACCGAGAAGAAGGGCCGCTTCTCACTCTTCCGGCCCAACCTCGGCGAGGCCTTCAGCCGTGCCGTCATCGCCCGCACCCTCGGTGCCGGACGCAAACCCGTCGTGCCCTCCTTCGGGACCGACACCCGCCAGATCGTCGAGCACTGCCTCGCCGCACAGGAAATCCGCGACGCCCGCGACCGTCGGCTCACCACCATCACCGTCGTCACCGGCGTCCTCTTCCTGCCCGGCACCCTGATCTGGCTCGCCGCGTTCCAGCTCCGCGCCTGGCTCAAGAAGGACAGCCCCGACCGGGCCGGCCTCTACGGCGGTCTCGTCCTCGTCGGGGCGGCCGCCATCGCCGTACTGCTCGCCCTGCGACCGCCCGCCGGCGGCCTGTTCGGCATCTATCTGCGTGTGGTCATGCTCGCCCCGGTCATCGGCTGGTACCTCGCCAAACGGATCGTGCTGCGCACCACCGAGGACCTGCGCGCCCGCTGGCAGGCCCTCGTCGAGGGCAGTGCCGTCGCCGCCACCGTGCCCAAGGCCGTCCCCCGGGACGACCTCGACAAGAAGGCCGCCGACCTGCGCGCCAAGCTCGGCCGTCTGGAGGCCGAGCAGGAGACCAACGTCCAGCACTACGCCGGCCCCAAGGGGATCCTCGGTGTCGGAAAGCGCTGGGGCGAGTGGCGGCTCATCGACGTGCTGCAACCCGCCGAGGGTCACGCCGACTTCCGGGCCTTCCACCCCTGGGACCTGGTCCGCAAGATCGCCGGCCGGCTCAAGGGCCTGGGCATCAGCGAGGTCGCCAACAGCGGTATGACCAACGTCTCGGTGAAGCAGTGGGTGGTCCTCGAAGTCGGCGAGAGCGCCGACGAGATCAGCCGGCCCGGCGGTGCCGACATGGACGGCGACCGGATGCGCGAGTTCGCCGTCCAGACCGTCGCCGACCGGCAGACCTTCGCCGGCGGCGGTCCCCGGCACTACCTCGCCACCCAGTTCATCACCTTCGACGGCAAGCTGATCATCACCTTCACCGTGACCGTCACCGTGCTCGCCAACACCCTGACGGTCACGGTCGCCGGCTACGCCCTCGGCCCGGTCAACGGCGTCTTCTTCGACAAGCCCAAGCCGAAGGAGAAGACCGAACCGAAGACCGGCAAGTTCTGGGAGGAGCGCACCATCCAGCTCCCCCTGATCGACAACGACGAGGTGGTGCGCCAGGCCGTCCGCGCGCCGTTGGTGCGCGCCCCCGGTCTGCTCTCCTGGCTCGGCGGCGGCCTCGGCCTGCCCGAGCCGTTCGGCCTGCGGCACGCCTGGGCCTCGCCGCCGTGGGGCAGCCGGTTCATGACCGACAACGCGCTCAACGCCTCCGTCCCGGTGCTCAGCGCGGTGCACGCGGCCACGCTGGAGTTCCTGGAGGAGCACGACCTGGACACCGACCGCTTCAAGAACCGTGCCTCGATCATCAAGTCCGAGGCACAGGGCACCCGCCCGTTCCGCGTCGACAGCTACGACGCCGGCTGAGCGATGTGCGGAGGGGCCCGCCCGCCGGGGGGCGGGGGGGGGGGCCCCCCCCCGGCCCGGGGGGGGGGGGGGGCGCAGCCCCCCGGCGCCACCCACGCCC
>NZ_JBIVMI010000009.1:20625-33382 GCF_044753005.1 Kitasatospora sp. NPDC088548
TCTATAATCCCGCCCGCGCCCCGGGCCCCCCCCCGGTCCCGGGCCGACCCCTCCGCCGCGGGCTGCGCTGGGGGGGGGGGGGCCCGCCGCCGGACGTCCGGCGGCGGGCCCCTCCGCTCTCGCGGTGTCAGGGCTCGGCCTCAGCCCTGCGGCCAGACCTCGGCCAGCATCTTGCGGGTGTCCGCCAGCAGTTGCGGCAGCACCTTGGTGTGGCCGACCACCGGCATGAAGTTGGTGTCCCCGCCCCAGCGCGGCACCACGTGCTGGTGCAGGTGCGCCGCGATCCCGGCGCCGGCCGCCGTGCCCTGGTTCATCCCGATGTTGAACCCGTGCGCCCCGGAGGCCGCCCGCAGCGCGGTCATCGCCTTCTTGGTGAACACCGCCAGCTCGGCCGTCTCCGCCTCGTCCAGCTCGGTGTAGTCGGCCACGTGCCGGTACGGGACCACCATCAGGTGCCCACCGTTGTACGGGTACAGGTTGAGCACCGCGAACACGGCGCTGCCGCGTGCGATGACCAGCCCGTCCTCGTCGCTCAGCGACGGGACCGAGCAGAACGGGCAACCGTCGTCCGGAGCCGGGCCGGTGGGCTTGTTCTCGCCCTGGATGTACGCCATCCGATGGGGGGTCCAGAGGCGGCGGAAGCCGTCCGGCTCGCCGACGCCCCGCTGCAGTTCCGGCTCAGTCGTCATGCTGATCAGCATATTCGCCCGGCAGGGCTTGCAAAGCAGTGCGGGGCAGACTCGTCAGGAGCCTGCCCCGCGGCCCCCGCGTGAGCGGGGACCAGGACGTACCCCGGATCCGCCGAAGCGCCGGGTATCACCCGCTCACGCGGGGAACGCCTCACACCTGGATGCGGCGCTCCACGGCGTCCACGATCTCGGCGATCGCCTGGTCACGCGGCACGCCGTTCTTCTGCTCGCCGTTGCGGTAGCGGAACGACACCGCACCCGCCTCGACGTCGTCGTTGCCGGCGATCAGCATGAACGGGACCTTGGACTTCTGGGCGTTGCGGATCTTCTTCTGCATCCGGTCGTCCGAGGTGTCCACCTCGACCCGGATCCCGCGCTTCTTCAGCTCGGCCGCGACCTCCAGGAGGTAGGGCACGTGCTCGTCGGTGATCGGGATGCCGGTCACGGTGACCGGGGCCAGCCACGGCGGCATGGCGCCGGCGTAGTGCTCCAGCAGCACCGCGAAGAAGCGCTCGATCGAGCCGAACAGCGCGCGGTGGATCATGACCGGCCGCTGGCGCGAGCCGTCCGCCGCCGTGTACTCCAGGTCGAAGCGCTCGGGCAGGTTGAAGTCCAGCTGGATGGTGCTCATCTGCCAGGTCCGGCCGATGGCGTCCTTGGCCTGCACCGAGATCTTCGGGCCGTAGAAGGCCGCGCCGCCCGGGTCCGGCACCAGCGGCAGGCCCTGCTTCTCGGCCACGCTCGCCAGGACGGCGGTGGCCTCCTCCCAGGTCTCGTCGCTGCCGACGAACTTCTCCTCGTCCTTGGTCGACAGCTCCAGGTAGAAGTCGGTCAGACCGTAGTCGCGGAGCAGGTCCAGGACGAAGGTCAGCGTGGAGTCGAGCTCCTCCGCCATCTGCTCGCGGGTGCAGTAGATGTGCGCGTCGTCCTGGGTGAAGCCGCGGGCACGGGTCAGGCCGTGCACGACGCCGGACTTCTCGTAGCGGTACACCGTCCCGAACTCGAAGAGGCGCAGCGGCAGTTCACGGTACGAGCGGCCGCGCGCGTCGAAGATCAGGTTGTGCATCGGGCAGTTCATCGGCTTGAGGTAGTAGTCGATGCCCTCGTCCAGCTGCATGGGCGGGTACATGCCGTCGGCGTACCAGTCCAGGTGACCGCTCTTCTCGAAGAGCTTCCCCTTGGTGGCGTGCGGGGTGTAGACGAACTCGTAGCCCTCTTCCTCGTGCCGCTTGCGCGAGTAGTCCTCCATGGTGCGGCGGATGATGCCGCCCCTGGGGTGGAAGACGGCGAGGCCGGAGCCGATCTCCTCGGGGATGGAGAAGAGGTCGAGCTCGTTGCCGAGCTTGCGGTGGTCGCGCTTCTCGGCCTCGACCAGGAAGTCGAGGTGCGCCTTCAGCTCGTCCTTGGTCGGCCAGGCGGTCCCGTAGATGCGCTGGAGCATGGGGTTCTTCTCGCTGCCGCGCCAGTAGGCGGCCGCGTTGCGCATCAGCTTGAACGCCGGGATGTGCCGGGTGCTGGGCAGGTGCGGGCCCCGGCAGAGGTCGCCCCAGCACTGCTCGCCGGTCTTGGCGTCCAGGTTGTCGTAGATGGTCAGCTCGGCGCCGCCCACCTCGACGTTCGAGCCGTCCTCGGCGGAGGCCGAGCCCTTGAGGCCGATCAGTTCCAGCTTGTACGGCTCGGCGGCGAGCTCGTCGCGGGCGTCGTCGTCGGCGACCACGCGGCGGGAGAACTTCTGCCCCCGCTTGATGATCTCCTGCATCTTCTTCTCGATGGCCTTGAGGTCATCGGGGTGGAACGGCTTCTCGACGTCGAAGTCGTAGTAGAAGCCGTCCTTGACCGGCGGGCCGATGCCGAGCTTGGCCTCCGGGAAGAGCTGCTGCACGGCCTGCGCCATGACGTGCGCGGTGGAGTGGCGCAGGATGTCCAGGCCGTCCTTGCTGCCGATCCCGACCGGCTCGACCTCGTCGCCGTCCTGGAGGGCGTAGGCGAGGTCCTTGAGCTGACCGCCGACGCGGGCGGCGATGATCGAGCGGTCGTCGGCGAAGAGCTCGGCGGCCGTAGTGCCCGTGGTCACCACGCGCTCTTCCCGATCGGGTTCGCGGTTGATGATTACCCGGACGTCCGTCACCGGTCTCTCCTGACGTGCTGGATTCATAGGACGCAACACTGCGCTGCGCGTGACGATGGTACCGAGAGCACCACCCCCGCCGTGCAACTACGTCCCCTGCCGCCCCTCCCCCAGGGTCTTCAGCAGGCGCTCCCGCTCGGCCTCCTCCAGCCCGCACGGTTCCAGGCCGCGCGGGTGGGCGAGCCGCCGGAAGCCGCCCCGCCGCTCCAGCCGGCCGCTGACCCGGACCGGGGTGCCCGCCAGGTGGGCCTCGGCGGCCAGCCGGTACGCGGCGTCGCCGAGCCGGATCCTCACCTCGGTGACCTCGGCCCCGCCGAGCACCCGCAGCCGTACCGTGCCCGGCCCTGCCGGGTCGGACCGCTTGAGGCGGACGACGATGCCGACGACGGTGACCGCCACGGCGGGCTCGATCCGTTCCAGCAGTTCGGCGGCCTCTTCGAGGGCGGGCAGGTCCCCGGGGGAGAACTCCAGGGCGATCCGCCGGTCGCCGAAGCCGCCCGGCGTTCCGGCGGCGGCCGACCAGGAGACGGTCAGCTGCGCCGCCGTCGCGCCGCGCACCAGCTCCTCGACGGACTGCACCAGCTCGCGGCTGACCCCGGCCTGCACCGCGTTCTCGAAGGCCTCGGGCCCGCCGCTGACCCGGCGGTAGTCCACCGCGTCGCGCAGCGCCTCCAGGGCGCGGACCAGGGTGGTCACCGCCGCCCGGCCCTCGGGCGCGGGGGCGTAGGCGGTGAGTCCGGCGCCGTTCTCGACCACCAGGACGCGGTCCAGGAAGTCACCGGCCCAGGCGTCCAGCCGGGCGCCGAAGTACGCGGCCCTGGTCCGCCCGGCCTTGGCACCGGCCACGAGCATCGCCCGCGCGGCCCGCTGGAGCCGCTCGGCGCCGTCCCAGGGCGCGGCGCCGGCCGGGCCCGGCAGTTCGCGCCGCCACCGCAGCTCGTCGCCCGGCACCGCGAGTGCCAGCAGGATCGAACGGGCGGACGGGCTGCGCGAGCGGGACAGCGCGGTGACGGCGTCGGCGAGCAGGTCGACCGCGTCGTCGAAGCCGTCCCCGGCCGGGACCAGCAGGCTGGTGCCGGGGTCGGTGTCGCCGGGCGGCGTCCAGCGTCCGTACCGGGCCGAGGGGCCGCCCCGCCGTACCCAGCCGTGCCGGGCGAGCAGGGTGGCGAGGACCGCCGGGTCGACGGCGGCCGGGTCGGGCAGTGCCCGGGCACCCTCCGGCGGCCCGTCTGGCAGCGTCATGGTCCTGCTCCTCCCCGTCGGGGCCGGGCCGTCACGGGCTGCCGCCCGCGCCGACCCGCGCCATGATGTCGCACAGCGCCCGGTCGTCGAAGACCTTCGCGACGGGCACGCGGACGTTGGTGCGCTGCCGGCCGGTCACCGGGTGGCCGGCCAGGTTGATCCAGTAGCAGCAGTGCCGCAGCTCCAGCGCGTCCGGCCGGGCCTCCAGCCAGTCGTCGACCCGGCGCGGCAGCAGCATCACGACCAGGATCCTGGGCACCGCCACCCGGACCCGCGCCAGCTTGCGCAGGTGGTCGTTGTCCAGGGTGAAGCTGAAGTACGGCCCGCCGGGACCGGCCGCGATCTGCTGGGTGGCCTTGAGCTGGATCTTGATCGTGACCTCGTCGTCCACCTCGTGCGCCGCGGAACCGTGGCTGACCTGCCAGTCGATGCCGTTGTCCGGGAAGGGCTGGGAGAGCGAGCAGCCGGCCGCCGCCGCGACCGCGTGCAGATAGCCGACCTGCAGCGTCTCCATGCAGGCCGTCACGGCCAGATTGCCCCGCAGGACGGCCGCCGCCCCCTCGGGCTGCGGCTGTGTCAGCGCCATCGCCCCGTTGCCTCCCCCGGCCCCGGGCCCGTCCGGATTCGAACGGGACACCCGACGGGCAGCATCCCCGACCCGGGCTGCGCCAAACGGTTGAGCGGGCGTCAGAAGCGGGTATCAACCGGGCGGAACGCAGTACCTGAGGGGCAGTCATGCAGCAGCAGTGGTACACCGGCCCGCTCGCCTCCTTCGACACCGAGACGACCGGCGTGGACGTCGAGACCGACCGGATCGTCTCGGCCGCCCTGATCGTCCAGCTCGCACCGGGCACACCGGCCCGGACCTCGACCTGGCTGGCCGACCCGGGCGTCCCGATCCCGGACGGCGCCCGCGCGGTGCACGGCATCACCGACGAGCGGGTGCGCGCGTTCGGCCGCCCACCGCACGTGGTGGTGGCCGAGATAGCCCACGCCCTCGCCGAACAGGCCCGCGCCGGGCGACCGCTGGTGGTGATGAACGCGCCCTACGATCTGACGCTGCTGGACCGGGAGCTGCGCCGGCACCGGGGCCGGTCGCTGGCCGACGGGCTGGGCCCGGACGGCCTGCTGGTGCTGGACCCGCGGGTGCTGGACAAGCACATGGACCGCTACCGCAAGGGCCGCCGCACACTCACCGACCTGTGCGCGCACTACGGCGTGGAGCTGACCGGCGCGCACGACGCCGCGGCGGACGCGACGGCGGCGCTGAAGCTGGTCCGGACGATCGGCGCCCGTTACCCGGTGGGGCTGGGCGGGTTGTCGCCGGCCGAGCTGCATCTGCGGCAGGCGGTCTGGCACGCGGCGCAGGCCCGCGGGCTGCAGAGCTGGTTCGACCGGTCGGGGACGCCGGAGCGGGTGGACCCGTCCTGGCCGTTGCGCCCGGCCCGGTGCGGCTGCGGGCGGCGGCCGGGGCCGGACCACAGCTGCGAGGTCGCCGCGTAACAGGGGCGTCGCGGCGGGGGTTCCCGAAGACGCCGCAGGCCCCGACCGGTCTCCCGATCAGGGCCTGCATGCTGTCCGGTGGGCGATACTGGGATCGAACCAGTGACCCCTTCGGTGTGAACGAAGTGCTCTCCCGCTGAGCTAATCGCCCGGGCAACGAGAAGAACAGTAGCACCAATTGAGGGGTGCCGTACAACTCGTTCCCCCCGGGCGGCCGCCCGGCGGATCCACAGAACTACGGCTCCGCACGGAAGATGACTGCGCTTCAGCCCGATTCCGGGCAGGCCGCTCCCGGGATTCCGGAAATACATGTGAGGCCCAGCCGATAATCGACTGGGCCTCACATATCACAATGCATTCCGGTGGGCGATACTGGGATCGAACCAGTGACCCCTTCGGTGTGAACGAAGTGCTCTCCCGCTGAGCTAATCGCCCGGGTGCAGGGAAAACATTACCGCATCCCGCGGGGTGGTCCGAACACCCCCGCTTCGGGCTCCCGTCACCCGGGACACCCCGCACGGCTCAGTTGCCGTTGATCGTCCAGGGCACGACCAGCCCGTACCTCCACAGGTACCAGCCGCCGAGGCCGGCGATCACGGCCAGGCCGACCGCGGTGAACGTGAGGTTGCGACGCCGGACCCTCGGGTCCATGGCCTTCTGGGCCGTCTCGGCCACCTTGCGCCTGGTCCAGCGCAGGGCCAGCTGGGCCCAGACGAACTCGGTCGCCCAGATGCCCATGCCCAGGAAGATGACCACCCAGCCGGGGCCGGGCAGCGGCAGCATGATCACGCCGATCACCACCACGGCGAGGCCGATCAGGAAGACCGCCACCTGCCAGCTCAGGTGCAGCGACCGGGACCGCCGGACGAAGTGCGGCGCACGCGAGCCGAGCGGCCGGCCGCCGTCGACGCCCGCCCGCTCCTCGTCCGCGCCCTCGTCCGCCGCCCCGGAGTCGTCCGACACCACCGCACCACCCGTTCCCGTGTTCCCGCCCGCGTTCCCGCGTGTCCTGTCGCTTCGCACAGTCATGCCGGGAAACTAACCGAGAAGTCCCCGGGTAATGCCCCGCCGGGCGCTCCGGGCCGATTCCGCAATGCGCCGTAAGGGGTACGACTCGCCCCCGAATCGGGACAGAGGGGTTTACATCGGTCGTGGGGGTGGGATGGTCCGTTCGCCGACGTGCGATTCCCCGAGCGCACACTGAGCGAAAGGCCATGGCGCTTATGAACACCACGGTCAGCTGCGAGCTGCACCTGCGCCTCATCGTGTCCAGCGAGTCCTCACTGCCCGTCCCCGCGGGCCTGCGCTACGACACCGCCGACCCCTATGCCGTGCACGCCACGTTCCACACCGGCGCCGACGAGACCGTGGAGTGGGTGTTCGCCCGAGATCTCCTTGCGGAGGGGCTGCACCGACCCACCGGTACCGGTGACGTCCGGGTGTGGCCGTCGCGCAGCCACGGGCAAGGGGTGGTCTGCATCGCGCTGAGCTCTCCGGAAGGAGAAGCCCTGCTGGAGGCCCCGGCCCGGGCGCTTGAGTCGTTTCTCAAGCGGACGGACGCCGCCGTACCCCCTGGCACCGAACACCGTCACTTCGACCTCGACCGGGAGCTGTCCCACATCCTCGCCGAAAGCTGACCCCAACCGGAGGAGGTCACGCCCCGCTGCCGGCGGGGTGGTCACCCCCTGCCGTCATCGCAGCCGTCCTACTCGGGGGCACGGCCGCAGACTCAGCCGCGCACGACGCGGTCTCGGGGCCGGTGTACGGCCCGCTCCCACCGGAGCGGGCCGAGCACCACAGGCGCCCGGCACCGGAGCCGGCCATCCGTACGGGTGGCCGGCCTCGCTGCCGGGCGCCGTCGGTTTCCCCCGCGCACCGGCGCCGGGCGCCGCGATCGCACACCCTGACGACATCCGTACACCTCTTCGAAGAAAGCGGCCATCCTTCGGCGGCACAGCCCGGTAAGGTCTGGGGTTAACCGTAGACGTGGGGTGCCGACGGCCCCCTCCGCGCGAGGAGCCCCCAACGTGCTGATCACCCATGACACCGAGTGCGCGCTGAGCATCCTCGTCGAGCTGCTCAACACCGCACCCGAGGTGTGCGGCACCGAGCTGCTGCCCGACGTGGCCGCGCTGGACGCCTTTGTGATCCGCCAGGAGATCAGCGAGGTCGACTCGCTGACCCAGGACGACCTGCGCAAGGTGCACGAGCTGCGCTCCCGGCTGCGGGAGGTGTTCGGCACCGAGTCCACGGCCGAGGCCGCCGAGCTGGTCAACGCCCTGGTCGCCGACGCCGGCACCACGCCCCGGCTGACCAACCACGACCACCACGGCTGGCACATCCACTACTTCGCGCCGCACGCCGCCCTCGGCGACCACCTGGCGGCCGAGCTGGGCATGGCGCTGGCGTTCATCCTGATGGCGGGCGAACGCGAGCGGCTGCGCCGCTGCGAGGCGCCGGACTGCGCGCGGGTCTTCGTGGACCTCTCCCGCAACCGCTCCCGCCGCTACTGCGACAGCCGCACCTGCGGCAACCGGCTGCACGTCGCCGCCTACCGGGCGCGCCAGCGCTCGGCGGAGGCCGTGCCGTCCGCCTGAGCCGTGCCCCCGGGGCCGTGCTCCCGGGCCGGGTCAGATGCCGCGCCGGCGGAGAATCTCCTCGATGTCGTCGAAGTCGCCGAGACCGTCGTCCCGCTTCCTGGCCGGTTTGGCCTTCGGGGCGGCGGTCTTGCCCTGGTCCGACGCGGCCGTGACCGCGGGGCGGGCCGGGGCCGGTCCGGTCGCGGCCGGGTGGGTCCCGGAGGCCTCGACGGCCCGGCGGCCCACCCAGCGGGTGGCGAGCAGCAGACCGGCCGAGACCGCGAGCAGCGCGATGCCCGTCCAGACCCGGGGGTCGAACACCAGCTTGGCGGCCCAGTCGGCGAATTCGTGGCCGATCGTCCGCGCCACCGGGAAGAGGCCGGTCAGATAGAGCCCGGCCGGCAGCAGGGCCACCGCGAACCAGCGGGTCGCGGAGAGGAAGCGCCGCCGGTACGCGCGCAGCCCGGCGACGGCCACCCCGGCCGCCGTGAGCAGGAAACTGACCGCCGCCGTCAGCATGGCCGCACCCCGTCTCGTCCAGTCGTCCTGGTCATCAGGCCCTCCTGTCGGTCCGGCCCCGATCGCACCGCCGACCCGGCGCGGGGCCTATTAGTGGAACACTGAGGACATGATCGAAGGTTCCCTCCCCCGTCTCGAGTTCTGGTGCGAGCTCCAGTGCCCGGACTGCCGCACCGCCCTGGACGACGTACGGGCGCTGCGCGCCGAGTACGGCGACGCGCTCCCGGTCGAGCTGCGCCACTTCCCGCTGGAGAAGCACAAGCACGCCTACGCCGCCGCGCAGGCCGCCGAGGAGGCGTTCGCGCAGGGGCTGGGGTGGCCCTATGTGGAGGCGCTGCTGGCCCGGGTCGAGGAGCTGGACGCGCGCGGCGAGGAGCTGCTGCTCGAGGTGGCGCGCGAGGTCGGGGTGGACGCCGAGGAGGTCGACACGGCGCTGGTCGACGGCCGGCACACGCTGATCGTGGACGCCGACCAGGCCGAGGGCAAGGCGATCGGGGTGACGGGCACGCCGACGTACGTGATCGCCGGGCAGCGGCTGGACGGCGGGCAGAGCCAGGACGGCCTGCGGGCCCGGATCGTCGCCGCCATCGAGGCCGCGCTGGCTTCCTGACCAACCGTCAGATGAGCGGCTTGCCGTAGACCCGGCTGACGGTCCGGTAGCCGAGCGAGTCGTAGAGGCGGATCGCGACCTCGTTGTCGCTGAAGACGTTCAGCGCGAGGTCGCGCACTCCGGCGGCCAGGCACTCGCGTTCGGCGAGCAGCATCAGCGACCGGCCGTGGCCCCGGCCCCGGTGGGGCCCGTCCACCTGGACCACCATCACCCAGGCCAGCGGGGCGCCGTCGGGCAGCTCGCGGACCCGCAGGGCCAGCCAGAGCGAGCCCAGCGGGTCCGGCCCGCCCTCGTAGAGCCGGCGCAGGGCGACGCCCGAGGTCTCCGCGCCCTGCGGGAGCAGCTGCACGTGGTCGGCGTCCGACTTGGCGCGCGCCTGCTCCGGGCTGAGGCCGGAGGAGATCAGGTGGCCGAGATAGACCTCCTTGACGGTGGCGAGCCAGTGGGGGAAGGCCTCGGCGTCGATCCGGCGCACGACGGCGCCGGCCGGCAGCCCGGGCGGGGCGGTGAGCCGCTTGGACATGCTCCGCATCCGCTCGGTGTAGCCGAGGGTGGTGGCGAGGGCGCGGGCGACGGGCGCCGGCTCGGAGATGTCGGCGTCCACCCGGACGCAGCCCCAGCCGCGCAGCACCTCCTCGGCGGCCAGCGCGCCGAAGGTGCCGCGCCCTCGTCCGCGGCCTTCGCGGACCTCCAACTCCGCTATCTCGCCCCAGAGTTGCCCTCCCCTGAGGACTGCGGTGGTGCGCAGCGCGCCGACCGGGTGGCCGTTGGCGCAGATCAGCCAGCGTCTGGTTCGGCCGCCTTCGGCGGTGGGTGTTTCCGGGCCCTCGGGGCGCAGCGTGGTGGTCATGTGGTGCTCCCTCCCCACCGTCCGGGGGTTCTATCCGTGCCCGGGCGCGGGGTGGGGCTCACGGGTCGAGGTCGTCGCCGCTGCGCTCGGTGAAGACGGCCATGGCCTTGGCGGTGACGGGGCCGGGTCCGGCGAGTTCACGGTCGTCGACGCGGGTGACGGCCTGGACGTCGCGCAGGGTGGAGGTGAGGAAGATCTCCTCGGCGTCCTGGAGTGCGCTGAACGGCAGGTCGGCCTCCTCGGCGCCGGACCAGTCGATGACCAGCCGGCGGGTGATGCCGGCCAGGCAGCCGGAGGCCAGGGCGGGGGTGAGCAGGCGTCCGTCGATCACGACGAAGACGTTGGAGCCGGTGCCCTCGCAGAGCCGTCCCGCGGTGTTGGCGAAGAGGGCCTCGGAGGCGTGGGCGCGGTGGGCGGCGGCGAGGGCGACGACGTTCTCGGCGTAGGAGGTGGTCTTGAGGCCGGCGACGGCGCTGTGCTCGTTGCGGCGCCACGGGACGGTGGCGACGGCGGTGGTGTCGGGGCGGCGGCCGGCGGCGGAGAGGGCGACGACCAGGGTGGGGGTGTCGTCGCCGCGCTCGGAGCCGAGCGGGGCCGGGCCGCCGGTGTAGGTGACGCGCAGGCGACCGAGCGGCACGGGATTGGCGGCGAGGACCTGGGCGCAGGCCTCGCGGACCAGGTCGTGGTCGGGGTCGGGCAGTCCGAGGCCGCGGGCGGAGCGGGTGAGCCGGTCGAGGTGGCGGGTGAGGGCGAAGGCCCGGCCGTCGACGGCCTTCATGGTCTCGAAGACCCCGTCGCCGGTGGTGAGTCCGTGGTCGAGGACGGACACGGCGGCGTCGGCCGAGTCGACGAGTGACCCGTTGACCCAGCTCTTGGTGGGGTTCTGCATCGAGGGGTGCTCCTCAGGGCGCTTGTGCGGAGCGCGGTGCCGGGGCCGGGGGTTCCCGTTCGGCTCCTGGCGTTCGTCCCGCTTCAGTCGGTTTCGGTGCCCGACGCTATCGCGACCAGGCGGGCGGCCTTCAGTTCGGTTTCCGCCCACTCGCGCTCGGGGTCGGAGCCCCAGGTGATGCCGGCGCCGGTGCCGAAGCGCAGGAGGGGGGTGCCGGGGTCGGTGCGGTCGATCCAGAAGGTGCGGATGCCGACCGCGAGTTCGGCTTCGCCCCGGTCCGCGTCCACCCAGCCGACGGCCCCGCAGTAGGGGCCGCGCGGGGCGGTCTCCAGGGCGTCGATGATCCGGAGCGCGCTGGACTTGGGCGCGCCGGTGACGGAGCCGGGCGGGAAGGTGGCGTCGAGGAGGGCGGGCCAGCCCGCGTCGGCGCGCAGGGTGCCCTGAACGGTGGAGACCAGGTGGACCAGGCCGGGGTGCTTCTCGACGGCGCAGAGATCGGGGACGGTGACGGTGCCGGTCCGGCAGACCCGGCCGAGGTCGTTGCGGACCAGGTCGACGATCATCACGTTCTCGGCGTGGTCCTTCTCCAGCAGGTCGTCCTCGGTGCGGCCGGTGCCCTTGATCGGGCCGGAGGAGACGGTATGGCCGTCGCGGCGCAGATAGAGCTCGGGTGAGGCGGTGGCGATCTCGACGCCGTGCTGCGGGAGCCGGATCGTTCCGGCATAGGGGGCCGGGTTGCCGTGGGCGAGCAGACCTGTCAGGGCGTCGACGTCGGAGCGGGCCGGGTCGGGCAGTGGCGCGGAGAGGACGCGGCAGAGGTTGGCCTGGTAGACCTCGCCGGCGGCGATGTGCTCGCGGATCCGGCGGACCCCCGCGGTGTAGGCGGCGCGGTCGAGGGAGCTGTGCCAGGTGCCGGCGGCCGGGCCGAGCCAGCCGGCGACGGCCGGGGGCGCGGGGGCGGGGCGGACGTCGTCGAAGCGGGCGCAGGTGAGCCGGCCCTCGAAGTCGTGGGCGACGGCCCAGTAGCCGGTGGAGTCCAGCGCGGCCGGATCCGAGGTGACGTCGCGCAGCCCGGTGGCGAGGCGGCCCCCGAAACGGGCGAGCGGGGTGAGGGGGGCGATGGGGCCGGACACGGTTCTCCTGCACGGGTGGCGGGGCTGCGGTGCCTGAAGTGTAGGTCGGGGGTGCGCGCCGGGGTCGTGAGCAGGCGCGGGCATCGCGCGGGTGTGCGACGGATGGCCTGCGGATGATCGTCCGGCTTCGCCGCCGACGGGGCGCGACGGCCCTCCGGAGCGGCTGACGGAACGGCACTCGAGGGACACCCCCTCGGCACGCTGCGGGAACGGATTTTTAGCTGGCCCGGGAATCCGCTAGAGTTCAACACGTCGCCAGGGAGCGCAGCCGAAGAAAAGCGGTGAAGATCCCGGGAGACAGGCGGACGTGGCTCAGTTGGTAGAGCATCACCTTGCCAAGGTGAGGGTCGCGAGTTCGAATCTCGTCGTCCGCTCGATGGAGAACAGTGTAAGATCGTTCTTCGAGTGTTGCCTGGTGGAGTGGCCGAGAGGCGAGGCAACGGCCTGCAAAGCCGTCTACACGGGTTCAAATCCCGTCTCCACCTCCAAGAGGATCGACCGGCTCTGCCGGAAGAACCTCCCCGCGCGATTAGCTCAGCGGGAGAGCACTACCTTGACACGGTAGGGGTCACTGGTTCAATCCCAGTATCGCGCACGTCGGGCCCTTCGGGGTCT
>NZ_JBIVMI010000009.1:33479-93212 GCF_044753005.1 Kitasatospora sp. NPDC088548
TCTGCTGCAGGACCGCCACACCAGGCGCGATTAGCTCAGCGGGAGAGCACTACCTTGACACGGTAGGGGTCACTGGTTCAATCCCAGTATCGCGCACGTCGGATCCTTCGGGGTCTGCTGCAGGACCGCCACACCAGGCGCGATTAGCTCAGCGGGAGAGCACTACCTTGACACGGTAGGGGTCACTGGTTCAATCCCAGTATCGCGCACAGTAACGGCCGGGGCCGTGATCCGTGAGGATCACGGCCCCGGCCTTTTGTCGTTCCCTTCAGGGCCCGGGGCCTCGGCTCAGGCGCCCCAGGGCATCCGGGGGTTCCGGGCATGCAGAAGAGCCGCGTACGGTCGACCTCACCGACGTCCGTACGCGGCATCTCCGCCTGCCGGGGTGCTCTACGCACCGCTATCGCCCGTCCGCGGTCATCGCGGGCACGGCCTCCCCGGCGGCACCGCTCCCCGTCCCCAGGGGATCGGTGCCCGTTCAGTGGCCGGCTGTGGCAGCCGGCCGGTCTCAGTGACCGATCGGTCAGTGACCGATCAGCTCGGCGACGGCCTGGGCCTGGTTCGCCATCTGCTCCCAGCCGCCGAAGAGCGCGACCAGCAGGACGGCGCAGGGCAGGGCCATGGCCAGGGCGACCGCCGGGTGCCTGGTCTGGTCGGCGGAGCGCTGGGTGAAGGCCGGTCGCCGGCGGCGGGGGGATCCCGTGAGCTGCGCTGCCATGCCCTCACTCCTGATTCGTGCTCTGCTGTACCGGTCGGTCGATGTTGGCGCGGTGGACGGCTTACCTCGGGGGACGAGTGCCCCGTCCACCGCTGAGGACAACGCTATGGCGCGAGGGGGTGGTAGGTCGTCATGCCGTCGTACTGTTCGCCGGGCATCCCGGAGGATGACGCGCGTCCTCCGGGACTACTACCGCAGGGGGAGACGGGCTCGACCGCACCCCCGGGGGAACCCTGAGAGGCGACCCCGAGAAGCGCTCCGCAGGTCTGGTGACCTTGATGTCAGTGCTAGATCGGACAATCGCACCGAGGGTTGAGGTGTTGCGTATCAGCACACCGCAACGGGCAGTCCGTAAGCTGTGCCAGACAGGAACTGACGATGCCCCAACCGACGGGGCCTCATCCACGGGCTGACGGGGAACGAAGATGGCGATGATGCGGCTGAGGCGTGAGGACCCCCGCATCGTCGGGCCGTACCGCCTGCACCGACGGCTGGGAGCCGGCGGGATGGGCGTGGTCTACCTCGGCTCCGACCGCCGCGGCCAGCGGGTCGCCCTCAAGCTCATCCGGGCCGAGCTGGCCGAGGACCTGGAGTTCCGGACCCGCTTCGCCCGCGAGATCTCCGCCGCCTCCAAGATCCGGGGCGGCTGTACGGCGCGGGTGGTGGGCTCGGACATCGAGGCGGACCGCCCCTGGCTGGCCACCGCCTACGTCCCCGGCCCCTCGCTGTACAAGCGGGTCGGCGACGAGGGGCCGCTGAGCTGGCCGGAGGCGGCCAGGATCGGGGCCGCCCTGGCCGACGGGCTGGTCAAGGTGCACGAGGCCGGGGTGGTGCACCGGGATCTCAAACCGTCCAACATCCTGCTCTCGCCCCGGGGGCCGCGGATCATCGACTTCGGCATCGCCTGGTCGCGCGGCGCCAGCACGCTCACCCACGTCGGCACGGCGGTCGGCTCCCCCGGCTTCCTCGCGCCCGAGCAGGTCCGCGGCGCCGCCGTGACACCCGCCACGGACGTCTTCGCGTTCGGGGCGACGCTGGCGTACGCGCTCACCGGGGACACCCCGTTCGGCTCGGGGGCCTCCTCCGAGGTGATGCTGTACCGGGTCGTGCACGAGGAGCCGGACCTGTCGGCCGTACCGCCGCCGCTGGCGCCCCTGATCGGGGCGTGTCTGGCGAAGGAGCCCGCCGAGCGGCCGGGCGCGGCGGCCCTGCACGAGCGGCTGAGCGAACTGGCGGCGCGCGGCACGACCGTGGGTGGCACGGCCTCGGGAGGTCCCGCGCGCCCCGCCGGGCGGCCCGGGGCCCGGCCGGGGCCCGCGGCTCCCGCCGGGGCCACCGTACCGGCGCCCCCCGCCGCCCCACCGCGCGGTGTGCCCGCGCCCGGGCGCTCGCCGGACCCTGCCGCCGCGCGGGCCCGGGCAGGGGCCGTCGGCCGCCCGGTCGGCCAGCCCGCGGCCCATCCGGCCGGGCCGCAGCGGCACCCGCAGGGGCAGCAGGCCACCGCGCCGCTGCCCCGGCCCGAATCGCTCCAGACCACCCGGCCGATGCGCGAACGCCAGCAGACCCCGCCGCCCGTCCGCCCCGCAGGGCCCGGCGGCCCCGGCCCCGCGGCCGCCCGGGAACGCGAGCGGGAGCAGCGGCCCGACCGGCCACGCGGGCGGTCCGGGGACCGGCAGCACACGCCCGTGCCCGGCGGACGGCCCGCCACGTCGCGGCAGCGGCTGCTGCGCCAGCGGCTGGTGGTGTTCGTCACCGTGACGGTGGGGGTGGCGCTGGCCATCGCGGCGGCGCAGGGCTGCGAGAACCGGAGCAACCGGGGCCTCGGCCCGGCGGGCGGCCGGACGGTGAGCACCGCGCCGGTCCAGCCGCCGGGCGCTCCGGTGACGCCTTCGGCGGCCGGGCTGTCGGCGGACGGCGCGACGCCGTTCGCGGCGGCGGCGCACGGCGGCGCGACGGGTGAGGGTGCGCTGGGGCCCGCGCAGGGCGCGGGACCGGTGGTGGACTGGCCGAACCGCGGCTACCCCGATCCGGCGGGCGGCCCCGGGATCGCGCTGCGTGACGGCCGCTCGGTGGGGACGACGGGGCCGCAGGTCGTGCTGAGCGCCGTACTGCCGGCCCGGTACAAGGGCGCGCCGGCGACGCTGGTGGTGCTGCGCCGGGCGGAGGGCTCGGTGCCGGTGGACCTGGTCCAGCTGTTCTCCTTCAACGGGGACACGCCCGTCCCGCTTGCCTCCCGTTCCTCGGCCGCGGATCCGCAGTCGACGGCGACCTGGCGGCTCGACAACGGTGCGCTGGTCCGCGAGGAGCGGGTCACCCAGACCGGTGCGGTCACGTCCACCCGGTACACCGTCCGGGGCGACGGCACCATCGAGGAGTCCTGGCCCGGCGCGGGCGCTTCCGGCGGCACCGGCCTCAGCTCGGTCGCGCCGCCCGCCGCGGCCCCCGCGCCGCCGACCTCTCCGACGGGCTGACGGCACGGACGGGGGCGCCGCCCGGTTCAGGAGGCGGCGGTGACGGCGTAGAAGGCCACGGCCGCGGCGGCGCCCACATTGAGCGAGTCGATGCCGTGGGACATCGGGATGCGGACCGGACGGTCGGCCGCGGCGAGGGCCTGCGGGGTGAGTCCGTCCCCTTCGGCACCGAGCAGCAGGGCGGCCTTGGCGAGGCGGTGCGGGGCCAGGGCGGCGAGGTCGACGGCGGTGTCGGCGGGGGTGAGGGCCAGCAGGTCGAAGCCGGCGGCACGGACCGTCCCCAGGGCGGCCGGCCAGGGCTCCAGCCGGGCGTAGGGGACGGCGAAGACCGCACCCATGGAGACCTTGACCGCGCGCCGGTAGAGCGGGTCGGCGCAGTCGGGCGAGAGCAGGACGGCGTCCATGCCGAGCGCGGCGGCGCTGCGGAAGATCGCGCCCAGGTTGGTGTGGTCGACCAGCCCCTCCAGGACGGCCACCCGGCGGGCACCGGCCAGCAGCGCGGCGGCGTCCGGCAGCGGCTTCCGTTCCATCGAGGCGAGCGCCCCGCGGTGGACGTGGTAACCGGTGACGGCCTCGGCCAGGGCGGGTTCGACGACGTGGACGGGGGCGTCGGCCTCGGCGATGACGTCCGCCATCACGTCCAGCCACTTGGCCGTGAGCAGCATCGACCGCATCCGGTAGCCGGCGGCGAGGGCCCGGCGGATGACCTTCTCGCCCTCGGCGATGAACAGGCCTTCGGCGGGTTCGCGTCGGCGGCGCAGTTCGACGTCGGTCAGGCCGGTGTAGTCGCCGAGGCGCGGGTCGGCAGGGTCGGTGACGGTGCTGGGTTCGGACACCCTGCGATCTTGCCAAGCCCGGGAGGAGAAGACCAAACGGGCGTACGGCCGGACCGGCTGGCCTTGGCCCGACGGCGGCGGGAGTGCGAGGATGGCGTATGGCCCGATTTCCGGGTCGATCATGGGCTCCGTCGGCCTCTGGCACTTCCGGTTCCGCCGTATCCTCCCGTTCCGCCGGTGCCACCGGCTCCGCCGGTGGGGGCCCACACGGTCGGCCAGCACAGCCGTCGGCGGCCCGTTCGCGCTCACCGAAGCGTCGGTCGCTGGCCAGGCAGGTGTTCGCGCTCCAGGTGTTCGTGGTGGTGCTGCTGGTGATCGCCGCGGCGCTGGCGCTGGTCGTGCAGTCGCGCAACAACGCCACGGACGAGGCCCGCAACCGGTCGGTGGCGGTGGCCCAGACCTTCGCCAACTCCCCCGGCGTGGCCGCCGCGCTGGTCGGCCCCGATCCCACGGCCGTCCTGCAACCGTCGGCGGAGGCCGCCCGGACGGCCTCCGACGTGTCCTTCATCGTCGTGCTGAACCTCTCCGGCGTCCGCTACACGCACCCGAACCCGAACCTGATCGGCGGGATGTTCAACGGCACCTTCGAGCCCGCGGTGCACGGGCAGGTGGTCACCGAGAAGGTCAACGACTCGCTCGGACCGCTGATCCAGGCGGTGGTACCGGTCTACGGGCAGAACCACACGGTGGTCGGGCTGGTGTCCGCCGGGATCACGATCGCCAGCGTGAGCAGCGCGAGCGAGCGGCAGCTGCCGCTGGTGCTGGCGGCCGCTGTGGTCACGGTCGGGCTGGCCACCTGCGGGACGGCGCTGATCAGCCGGCGGCTGCGGCGGCAGACGCACGGGCTCGGTCCGGCCGAGATGACCCGGATGTACGAGCACCACGCGGCGGTGCTGCACGCGGTGCGCGAGGGCGTGCTGATCGTCGGCGGTGACGGCCGGCTGCTGCTCTGCAACGACGAGGCGCGCAGGCTGCTGGACCTGCCGCCGGACGCCGAGGGCCGGCCGGTGACCGAGCTGGGGCTGGACCGGGCACCCGAGGAGCTGCTGACCGCGAACCGGCCGGTCAGCGACGAGGTGGTGCTGGCCGGTGAGCGGCTGCTGGCGGTGAACATCCGGCTGACCGACCGCGACGGCGGCCCGCCCGGCTGCGTCGCCACGCTGCGCGACTCGACCGAGCTGCTGGCGCTCTCCGGGCGGGCCGACGTGGCGCAGCAGCGGCTGCGGCTGCTGTACGACGCCGGGGTGGCGGTGGGCAGTTCGCTGGATGTGACGCGGACGGCGGAGGAGCTGGCGCAGGTGGCGGTGCCGCGGTTCGCGGACTTCGTCACGGTGGACCTCGCCGAGCAGGTGCTGGAGGGCGAGGAGCCGCCGCCGGGGCCGGCGCTGGGGCGGATGCGCCGGGCGGCGCTGAGCGGCGTCCGGGACGACGCGCCGTTCTATCCGGTGGGCACGGCGCTGAACGTGGTGCCGTCGGCACCACTGGCGGGAGCGCTGAACAGCGGGCTGCCGGGGGTGGAGCCGCGGCTGGCGGACGCGCACGAGTGGCGGGAGCAGGATCCGGAGCGGTCCGCGCAGGTGCTGGCGTACGGGGTGCACTCGCTGGTCCGGGTGCCGCTGCGGGCGCGCGGGGCTCTGCTGGGGGTGGCGCGGTTCTGGCGGGCGGACCGCACGGAGCCGTTCGAGGAGGACGATCTGGCGCTGGCCGAGGAGCTGGTCGCGCACGCGGCGGTCTGTATCGACAACGCACGCAGGTACACCCGGGAACACGCGATGGCCGTGACCCTGCAGCACAGTCTGCTGCCGCGCACCCTGCCGGACCAGAACGCGCTGGAGATCGCGCACCGGTATCTGCCGGCGCAGGCGGGGGTGGGCGGGGACTGGTTCGACGTGATCCCGCTGCCGGGGGCCCGGGTGGCGCTGGTGGTCGGGGACGTGGTGGGGCACGGGCTGCACGCGGCGGCGACGATGGGCCGGCTGCGGACGGCGATCCACAACTTCTCGACGCTGGACCTGCCGCCGGACGAGCTGCTGGGGCACCTGGACGACCTGGTGAACCGGATCGACCAGGAGGAGTCGGGGACCGGGGCGGCGGTGACCGGCGCGACCTGCCTGTACGCGATCTACGATCCGGTGTCGCGGCGGTGCACGCTGGCCAGCGCGGGGCATCTGCCGCCGGCGCTGGTCGGCCCGGACGGGCGGGTGGACTTCCCCGAGCTGTCGACCGGGCCGCCGCTCGGGCTGGCGTCGATGCCGTTCGAGACCACCCAGCTGGAGGTGGCGGAGGGCAGCCGGCTGGTGCTCTACACCGACGGGCTGGTCGAGGACCGCGAGCGGGACATCGACGTCGGGCTGGAGCTGCTCCGGACGGCGCTGAGCGGGCCGGACCGGACGCCGGAGCAGACCTGCGCGGACGTGCTGCAGACGATGCTGCCGGCGCATCCGCAGGACGACATCGCGCTGCTGGTGGCACGGACCAGGGTGCTGGCGCCCGACCAGGTCGCGGAGTGGGAGGTGCCGTCCGACCCGGCCGCGGTGGGCGAGGTCCGGGCGGCGGTCGCGGAGCGGCTGACCGGGTGGGGGCTGGAGGAGGCGGCGTTCGTCACCGAGCTGATCCTGAGCGAGCTGGTGACCAACGCGATCCGCTACGGGACCGGGCCGATCCGGGTACGCCTGCTCCGCGACCGGGCGCTGATCTGCGAGGTGTCCGACACCAGCAACACCTCGCCGCATCTGAAGTACGCGGCCACCACGGACGAGGGCGGGCGCGGGCTCTTCCTGGTCGCCCAGTTCGCCGACCGCTGGGGCACCCGGTACACGGGGACGGGGAAGGTGATCTGGACGGAGCAGCCGCTGGAGTAGGCGGTGCGCCGGGCGGACGGGGTGTTCGCCCGACGCGCCGTGCCGGTGTCAGAGACGCAGGCCGGGGGCCAGCACGTTGACGACGTCGCCGACGACGATCACGGCGGGGGGCTTGATCCGCTCGGCCTCGACGGTGGCGGCGACGGTGCCGAGGGTCGCGTCCACGCGGCGCTGCGCGGCCGTGGTGCCCTCCTGGACGACGGCGACCGGAGTGTCGGCGGGGCGGCCGCACTCGACCAGCCGGGCGGCGATCTCGCCGATCTTGTCCACCGCCATCAGCAGCACCAGGGTGCCGCTCATCCGCGCGGCGGCCTCCCAGTTGACCAGCGAGCGCGGGTCGGAGGGACCGACGTGGCCCGACATCACCGTGAACTCGTGCGTCATGCCGCGGTGGGTGACCGGCACGCCGACGGCCGCCGGGACACTGATCGAGCTGGAGATCCCCGGGACGACGGTGACCGGCAGCCCGGCCTCGGCGCAGGCGAGCAGCTCCTCGCCGCCGCGCCCGAACACGTACGGGTCGCCGCCCTTGAGCCGGACCACGAACTTGCCCGCCTTGGCGTGCTCGACGAGCGTCCGGTTGATCGCCTCCTGGGCCATGAACCGCCCGTACGGGATCTTGGACGCGTCGATCACCTCGACGTGCTCCGGCAGCTCGGCCAGCAGCTCGCGCGGGGCGAGGCGGTCGGTGACCACCACGTCCGCGGCGGCCAGCAGGCGGCGGCCGCGCACGGTGATCAGATCGGGGTCGCCCGGGCCGCCGCCGACCAGGGCGACGCTCCCCCGGCCTGACGGCCTGGAGGTACCCCCAGCGCCGTGCGAGCGGAACCGGCGGGCGGCCAGCGAGCCGTCCCGCAGGCCGTCCACGATCGAGTCGCGCAGGGCCGCGGAGTGCCGCGGGTCCCCGGTGAGGACGGCGACGGTGACGCCCGCGTCGCGGCCGCTGGCCGGGGTCCAGGCGGTGGCGGCCGACGCGTCGTCGCTGCGGGCGCAGAACACCCGCTCGCGCTCGGCCTCGGCGCTGACCGCGGCGTTGACGGCCGGGTCGGCGGTGGCGACCAGCGCGTACCAGGTGTCGGCGAGATCGCCGTCCTGGTACGGGCGGGCGTGCCAGGTCAGCTCACCGGCGTCGGCCATGGCCTGGACGGCCGGCGTGGTGGTCGGCGACACCAGGTGCAGCTCCGCGCCCGTGGCGATCAGCGCCGGCAACCGCCGCTGAGCGACCTGGCCGCCGCCGACCACGACCACGCGGCGGCCGGCGAGCAGCAGGCCGACCGGGTACGGGGTGCGTCCCTCGGTGCTCGGGTGCGGGTTGGGCGCGGTCATCGGCGGAACTCCTGGATCGGGGACGGACAGGTGGGGGTACGACGGCACCGCCGCGCGTACCGGCCCGGGGGTGCGCCGGTACGCGCGGCGGTGCGGGCGGCGTCAGGCCTTCTCGGTGACCCCGGCGGAGTCGAAGGTGGCTACATCGTGCATCGCCCGGGCCGCGCTCTGCACCAGCGGCAGGGCCAGCAGGGCGCCGGTGCCCTCACCGAGCCGCAGGTCGAGGTCGATCAGCGGGCGCAGACCGAGCTTGGCCAGCGCGGCCTGGTGGCCGGGCTCGGCGGAGCGGTGGCCGGCGATGCAGGCGGCGAGCACCTCGGGGGCGATCGCCTTGGCGACGAGCGCGGCCGAGCCGGCGATGACGCCGTCCAGGACGACCGGGGTGCGCAGCGAGGCGGCGCCGAGCAGGAAGCCCGCGATGGCCGCGTGCTCCAGGCCGCCGACGGCGGCGAGGACACCGATCGGGTCCGCCGGGTCGGGCTCGTGCAGGGCGAGCGCGGCGCGGACGACCTCGACCTTGCGGGCGTGCGTCTCGTCGTCGATGCCGGTGCCGCGGCCGGTGACCTCGGCCGGGTCCAGGCCGGTGAAGACCGAGATCAGGGCGGCGGAGGCGGTGGTGTTGGCGATGCCCATGTCGCCGGTGACCAGCGCCTTGTTCCCGGCGGCGACCAGGTCGCGGGCGGTCTCGATGCCGACCTCGATGGCCTTGAGGGCCTCCTCGCGGCTCATCGCCGGACCCTGGGTCATGTCGTCGGTGCCGGGCCTGACCTTGCGCGGCAGCAGGCCGGTGGTACGGCCCTGCTGGACGGCGTCCGGCAGCTCGGCGGCAACGCCGACGTCCACCACGCAGACCTCGGTGCCGATCTGCTTGGCGAAGGAGTTGATCACCGCTCCCCCGGCCAGGAAGTTGCCGACCATCTGGACGGTGACCTCCTGCGGCCAGGGGCTGACGCCCTGGGCGTGGACGCCGTGGTCACCCGCGAAGATCGCCACGCAGGCGGGCTCGGGGACCGGCGGCGGGCACTTGCGGGAGAGGCCGCTCAGCTGCGCGGAGATGATCTCCAGCATGCCGAGGGAACCGGCCGGCTTGGTCATCCGCTTCTGGCGGTCCCAGGACTCGCCGAGCGCCTTGGCGTCCAGCGGGCGGATGCCCCGCAGGGTCTCGGACAGCAGGCCGTGCGGCTCCTCGCCCGGCAGCGCGCGGTTGCCGTACTGCTCCTCGTGGACGACCCAGGACAGCGGGCGCTTCCTGGCCCAGCCCTGCTGCTGGAGCTCGGGCTCGTCCGGGAAGGCGTCGACGTAGCCGACGCAGAGGTAGGCGACGACCTCCAGGTGCTCGGGCAGGCCGAGCTCCCGGACCATCTCGTCCTCGTCGAAGAAGCTCACCCAGCCGACGCCGAGGCCCTCGGCCCGGGCGGCCAGCCAGAGGTTCTCGACCGCGAGGGCGGCCGAGTACGGCGCCATCTGGGGCTGGGTGTGCCGGCCCAGGGTGTGGCGGCCGCCGCGGGTGCGGTCGGCGGTGACCACGATGTTGACGGGCGTTTCGAGGATGGCCTCGATCTTGATTTCCTTGAACTGCTTGGCCCGGCCCTTGGGGAGCGAGTCCGCGTACGCCTCGCGCTGGCGCTCGGCCAGTTCGTGCATCTTGCGGCGGGTCTTGGCCGAGCGGATCACCACGAAGTCCCACGGCTGGGAGTAGCCGACGCTGGGCGCGGTGTGGGCGGCCTCCAGGACCCGGATCAGCACCTCGTGCGGGATCGGGTCGGGGCGGAAGCCGTTGCGGACGTCGCGGCGCTCGCGGATGACCTGGTGGACGGCCTCGCGGCCGGCCTCGTCGTAGCCGGGGGCGGCCGGGCCGCGGGGCTCGGCGGGCTCCTCGGGAGCGGGCTCCTCGGCGACGGGCTCGGCGGTGACGGGCTCCTCCGCGGCGGGCTCCTCCGCGGCGGGCTCGGCGACCGGGTCGGGTGCGGGGTCCTGCCCGGGGGCGGGGTCCTCGGTGGCGTCCTGCGCGGCGGCGGTGTCCGGTGCGGCGGCGGGCTCGGCCCCAGGGCCGGCCTCGGGCTGGGGCCCGGCCTCGGGGGCCGTCTCGGCGACGGGCTCCTCGGCGGCGTCCTGCGCGACGGCGGGCTCGGCCTCCGCCACGGCCTCGGCCTCGGTTTCGGCGGCGGGCTCGGTCACGGCGGGCTCGGCGGCCGAGGGGACCTCGGCGGTGGCCGGCTCGGCGGGTCCGGCCTCGACCGGGGTGGCCTCCTGCGGCTGCTCGGCCGACGGGGCCACGACGGCCTGCCCGGAGGGCATCTCACCAGTGCCGGCGGCGGTCTCGGCGGCCTGCTGGGTCTCGGCGGCGACCGCCGTCTCCGTGGTCTCGACGGTCTCGCCGGCCTCGACCGCCTCGGGGGCCGGGGCGGCAGGCTGTGCCTCGGTGGCGGTGTCCGCCGGGGCGGCCTGCTCCGGCTCCGTGGCAGCCTGCGCCGACGTGGCGTGTTGTGCCACCTCGGCAGGGTGTGCCACCTCGGCGGCCGGTGCGTCACCCTGCTCGGCGACCGCTATGGGGGCGGGCTGCTGGGCGGCCGTCTCCGCGACCACCGGAGCGGGCTCGACCGCCTCGACCTGCGGGAGGCCGTGCGGGGTGGGGGCGGCGAGGAAGGCGGAGATGCGGCGGGGCTGGCCGGCCGGGGCGGGCTGCTCCTCGGCGGCCACGGCGGGGACGGCCTGCTCGGCGGGCACGGTCGCGGCCCCGGCCTCGGCGGCACCGGGCGCGGGGACCTGCTCGGCGGCGGGGGCCTCGGCGGTGTCCTGCGCGACGGCGGGGGCCTCGGTGACCGGCTCGGTGACCGGTTCGGCGGTCGGCTCGGCGACGGGCTGCGCGGTGGCGTCCGCCACCGGGGCGGCGACGGCGGCCTGCGGGGCCACCGGGGCGGCGGGCTCGGCCTCCGGCACCTGCTGGACGTTCTGAACCGGCACACCCGGCTGCGCCGACCCGGCCGGCGCGGCCTGCGGCGCGAAGCCCTGAGCGGGCACCGCGGCCTGCGGCTCCGGCTGCGGGCCGACCACGACGGGAATGCCGTGCGCGGGCGTCGCCCCCTGCGAGGGGCCGCGGTCGGCGAGCGAGCGGACCGGGACGTGGCCGGTCATCAGCGACGGGTCCGGGATCGGCGGGCCGGCGTGCAGCGGGCGTCGCGGCGCCTGAGCCACCGTCAGCGGCTCCGGTCCCTGCGCCTGGACCGGCGGCTGGCCATGCGGCTGACCCTGTGCCTGGACCGGCTGTCCCTGGGGCTGTCCCTGCGTCTGTGTCTGGGGCTGCGCCTGGACGTACGACTGGGCCTGCGCGTGCAGGGCGGCCGGGTCGGCGGCGCCCAGCAGCGGCGGGTCCAGCGGCGGCCAGGACGGCTCGACCGGAGTGCCGGGCACGGCGGCCCCGGTCTGCTCCTCGGCGCCGTACGCCAGCTGGTCGGCGGGGACGGGCGGCTCGCCCCAGGAGCCCTGCGGACCGGGCATCAGCAGCACATCGTCCTCGTCGTCGAGCGGGTCCGGCTGGTCGGGCTGGTCGAGGAAGTGGAAGGCCGGGCGCGGGGCACCCGGGTCGACGGCCCAGCCCTCGCCGGGCACACCGACGGCCGGAGTGCCGTGGCCGGGCACGCCCTGCGGCAGCCCCTGCCCGTGGACGCCCTGCGGCGGGATCCCGCCCGCCCCCGGCACCGCGGGGTTCGGGACCGCACCGCCGTCCATCGCGACGCCCTGGACGGGTGCGACGGGTACCGCGACGCCCTCCGGGCCGCCGAGCGGGGCGGGCCCGGCGAGCAGGTGCTCCGGCAGTCCCTCGTTCGGGACGTGGCCGCCATCGGTCATGTCAAAGCTCCTTCCAGGCCGCTGCCGCGCCCTTGGCGACGCGATCACCGACCGCAGCGCCCATCCGCACGGGCCGGGCCTGCACCGACCCGCCCCTCAACCACACACGGCCGCCGCGCCGAGGCGCTGCGGCCGAAGTCCTACTTCCGGCGCGCTGCGGCACCCCGGCCCACGCACCACCCACGAGGAGCGGCGCGCCATCTGAAACAACGACAACCCGGGGCAACCGGCACGTCCGCACCGGACCCTACGGCATTCTCCCGGTCCGGCACGCGGCCCGTCGAATTGCCCACACTCCGAGCCACACCGGGTTGCACCACGTCAAAAAGGCGACAAACCGACCGGATCGGGCAGGTCACCGGCCGCCACAGCCGCCCAGGACGCCACACTACCGGCCCGGCGGTGTCACCTCTCGAATCGGTGTCCGGATGCGACCTGGATCACCGCCGGGCGCCTTCGGGACCACGGGCGGCGGCACTTCGCCTTCACACGATCTGCTCACCCCAGAGCAGGAGCACGCCCGGCTCCCCCGCCCCGAACCGCAGCCCGCCACCGCTCCCGTCCGTCCGCAGGGGCGTGGACTGGAGCAGCGCGCCGTCCGCCCGGTAGCCGGCCTCGGCGATGGCCCGGCGGATCTCCTCCGCCTCCGCGAGCGTGCGGGCCACCGCGACGAACCGCTCGGGCCGGCGGGCCAGGACGGCGCGCACCACCTCGGAACCGCCGGATTCGACGACCGCCGCGTCCGGCTCCGGCAGACCGCCGAGCACCTCGGGGCCACGGCCGTGGACGGTCTCCACCTCGACGCCGTAGCGGCGGGCGTTGACGGCCAGCCGGGCGCAGGCCGAACGGTCGGACTCGACCGCGACCACCGCCGCGCCGAAGCGGGCGGCCTCGACGGCGAGGGCTCCGCTGCCCGCGCCCACGGACCAGACCAGGTCGCCGGGGCGCGCGCCCAGCCGGGCCAGCACCAGCGCACGCACCTGCGCGGGGAGCGCCTCCGACGCGCCGGGCTCGTCCTCCGCACGCCCGGCGCCCGCGTAGGCATCGCCGGGGAGTGCCCAGCCGCGGTCCGCGCCGGGGAAGCCGACCGGACGCCCGGCCAGCCAGCCGGCCGCCTCACCGGGCGCGCCCGACTGCGGGCCGCCACTGTGGCCGCCGATGACCAGTACCACGTTCGGGTCGCGCCAGATGTGGTCCGCGACCCGGTCCGAGGTGAGCACCGTGACGTCCTCGTCGGGGGTGCCGAGGGCCTCGCAGACGACGAAGGTCCGGTGCACCCCACGCAGCATCAGCGCGAGTTCGCTGGGCCCGGCGCCCGGGGCGGTGAGGACCGCCACCTTCGGGTTGGCCCGGCAGATGTTGGCGGCGCGGCGCAGTCGTCCGCCGTGGGCGCTGACCACCTGGGCGTCCTCCCAGGGCATGCCGGCCCGGGCGAAGGCGACGGCCACCGAGGAGACGGCGGGCAGCACTTCGAGTTCGAGGCCGTACTCGGGCCGGCGCAGGGTGCGGACGACGCCGAAGAAGCCCGGGTCGCCCTCGGCGACGACGACGGCGGCGCCGCGGTGCTCGGCGATCCTGCGGGCGGCCAGCTGGACGCTGCCGAGGGCCAGCCGTTCGGCGGCGGGTGGCACCGGGAGGGCGTTGAGTTGGTAGGGTGCGCCGGCCACCAGGGTCGCCGCGGCGAGGGCCGCGCCGGCGGCCTCGGTCAGCGGTGTGCCGTCCCACCCGATGACCGTGATCCGGTCAGCCATCTGCGGCTGTTCTCCCTCGCCTTGGTACGCCGACATCCCGCGCCCGTGTACGGCGCCGGAGCAGAGGCTACCGGGTGTGATCCCCTCGGCGCCGACATCTCGTACACATGTCCGCCACCGGTCGCGTCCGGTGGACGGGGCGGTCAGTCGCGGAGCACGTAGTGGTGGTCGCCGGGCCAGACCGTGGCGTCGGCGGGCTCGGTCTCCATGTCCTCGGGGAGCAGGCTCCACAGGATGAGGTCGCTGCGGCTCTCCCCTCCGGCCCGGAGCCCGTCGCCGCGCACTATCCAGGCGCTGCGCAGGACGCCCTCGCTGATGCCGCCGATCTTCTGGGCGACCTGCTGGGCGGCGGTGTTCCCGGCGGCGGTGCGCATCTCCAGGCGCAGGAAACCGCGGTCCTCGAAGAGCCACTGGGCGACGCCGAGGACGGCCTCCGGCGCGTAGCCCTCGCCGCGGCCCCAGGGCGCGGTGACATAGGTGATCTCGGTGGAGCGCAGCCGCCAGTCGGTGTTGCGCAGTTCGACCAGGCCGACCAGGCGCTGGGTGAGGTGCTCGGCGACGGCGAAGACGATGCCGCGGCCGGCGGCCCGGTGCCCGGGCGCGAGGGTACGGGCGAGCGTGGCGGCGTACTCCTCGGTGAAGGGGTGCGGCAGGTCCGTCCAGGCCAGGACGAGTTCGTCGGCCATCATGGCGGCCAGGCCGGGGGCGTCGTCCTCCGCAAGGGGGCGCAGCAGCAGCCGTTCGGTGCTGATGGCGGTCTCGGGGAAGCTCGCTGCCATGCCGTCTCTCCTCGCCGGGTCCTGGACACACCGTACGCCTCGCCGGTACCCGGGTGTCACGCGGTGCACGGCTCGCACGACGGTACGTCAGAACTCGGCCTGTCAGGGTGTCACTCCCGCATACTGCCCGACCGGGCCCCCGCCGAGGTGTGGCGGGGGCCCGGTCGAACGGTGCGCGACGGATCAGAAGGCGGGGATGACCGAGCCGTTGAAGGTGTCGTCGATGTACTTCTTCACCTCGGGCGAGTGGAGCAGCTCGGCGAGCTTCTTGACCCGCGGGTCGTTCTCCTTGCCCTTCTTGACGGCGAGGATGTTGGCGTAGGGGTTGCCCTCGGCCTTCTCCAGGACCACCGCGTCGGTGGCGGGCTTCAGGCCGGCGTCGATCGCGTAGTTGCCGTTGATGACGGCCGCGTCGAGGTCGCCGATGGAGCGGGGCAGCTGGGCGGCCTCCAGCTCCTTCCACTTGAGGTTCTTCGGGTTGCCGGTGACGTCGGCCGGGGTCGCGGCGGTGCCCGCGCCCTCCTTGAGCGTGATCAGCTTGTTGTCGGCGAGCAGTTTGAGCGCGCGGCCCTCGTTGGTGGCGTCGTTGGGCAGGCCGATGGTGGCGCCGTCGGCGATGTCGCCGATGGACTTGACCTTCTTCGAGTACACGCCCAGCGGCTCCAGGTGCACCGGCTCGACGGAGACGATGTCGGTGCCGTGCTTCTTGTTGAAGTCCTCCAGGTACGGCAGGTGCTGGAAGTAGTTGGCATCGGCCGAGCCGTCCTGCACCGCGGTGTTGGGGGTCACGTAGTCGGTGACCTCCTTGATGTTGAGCTTGAGGCCCGCCTTCTCCGCCAGGTTGTCCTTGACGAACTTCAGGATCTGGGAGTGCGGCGTGGGGCTGGCGGCGACGGTGAGGGCCGCGTTCGGGTCGGAGGACCCGGACGACGAGCCGGAGCTGCCGCAGGCGGCGAGCGAGAGGGCGATGCCGGCGGTGGCGAGGACGCTGGTGAACTTCAGGGCGTTGCGCACGAAAAGTGCCTTTCTGCGTGATACGGGGAGCCGCGTCCGGAGTCGGACGGCGGGAAGTCAGGGGGCGACGAGGTCCTCGTCGGGGGTGGCCGCCGGGGTCGCGCCGCCGCGGAGCAGCCGGGTGCGGCCGCCGCCGCGGCCGCGGTTGGCGAGCCGGCGGACGGCGTAGTCGCCGAGCAGCTGGATGGCGGTGACGATGATCGCCAGCTCCGCGACGATGACCCACATGAAGGTGGTCTCGAAGCGCAGGTAGCCATAGGTGATGGCGAGGTTGCCGAGGCCGCCGCCGCCGACGGTGCCGGCCATCGCCGAGTAGCTGATCAGCGTGATGACCGTGGTGGTCAGCGAGGCGGTCAGGCTGGGCAGGGCCTCCGGGATCAGCGTCTTGCGGACGATGGTCCAGGTGCTGCCGCCCATGGCCCGGACGGCCTCGACCAGGCCGCCGTCCACCTCGCGCACCGAGGTCTCGACCAGGCGGGCGAAGAACGGGATGGCGCCGATGGTGAGCGGCACGGTGGCGGCCTGCCAGCCGAGGGAGGTGCCGGCGATCAGCTTGGTGAAGGAGAACAGCGCGACCATCAGTACCAGGAAGGGCAGCGAACGGGCGATGTTGACGACCGTGCCGATCACCCGGTTGAGGAAGACGCTCTCCAGCGCGCCGCCCTTGGCGGTGAGCACCAGCAGGACGCCGAGCGGCAGTCCGAACAGCACGCTGCCGACGGTGGAGACGGCGACCATCTGGAAGGTCTCCCAGGTGGCGGGCCACAGCAGTTCCTGCATCTGGTCCCAGGTCATGCCACCGCTCCGTTCACGTCGAGCACGTCCACCTGAAGGCCCTGCTCGCGCAGGTAGCCGATCGGCACCACGTTGTCCTGGTGGCCGCCGGGGAGTTCGACCCGCATCCGCCCGACCATGCGGCCGGCGATGGTCTCGACGGCGGCGCCGAGGATGTTGACGTCGATCTGGTAGGTGCGGGCGAGCTGCGAGACGAAGGGCTCGGCCGAGGTTTCACCCTGGAAGGTGATCTCCAGGACGGTCCCGCCGGGGTGGCCGGAGCCGAACTCGCTGAGCGGGAAGAGCTCGCGGGCGAGCTCGGAGCCCGGCTTGGCGAGCAGGTCGGTGAGCTCGCCGGACTCGACCACCCGGCCGCCGCGCATCAGGGCGGCGGAGTCGCAGACGGACTTGATGACGTCCATCTCGTGGGTGATCAGCAGGACGGTGAGGCCGAGCTGCTGGTTGAGGTCGCGCAGCAGCTTGAGGATGGAGCGGGTGGTCTCGGGGTCGAGCGCGGAGGTGGCCTCGTCGGAGAGCAGCACCTTGGGGTCGCCGGCGAGGGCGCGGGCGATGCCGACGCGCTGCTTCTGGCCGCCGGAGAGCTGGCCGGGGTAGCTGCGGGCCTTGTCGGCGAGGCCGACCAGGTCGAGCAGTTCGGAGGCCTTGCGGCGGCGCTCGGTGCGGTCCAGTCCGATGATCTCCAGCGGGAGTTCGACGTTCTGCTGGACGGTACGGGAGGCGAGCAGGTTGAAGTGCTGGAAGACCATGCCGATGCGGCGGCGGGCCTCGCGCAGCTCCCGGCCGGCCCGGTTCTCGCCGCCGGACAGCGCGGTGAGCTCGACGCCGTCCACGGTCACCGTGCCGGAGCTGGGGCGCTCCAGCATGTTGACGCAGCGGATGAGGGTGGACTTGCCGGCACCGCTGGTGCCGACGACTCCGTAGACCTCGCCGGGGCGGACGTGCAGGTCGACGCCGGCAAGGGCGGTCACCTCGCGGCCGCGGGAGCGGTAGACCTTGGTGAGGTCCGTGGTGGTGATCACAGCTGCTTCCGTGGGTCGGGGGCGGGCGGCGGACGGCGACCGGACCGGGTTTCGGGTCGGTGGCGTGGCCGGCGCTGCGCCAGGGGGATCCGGACCTGCCACCCCTTGATCGTGGCCGCTGGGCGACCGGGCCGCGCGACGGCGTGGCCCTTACGAGTCATCGGGGACGACCACCGCCCGTGGGTGGGCAGGCGGAGGGAGAGGGTGCGGCAGGCGGGGCGCGCTCACACGGACGGGAGCGGGCGGGGTCTCGCTTCGGGGCGCGAGGAGGGGGGTGCTCCCAGCCGGAGGCTGGGAGGGAACAGTGGCCCTCAGCGGTGACACATTCGACGACACATGGCACGCTCACCTGCCGGCAGAGTGCCGGTGGGGGTCCATTTCGTCGTCGCAGTCATGTGAGCCAGTAAATCAGATGGGCCGGTTTCGTCCCAATTATTTGGATCCGCTGTCCGCAATACGGACAGGAAACGCCGCTACCAGGGACGATACGGCTCGGCGCCGCCACCGAAAGGCTCGAATGGTGGCGGCGCCGACCGGGTGGGGCCGGGTGGCGGGGCTCAGGCGGTGGCGGCGAGCGGCGCCTCGGCGGACTTCTCCAGGTGGACCAGGCTGATCCGGCCGTCGGTCTGCTCGACGGCGGTCTGCCGGTAGCCCTGGCGGGCATAGAGGCGCAGGTTCCCGAGACTGCGGTGGCCGGTCACCAGCCGGTAGGACGTCACCGGGCGGCCGTCCTCGGCGAGGCGGCGCTCCAGCGCCTCCAGCAGGCGCCCGCCGAGGCCGTGCCGCTGCATCCGCGGGTGGACGACCAGGCGCTCTATCCGGCCGACGCCGTCGGGGCCGATCCGGCCGCGCACCGTGCCCACCACCTCGCCGCCGAGCCGGGCGACCAGGAAGTGCTGCTCGGTCAGCTCGTCGCGCAGGCTCTCCAGGGTCTGCGTCAACGGCTCGATGGCCCAGTCGCCGTACAACTCGGCCTCGCTCTGGTAGCCGAGGTACTGGAGCTTGAGGATCTGCTCCGCGTCCTCGGCGTCCGCCGCCGAGATGATCACGCTCATGCCCATGTGCTGGGGCCTCCCCAATGTCGTGCCCGGCGCGCGAACGTGAGGGTGCCGCACCGGATGTCCTGCCGGAGATGGACCGGCCGGGGATCCGCCCTGGCCGGGGGTGGCGCACGAACGTACCAGCCGCACGGCCCGGTGGGGCCCACGTCGCCGACGGCGCGCTCACGCTCAGTATCCAAGTGATCGCGCCGTCGTCAAGAGCTACGTTCGCCAGCGCTCTACCCGCGTGTCAGCTTCCCTCAACCTTCCGGCCGCCCGACGTGGCGAGGGTCACGTCGGGCGGCCGGGCGGGGGCGGCGGGCGAAAGGGGCGGTGAGGGCCGTGCGCCCAAGGGGCCGGCCGGGGCGGAGGACGTCCGGCGTGGTGGGTGCGCCCCGGACGGCGGAGAGGTCGGCGGCCGGCCGGCGCGGGGGCGGGAGGGGTGCCCGACGTGGCGAGGGTCACGTCCGAACGGGGGGCGCGCGGTGACTGGGTGTGTCGGAGCACGGGCCGGCCTCAGCCATGACGCTCGCCGTGCAGGAGCACGCGCAGGCAGGCGAGGCAGCGGGAGCGGGTGGGGCCGATGGAGCCGCGCGGCATGCCGAGGCGGACGGAGAGCTCGTGGTAGGTCGGCGGCGGGTCCTCGGCGAGGGCCGCGACCAGCCGGGGACAGCGGCCGGGCAGGGCGGCCACCGCCTCGCGGACGAGACGGCGCCGGAGCTCGGCGAACACCTCGTCCTCGGCGGAGGGGACGGAGGGAACGTTGGTGCGCATACCGTGCATGACCGGGTCCGGGCGGGGGCGGTCACGGTCGGGCGGGCGTGCTCGCGCGGAAGGGGCGTGACGGTCGGCCCGTCACGCCCCTTCCGCCTGGCTCACCTGTCAGCCCTGGACCCACTCCTGCTGGAGCGCGAGGTCCGCCTTCACCTCGGCCAGCTGGACGGCGACGGCCGAGGGGGCGGTACCGCCGCGCCCGTTCCGCGAGGCGATCGCGCCGTGGACGCTGAGCACCGAGCGCACCTCGGGCGTCAGGTGCCCGGAGATCGCGGCGAACTGCTCGTCCGTCAGGTCGGACAGCTCGATGCCCTGGGACTCGCAGACCTTGACGCAGGCGCCGGCCACCTCGTGCGCGACCCGGAACGGCACGCCCTGCTTGACCAGCCACTCGGCGATGTCGGTGGCGAGCGAGAAGCCGGCCGGGGCCAGCTCCTCCAGCCGCTCCCGGTGCACGGTGAGGGTGGCCATCATGCCGGTGAAGGCCGGCAGCAGCACCTCAAGGGTGTCGCAGGAGTCGAAGACCGGCTCCTTGTCCTCCTGGAGGTCCCGGTTGTAGGCGAGCGGCAGCGCCTTCAGCGTCGCCAGCAGGCCGGTCAGGTTGCCGATCAGGCGGCCGGACTTGCCCCGGGCCAGCTCGGCGATGTCCGGGTTCTTCTTCTGCGGCATGATCGAGGAGCCGGTGGAGAAGGCGTCGTGCAGCGTGATGAAGCCGAACTCCTTGGTGTTCCAGATGATCACCTCCTCCGCGATCCGGGAGAGGTTGATCCCGATCATCGCGGTCACGAAGGCGAACTCGGCGACGAAGTCGCGGGAGGCCGTGCCGTCGATGGAGTTGCCGACCGAACCGCCCTCGAAGCCGAGGTCGGCGGCGACGGCCTCCGGGTCCAGGCCGAGCGAGGAGCCGGCCAGCGCCCCGGAGCCGTACGGGGAGACGGCGGTCCGGGCGTCCCACTGGCGCAGCCGCTCGGCGTCCCGGCCGAGGGCCTGCACGTGCGCGAGGACATGGTGGGCGAAGAGGACCGGCTGGGCGTGCTGGAGGTGGGTGCGGCCCGGCATGGCGGTGTCGGGGTGGGCCTCGGCCAGGCCGACCAGGGCGTGCTGGAGGTCGAGGACCAGCCCGCCGATGATCTTCGCGTGGTCCCGCAGGTACATCCGGAACAGCGTGGCGATCTGGTCGTTGCGCGAGCGGCCGGCCCGGAGCTTGCCGCCGAGTTCGGCGCCGAGCCGCTCCAGCAGGCCCCGCTCCAGCGCGGTGTGCACGTCCTCGTCGGCGACGGTCCCGGTGAAGGTGCCCGCCTCGACGTCGGCGAGCAGCCGGTCGAGCCCCTCCAGCATGCCGGCCAGCTCGTCGGCGCTCAGCAGCCCGGCCTTGTGCAGGACCCGGGCGTGCGCCTTGGAGCCGGCGATGTCGTACGGCGCCAGCCGCCAGTCGAAGTGCACCGAGGCCGAGAGCCTGGCCAGCGCCTCGGACGGGCCGTCCGCGAAGCGCGCGCCCCAGAGGCGCAGCTCAGGACCGGTACTGGCGGCGTTCTGGTCGGCAGGCATCGCGCGGGCTCCTTACAAGCTGAGGGGTGTCGGGGGTGGGCCCCGGCCGTGGGGTGGGACGGCCGGGGCCCGGGAGGGAGTGGATCAGGCGAGGTCGCGCCGCGCGGCGATCTTCGAGGAGAGGCCGAAGATCTCGATGAAGCCCTTGGACATCGACTGGTCGAAGGTGTCACCGGTGTCGTAGGTGGCGAGGTTGAAGTCGTACAGCGACTGGTCCGACTTCCGGCCGTTGACGACGGCCCGGCCGCCGTGCAGGACCAGCCGGATCTCACCGGAGACGTGCTGGTTGGCCTCGTTGACGAAGCCGTCCAGGGCGCGCTTGAGCGGGGAGAACCAGAGGCCGTCGTAGACCAGCTCGGCCCAGCGCTGCTCCACCTGCCGCTTGTAGCGGGCGAGTTCGCGCTCGACGGTGACGTTCTCCAGCGCCTGGTGGGCGGTGATCAGGGCGATCGCGCCGGGAGCCTCGTAGATCTCCCGGGACTTGATGCCGACCAGCCGGTCCTCGACCATGTCGAGCCGGCCGACACCCTGGGCACCGGCCCGCTTGTTGAGCTCCTCGATGGCCTGCAGGACGGTGACCTTGCGGCCGTCGATGGCGACCGGGACGCCGGCGTCGAAGGTGATGACCACCTCGTCGGCCTCGCGCTGGGTGGCCGGGTTCTGGGTGTACTCGTAGACGTCCTCGATCGGGGCGTTCCAGATGTCCTCCAGGAAGCCGGTCTCGACGGCGCGCCCGAAGACGTTCTGGTCGATCGAGTACGGGGACTTCTTGGTGGTGGCGATCGGCAGGCCCTTGGCCTCGGCGAAGGCGATCGCCTTGTCCCGGGTCATCGCGTAGTCGCGGACCGGGGCGATGCACTTCAGGCCGGGGGCCAGGGAGTTGATGCCGACCTCGAACCGGACCTGGTCGTTGCCCTTGCCGGTGCAGCCGTGGGCCACGGTGGTGGCACCGTGCTTCTGCGCGGCGGCGACCAGGTGCTTGACGATGACCGGCCGGGAGAGGGCGGACACCAGCGGGTACTGGCCCTGGTAGAGGGCGTTGGCCTTGACGGCCGGCAGGCAGTACTCGTCGGCGAACTCGTCGCGGGCGTCCGCGACCTCGGCCTCGACGGCACCGCAGTCCAGCGCGCGCTGGCGGATGACGTCCAGGTCCTCGCCGCCCTGGCCGACGTCGACGGCGACGGCGATGACCTCGGCGCCCGTCTCCTCGGCGATCCAGCCGATGCAGACGGACGTGTCCAGACCGCCCGAGTAGGCGAGTACGACGCGCTCGGTCACGGCTTTCTCCTTCACAACTGTGCGAACAGGTTTACGGCGATAGGCATAAGTATGCACTACACCGTATGAAATTCAAAACCCATCGCCGCATCCCGGTGAGCGGGGGTTACTGGGCCTTGGCCTGGGCGAGTTGCATCAGGTGGTCGGCCAGGGCCTGCCCGCCGGCCGGGTCGCGGCTGATCAGCAGGACGGTGTCGTCGCCGGCGATGGTGCCGATGATCTCGAAGACCTCGGCCTGGTCGATCGCCGAGGCCAGGAACTGCGCGGCGCCCGGCGGGGTGCGCAGCACCACGAGGTTGCCGGAGGCGGTGGCGGAGACCATGAGTTCGCCGGCCAGCCGGGCCATCCGGCCCTCGCTGGCCGACTCGCCCATCGGCGCGCGCGGCGTGCGGTCGCCGCCCTCGGCCGGGACGGCGTAGATGAGCGCGCCGTCCCGGTTGCGGATCTTGACCGCGCCCAGCTCGTCCAGGTCCCGGGAGAGGGTGGCCTGGGTGACCACCAGTCCGTCGTCGGCGAGCAGCTTGGCGAGCTGGCTCTGCGAGCGCACGGGCTGGCGGGTGAGCAGATCCACGATCCGCCGGTGGCGCGCGGTGCGGGTCTGCGGGACCTGCGGCGTCGGCCCGGCGGAGGACTGGCCGGAGTTGGGTACGGTCATGTGATTATTCTCCCGGACTACGCTCGGCTCGCACCGGCCGGGGCGCTCTCGCGCACCGTCCGGAGGATGCCCGGCAGCGCGGCGAGGAAGGCGTCCGCCTCCTGCTCGGTGAGCACCAGCGGGGGCGCCAGCCGGACGGCGTCCGGAACGGCGGCGTTGACCAGGAAACCCGCCTCCTGGGCGGCGGCCTGGACCCTCGCGGACACCGGCTCGGTGAGCACGATGCCCAGCAGCAGGCCGGCGCCGCGGACATGCGAGACCAGCGGGTCGCCGATCGCCTCGACGCCCCGGCGCAGCCGCTCGCCGAGCGCGCGGACGTGCGCCAGCAGCCCCTCGGACTCGATGGTGTCGAGCACCGCGAGGGCGGCGGCCGCGACCACCGGGTTACCGCCGAAGGTGGTGCCGTGCTGGCCCGGGGTGAGCAGGTCGGCGGCCTCGCCGAAGGCGAGCACGGCGCCGATCGGCAGCCCGCCGCCGAGCGCCTTGGCGAGGGTGACGACATCCGGCTCGACGCCCTCGAAGGCCTGGTGGGCGAACCAGTACCCGGTCCGGCCGATGCCGGTCTGGATCTCGTCCAGGACCAGCAGGGTGCCGGTGGCGCGGGTGATCTCGCGGGCCGCCTTCAGGTAACCGTCGGGCAGCGGGATCGCGCCGTTCTCGCCCTGGACGGGCTCCAGGAAGACGGCGGCGGTCCCGGTGGTGACGGCGGCCCGCAGGGCCTCGATGTCACCGAACGGCACATGGGTCACCTCGCCGGGGAGCGGGAGGAAGGGCTCCTGCTTGGCGGGCTGGCCGGTGAGCGCGAGGGCGCCCATGGTCCGGCCGTGGAAGCCGCCCTGGAGGGCGACGACATGGGTGCGGCCGGTCCGGCGGCTGATCTTGAAGGCGGCCTCGTTGGCCTCGGCGCCGGAGTTGCAGAAGAACACCCGGCCCGCGCGGCCGTCCAGCCGGAGCAGCCGCTCGGCCAGTGCGATCGTCGGTTCGGCCATGAAGAGGTTGGAGACGTGCCCGAGGGTGGAGATCTGCCGGGTGACGGCCTCGACGACGGCCGGGTGGGCGGTGCCGAGGGCGTTGACCGCGATGCCGCCGAGCAGGTCGGTGTAGACGTTGCCGTCGGCGTCCCAGAGCCTGGCGCCCTCGCCCCGGACCAGCGGGATGCGGGGGGTGCCGTAGTTGTCGGTGAAGGCGTGCCGCCACCGCTCGGTCAGCGCGCTGTTGTCGGTCATGCCAGTCCCCCGGTCACGGTCGCCTCGTCGTCGTCCGGCACGACCATCGTGCCGATGCCCTCGTCGGTGAAGATCTCCAGCAGCAGGCTGTGCTGCACCCGGCCGTCCAGCACGCGGGCGGTGCCCACGCCGGAACGGACGGCGCGCAGGCAGCCCTCCATCTTGGGGAGCATGCCGCTGGCCAGCTCGGGCAGCAGGCCCTCCAGCTCGCTCGCGCTGAGCTGGCTGATCACGTCGTCGGAGATCGGCCAGTCCGCGTACAGGCCCTCGACGTCGGTGAGGACGACGAGCATCTCGGCACCGAGCGCCACCGCCAGGGCGGAGGCGGCGGTGTCGGCGTTGATGTTGTAGACGTGGCCGTCGGCGCCGCGGGCGATCGAGGAGATCACCGGGATGCGGCCGTCGGCGATCAGCGCCTTCACCGCGCCGGCCTCGATGTTGACGATCTCGCCGACCAGGCCGATGTCGACCTGCTCGCCGTCGACGACGGCGTAGCGCTTGACGGCGGTCATGGTGTGGGCGTCCTCGCCCGTCATGCCGACCGCGAACGGGCCGTGGCTGTTGAGCAGCCCGACGAGTTCGCGCTGGACCTGGCCGGCCAGCACCATCCGGACCACGTCCATGGTCTCGGGGGTGGTGACCCGCAGGCCGTTGGTGAAGGAGGACTCCAGGCCCAGCTTGTTCAGCTGCGCGCTGATCTGCGGGCCGCCGCCGTGCACCACGACGGGGTGCAGGCCGGCGTAGCGCAGGAAGACCACGTCCTGCGCGAACGCGGCCTTGAGGCTCTCGTCCACCATGGCGTTGCCGCCGAACTTGATCACGATGGTCTTGCCGTGGAAGCGCTCCAGCCACGGCAGCGCCTCGATCAGCGTTATGGCCTTGGGCAACGCGGTGTTGTTGCGGGCCTGTTCGCCCTTGGGTGCGATCTGCACGGTTCCGGTGTCCCTCGTGGGCTCGGTGTCGGTTGGCGTGGCCGTCGGACGGCGCGCCGGTCAGGTGGAGTAGGCGCTGTTCTCGTGCACGTAGTCGGCGGTGAGGTCGTTGGTCCACACGGTCGCGGCGGCCTCGCCGGCGTTCAGGTTCGCGGTGATGACGACCTCGCGGCCGGCCATGTCGACGAGGTCCCGGTCCTCCCCCACGCTGCCGTTCCGGCAGACCCAGACGCCGTTGATGGCGACGTCCAGCCGGTCCGGGTCGAAGGTGGCGGCGGTGGTGCCGATCGCGGCCAGGACGCGGCCCCAGTTGGGGTCCTCGCCGTGGATGGCGCACTTGAGCAGGTTGTTGCGGCTGATGGTGCGGGCGACCTCGACGGCCTCGTCCTCGGTGGCGGCGCCGGTGATGTCGATCCGGATGTCCTTGCCGGCGCCCTCGGCGTCGCCGATCAGCTGGCGGGCGAGGTCGGCGCAGACGGTGCGGACGGCCTCGTCGAACGCGGCCTGGTCCGGGGTGGTGCCGGAGGCGCCGGAGGCGAGCAGCAGCACGGTGTCGTTGGTGGACATGCAGCCGTCGGAGTCGATCCGGTCGAAGGTGGTGCGGGTCGCGGCGCGCAGCGAGGCGTCCAGGGCGGCCGGGTCGAGGGCGGCGTCGGTGGTGAGGACGACCAGCATGGTGGCGAGGCCCGGGGCGAGCATGCCGGCGCCCTTGGCCATGCCGCCGACGGTCCAGCCGTCCTTCGTCACCTGGGCGGTCTTGTGCACGGTGTCGGTGGTCTTGATGGCGACCGCGGCGGCCTCGCCACCGGTCGCGCTGAGCTCCCGGGCGGCGAGGGCGACGCCGGGCAGCAGGATGTCCATCGGGAGCCGCAGGCCGATCAGGCCGGTGGAGGCGACGGCGACCTCGCCGGCCGAGAGCTCGAGCTCCTCGGCGACCTTCTCGGCGGTGGCGTGGGTGTCCTGGAAGCCGAGCGGGCCGGTGCACGCGTTGGCCCCACCGGAGTTGAGGACGACGGCGGAGACCTGGCCGCCCTTGAGGACCTGCTCGGACCAGAGCACGGGCGCGGCCTTGACCCGGTTGGAGGTGAAGACGCCGGCGGCGGCGAGCGAGGGGCCGTCGTTGACGACGAGGGCGAGGTCGGGGGTGCCGGAGGCCTTGATACCGGCGGTGACACCGGCGGCGCGGAAACCCTTGGCGGCCGTCACTCCCAGGTTCGGCTGGTCGGTCACGGTGCGACTCCGTTCAGGGGAAGGCCCAGCTCCTCGGGCAGGCCGAGGGCGATGTTCATGCTCTGCACCGCGCCGCCTGCGGTGCCCTTGACCAGGTTGTCGATCGCGCTGATCGCGATGATCCGCCCGGCGGTCTCGTCCAGGGTGACCTGGACCAGGGCGGCGTTGGAGCCGTAGACACTGCTGGTCTGCGGCCACTGCCCGGCGGGCAGCAGGTGGACGAACGGCTCGTCGGCGAACGCCTCGGCGTAGGCGGCGCGCAGGCTCTCGGCCGTCACCCCGGGCCTGGCCTTGGCCGAGCAGGTGGCGAGGATGCCGCGCGGCATCGGGACGAGGGTGGGGGTGAAGGAGACGGTGACCGGCTCGCCCGCGACCGGGCTGAGGTTCTGGGACATCTCCGGGGTGTGCCGGTGGCCGCCGCCGACGCCGTAGGGGCTGACGTTGCCCATGACCTCGCTGCCGAGCAGGCTGGTCTTGGCGGCCTTGCCGGCGCCGGAGGTGCCGGAGGCGGCGACGATCACGGCCTCGGGCTCGGCGAGCCCGGCGGCGTACGCCGGGAAGAGCGCGAGCGTGACGGCGGTCGGGTAGCAGCCGGGGACGGCGATGCGGTTGCTGCCCTTGAGCGCGGCGCGGTGACCGGGCAGCTCGGGCAGCCCGTACGGCCAGGTGCCGGCGTGCGCGGAGCCGTAGAACTGCTCCCAGTCGGCGGCGGCCTTGAGCCGGAAGTCGGCTCCGCAGTCCACGACCAGCACGTTTCCGCCGAGGGCCTCGGCGACGGCGGCGGACTGGCCGTGCGGCAGCGCCAGGAACACCACGTCGTGGTCGGCCAGCACCTCGGGGGTGGTGGGCTCCAGGATCCGGTCGGCGAGCGGCAGCAGGTGCGGCTGCAGCGCGCCGAGCCTGGTGCCCGCGTTCGAGCCGCCCGTCAGCGCCCCGATCTCCACCTCCGGGTGGCCCAGCAGCAGGCGCAGCACCTCACCGCCCGCGTATCCGCTCGCACCGGCAACGGCGACTCGCAATGCCATGGCGTTCCCTCCTTAGTCGTGGCATGAATATACGCAGTGCGGAACATTCATGCAAGGAGTTCGCGAGCGGCCTCCCGGCGGCGGAGCCCGCCGCCGCCGGCGTCGCGGTCAGCGCCGGACGGCCCGCAGGACGACGAACTTGGGATTTCCGGCGACGAGTTGGCAGTTGCCGAAGAGCCGGCGGAGCTTGAGGTGGTACCCCAGGTGGCGATTGCCGACCACCCAGAGTTCACCGCCCGGACGCAGGGCTCGGCGGGCGCCGGTGAACATCCGCCAGGCGGTGGCGTCGGTGGTGGCCTGGTGGGAGTGGAACGGCGGGTTGTTGAGCACGAGGTCCACCGAACCGGCCGCGACCGCCTCGGCCGCGAGGGCGTCCGCGGTGAGGAACTCGGCCGGGGCGTCCGGGCCGAGATTGGCCCGGAAGGTCGCCTCGGCGGAGGCCACGGCCTGGTCGGACTCGTCGACGAAGACCAGCTCGGCGCCCGGGCCGGCGAGGGCGGCGGCCGTGCCGACCACACCGTTGCCGCAGCCGAGGTCCACCACCCGGTCGCCGGGGGCGGCCGTCGGCAGGTGGCCCAGGAAGAAGCGGGTGCCGATGTCCAGGCGCTCGGCGCAGAAGGTGCCGGCGTGGTTGACCACGGTGCGGCCGGACGCGATACCGATGTCACCGGGCAGGGCGTAGCTGTGCGGCCACGGGCTGGGCCCGGGGTCGAGCGCCGGGTCGGGGGTGCAGAAGATCAGCCGGGCCTTGCGGACCGCGAGCGAGGTGCGGGTCGGGCCGAGGATTCGCTCGAAGAGCTGGAGGGTGGAGGTGTGGATCTCGGTGACCATGCCGGCGCCGATCACCACGGTGCCGGGGTGGACGGCCGGGGCCAGCCGGTGCAGCTGGTCCTCCAGCAGCGCGAGGCTCTTGGGGACACGGACCAGCAGGACGTCGACGCGCTCCGGCGGGGTGTCCCGGGTGGAGAGCAGCCGGGCGGCGCCGGGGGCGGTGCCGGCCCGGGCGAGGTTCTCCAGGGTGGCCCGCCGGCCGAGGTGGGAGTCGCCGATCTGCACCGGGCGGTGGGCGGCGAGCGCGGTGGTGAGGGCGCCCCAGCGGTCGCCGAGAACCACGACCGTCCGGCCGGTGAGGTCGGTCGCCACGCCCTGCGCGCTGTCCGTCTCGCCGGCGAGATGGCGCAGCAGGTACTCGTCGGCCGCGTCCCAGGCCCGCAACAGCTCGCGCGGGTCCGCCGGGAAGCGGGTGAGGTCGAAGGTGCCCCAGGACGTGGTGAAGGGCGTGGCGGCGGGCGTGCTGAGGCGGTTCATCGTGAGCTCAGGCTAGCCGACGGCCGGGCGGGGGCCGTCCGGGCGGCCGATACTGGGAGAGCCCGATCGGAAGGGGCAGCGGCCATGGACTGGAAGCTCGAAGTGGTGGTGGTCCCGGTGTCGGACGTGGACCGCGCGAAGCTGTTCTACGAGGAGCAGGGCGGCTTCACGGTCGACCATGACACCCGGATCCGTGACGGGGTGCGGGTCGTCCAGCTCACGCCGCCGGGTTCGGGGTGCTCGATCGTGGTGGGGGTCGGCCTCACGGAGGCGCCACCGGGCTCCATGAAGGGGCTGCAACTGGTGGTGCCGGACGTCGCCAGGGCGCACGCCGAGCTGGTCGCGCGGGGCGTGGAGGTCAGCCCGGTCCAGCACTTCGCGGACGGCGAGCGGGTGGACGGGCACGGCGGGGACTGGAACTCGTTCGTCTTCTTCAACGACCCGGACGGCAACGGCTGGGCCGTCCAGGAGTCGCCACGGCGGTGAGCCACGGCGGTGAGCGGGCTCGGGGCCCGGGCGGGCACGGCGTTAGGGTCTGGACATGGTCGAAGACGAGGGAAGCGTCCGGGTGGACAGCTGGATCTGGTCGGTACGGCTCACCAGGACGCGGGCGCTGGCCGCGGCGGCGTGCCGGGCCGGGCATGTCCGGGTGAACGGGGAGCGGGCCAAGCCGGCGCAGGCGCTGAAGGCCGGGGACGAGGTGCGGGTGCGCCAGGAGGGGTACGAGCGGGTCGTCGTGGTGAGGAAGCTGGTCCGCAAGCGGGTCGGGGCCGGGGTCGCGGCCGAGTGCCTGGTGGACAACAGCCCGCCGCGGCCGCCCCGGGAGCTGGCCGTGGCGGCCGGCGAGCGGGACCGGGGGGCCGGGCGGCCCACCAAGCGGGACCGGCGCGAGCTGGACCAGCTGCGCCGGGGGTAGCGGGCGGCCCGGCCGCCGGCCGTCGGTATCGGCGGCCGCCGGCAGCCGCAGGAGGCCGGGTCAGGCGAGGGTGTCGGTGAGGACCTGGGCGACGAAGGCGTCCAGGTTGGCCACCGTACGGGCGATCTGCTCCTCCCGCGACAGCGACTCGGTGGGCCGGCTGACCAGCGGGGACGTCTTCAGCCCGCGCACGTACAGCGAGCAGGCCAGATCGGCGCAGATGTAGGTGCCGACCGTGTTCCCCTCGCGCCCGGAGACGCCCGCCCGGCGGGCGGTGAGGAGTGCGACGCCGGAGCCCGCGTGGGCGGAGACGCAGAGCGAGCAGACGTTGCTCTTGCTCAGGCTGCGGCGGATCGAGGGCACCCGCAGCGTGATGCCGACCGGCCCGCCGTCGCGCTCGGCGACCAGATAGCCGCGATCGGGCGCGCCCTGGTCCCGCCAGCCGAGGAAGTCCAGGTCCTCCCAGGGCAGTTCGGCCAGGCCCCGGGGCAGGTTGAGCCGACGGGCCTCGCCCTTGGAGCAGTTGACGAAGGAACCGCGGATCTCGTTCTCGCTCAGGGGTCTCATGCCCCGGAAGCTAGCACCGGCCCAGGCGGCGCGTCGCGCCATTTTCCACCGGTGGGCCCGGCTTCGCCCCGTTACCGGACGGGGGTGCGCGGCCTGCACGGCCAGTCGGCGCCCGGCGTCGTCGCCGAGCCGGGTGAGCAGGTCGTCCAACGCCAGGAAGACCTCCCGCGGTTCACGCCCGGCGGCGTCGGGCAGGGGCGGGAGGGCCGCGGTCACGCCGCGGGGTAACTCGAACGGATGATGGTCTGTCAGTGGCGGAGGTTATGTTCCGGTGGCCGGATCCGGCGCCGGGAGGGGAGGCGCCGGATCCGGTGCCGGGGTCAGCGCTTGAAGGCGACGGCCGCGTAGCCGGAAACGTCCTGCCAGCCCTCGGGCAGTTCCGCGGTCGGCACATGGCCGGCCTCGGGGCGCCAGAGCGGGAGCTGGACCAGGCCGGGGCCGGCGAACTCGAAGTCGCCGAAGAACGGCTCGATGGCGGCGCGCGGGCGCAGCACCAGCGGGGCGCTGGCGCTCCGGTAGATCCGGGTGCCCTCGGCGGCGCTCTCCCGGGAGGCGAAGTCGGGGGTGCCGTGGGAGAGGATCAGCGCGCTGCCGGGGGCGAGCGCGTCGCGCAGGGTGCGGACGATCTCCCGGGCGCCGTCCTCGTCCCGGATGAAGTGCAGTACCGCGACCAGCATCAGGGCCACCGGCCGGTCGAGGTCCACGGCCTGGCGCAGGCCGGGGTGGTCCAGGATCGCGGCCGGGTCCCGCAGGTCGGCCTCGATGACGGAGGTGTGCCCGGCGGGGTGGCCGGCCAGCAGGGCGCGGGCGTGGGTGGCCACGATCGGGTCGTTGTCGACGTACACCACGCGGGCGTCCGGGGCGACCCGCTGGGCCACCTCGTTGGTGGAGCCGACGGCGGGGATACCGGTGCCGATGTCGACGAACTGGCGGATGCCCCGGCCGGCCGCGAACTCCACGGCGCGGCCGAGGAACTCGCGGTTGGTACGGGCCAGCAGCGGCAGCGCCGGATAGGCGGCGACAGCGGCCTCGGCGGCCTTGCGGTCGGCCTCGAAGTTGTCCTTGCCACCGAGGTAGTAGTCGTACATCCGGGCCGTGTGCGGCACGCCCGTGTCCAGCTCGGTCGGTGGCTCCCAGTCGTCCCGCTTCGCCCAGTGCCAGTCCGTGCCGGCCCGCGTGGCCGCCGCAACGGTGTCCTCGTGCATCCTGTTCCCGCCCCCTGTACTCACTGCCGGAATGCGTCCCGTCGCGCGTCCGAACACCGCGATCGGGCACCGAATTTCGCGGTCGGCCCGGCATGCCGCGACGTACCACGCGGTGCGCGGTGATCGTATCCGACGACACGCCGCGGAAACAGCGCGAGTTCGGGTTTCCGCACGCCCTCCGGGACGAAGCGTGCGCACGTCAACGGCGGTCGGCGGCCGTTTCCCCGAATCGCCGGAACGCGGCGCCGTCCCTATGCTGACTGCCGATGACTGTCGACCGCCGCACCGTACTGCGGACCACCGCCCGACTGGCCGCCCTCACCGCCGCCGGCGGGCTGCTCGCGGCTTGCGGCAGCGGCGACCCCCGCCGCGCCGACCCGGGGGCGCTCGCCGTGCACCCCGGCACCGTCGACCCGGAGGGCGGCGATCCGACCGCGGTCGACCCCGCGTGGGTGGACGGCGAGGGCCCGGCCTCGCCCGCCCCCGCGCCCACCCCCTCACCGGATCCGCAGCCCGACCCGACGATGGCCGCCACCACGGCGCCGCCCGTCCCCCCGGTGCTGCCGCCGCTGGCGCCCGGCACCCCCGTGGAGGTCGTGTACGGGCCGCGCACCGGCAAGAACGTCGCGCTCACCGTCCACGGCAGCGGCGACCCGAAGCTGGCCCTCGCCCTGCTGGACGCCGCCGAGCAGCGCGGTGCCAGGCTGACCGTGATGGCCGTCGGCAGCTGGCTCGACCAGCAGCCGCAGATGGCCCGGCGCATCCTGGACGCCGGCCACGAACTCGGCAACCACACCCAGAACCACCAGAACATCTCCGCGATGACACCCGAGCAGGCGCGTGCCGAGATCGCCCAGTGCGCGGAGCGGCTGCAGCGGCTCACCGGCTCGATCGGCCGCTGGTTCCGCCCGTCGGCGACCCAGTACGCCACCCCGATGGTGCGCGAGCAGGCCAGGGCCGTCGGGTACGAGCACGTGCTCTCCTTCGACGTCGACCCGCGCGACTACAGCGACCCGAGCGCCGCCTCGCTCCAGCGCCGGGTGCTCTCCTCGGTGAAGGGCGGCTCGGTGGTCGCCCTGCACATGGGCCACCAGTGCACCGTGGACGCGCTGCCCGGGATCCTGGACGGCCTCGCCAAGGCCGGCCTCAGACCGGTGACGGCCAGTCAGCTCTGCGCGTAGGGCCAGGGCGCGCGGCGGGCCGGTGTCACGCCAGGGGGTCATCGGGCCCGTACGGGCGCAGCCGGAGGGTGCGGGCGTCCGCCTCGCGGATCTCGTCGGCGCGGTGGACCAGTTCCTCCAGATCGTCCCGGCCGGCGTGGACGAAACGGCCGTGCAGGGCGTCGAAGCGGCCGCGGGCGGCGTCGACGGTGACGGCGACCATGTACGGGATGCTGCCCCAGGTCTTGGTGTCCCGGAACATCGGCATGCCCGCGGTCATGTCGGTGGCGACCGCGCCGGGGCTGATGTCGAGGACCACCACCTGGTGCTCGGCGAGCGAGTCCGCCATGTTGTCGGAGAGCTGGAGCAGCGCGCCCTTGGAGGTGGCGTAGGCGGTGTAGTGGCCGTCGGGGCGCAGCGCGAAGCCGGAGTTGAGGTTGATGACGCGGCCGCCGCGGCGCTGGACCATACCGGGCAGGACGCAGCGCAGCAGGTTGTAGGGGCCGCGCAGATTGGTCTCGACGACCTGCCACCACTGGTTGGCGTCGGTCTCCCAGATCGGGACCTCGGAGGGGTCGACCTGGCCGGCGTTGTTGATCAGCAGGTCGATCGGGCCGAGGTCGCGTTCGACGATGCGCACGGCCTCGCGGACGGAGCCGGGACGGGTGACGTCGGCGGTGACGGCGACCCCGCGGGCGCCGTGCCGGGCGCACTCCTTGAGGGTCTCGGTGAGGGTCTCGTGGGTGCGGCCGACCAGGCCGACGGCCATGCCTTCGGCGGCCAGGCCGATGGCGATCTCCCGGCCGATGCCCCGGCCGGCACCGGTGACCAGAGCGACCTGTCCTGCGAGTGATCCCGTCGACATCCCGTGCTCCCTTCACGTCCCCGCGCCCGCCCCACCAGGACCGGCGTCGCGTCTGCGGCATTCTGTCCGGCCGCGGGCGTGCCGGAACCCGGGCGCACGGACGGCGGGAGCGGGCCCACCCGTTCGGAGGAGCCGGGGAGGGAATGCCCTACCGGCCGGTACGGAGTAGTAACGTCGTCAGGACGGTGCACCGGTCCACACACACCGGCGCCCACCCGCTGAACAGCAGCTTGCATGGGACACCTGTCGCTGGGCCACCCCCAGCACCACCGAAGGGCAACTGAGTGAGTGACATCGCGCGCGTCGGAGTGATCGGCTGCGGCCTGATGGGGTCGGGCATCGCGGAGGTCTTCGCCCGGGCCGGGCTGGACGTCCTGGTATCGGAGGCCAGTGGCGAGGCACTGGAGTTCGGCCGCACCCGGCTGACCAACTCCCTGGAGACGGCGGTCAAGCGCGGCAAGCTGGCCCCCGAACTGCGGGACGAGGCGCTGGCCCGGCTGACCTTCACCACCGACCTGGCCGACTTCGCCGACCGTGACCTGGTGGTCGAGGCGGTCGCCGAGCGCGAGGACATCAAGGTCCAGATCTTCCAGAAGCTGGACCAGGTGGTCGAGCGCCGGGACGCCATCCTCGCCTCCAACACCTCGTCGATCCCGATCGTGAAGCTGGCCGCCGCCACCTCGCGGCCGGAGCAGGTGATCGGTCTGCACTTCTTCAACCCGGCGCCGGTGCAGAAGCTGGTCGAGGTGATCCCGACGCTGACCACCTCGGGCGGCACCACCGAGCGGGTCGAGGCGTTCGCCTCCCAGGTCCTCGGCAAGGAGCCGATCCGCGCCCGCGACCGGGCCGGCTTCGTGGTGAACGCGCTGCTGGTGCCCTACCTGCTGTCGGCGGTACGGATGTTCGAGTCGGGCGTGGCGACCGCCTCCGACATCGACAAGGGCATGGAGGCCGGCTGCGCCCACCCGATGGGCCCGCTGCGGCTGTGCGACCTGATCGGCCTGGACACCATCGTGTCGATCGCCGAGTCGATGTACGACGAGTACAAGGAGCCGCTGTACGCCGCTCCCCCGCTGCTCTCCCGGATGGTCGACGCGGGCCTGCTGGGCCGCAAGTCCGGCCGCGGCTTCTACGACTACACCGCGAGCGCCTGACCCCCGGCCCGGCCGGACCGTCCTGGTACGGCCGGGCCTTCCGCCCCTCCGGCCCCGTCTCCCCCACCAGCCCCCGCGCCGTCGGCCGGGGGTTTTTGCCTGCCCCAAACCACTGAAGCCCGAGGCCTGTTGTGCCGATAAGAAGCGTATCCACCCGTCCCGACCCGCCACCGAACCCTCCCGTTCGGGGCCCGCGCATGCCTGGAGGCCCGCATGCCCGATCTGTGGATACCCGGAGCCGAGGTCCATGACGTCGGCGATCACGCGCCGACCGACCAGCAGTACCCGCCCAAGGCGATCGCCCACATCACGTGGGACCGCGACGCCACCGCCGCCGCGCCGCAGGACTGGTGCGACTTCGACTCCCTGGTCGGCTACTTCACCGGCAGCGGCGCCGGCGAGGCGCCGCACATCGTCTGGGACCCGTTCAGCGGGCGGATCGCCCAGCTGTTCCCGGCCGACTCCCGCTCGAAGAGCCTCGTCGACGCGCCGGGCGGCACCCGTACCAACCGGGCGGGGCGGGTGGTGATCCAGATCGAGGCGGTGTTCTTCCCGTACTGCCGCTACAACGGCCAGGTGTACGCCCGGCTGACGGACACCCCGTGCGCCGGCTGGGACCGGCTGCACGCCTGGATCAGCGGCTGGGGCGTCCCGGACGTCTGGCCGATGGGCAGGCCGGTCGACTTCACCGCCCACCGCGACGAGGGCGTGTGGGAGACCCGGGGCGGCTGGTACGGCCACAGCCAGGTCCCGGAGAACGACCACACCGACCCGGGTTCGTGGCCCGACTTCACCCCCGGATCGCCGCCCTCGCCGCCGGCCCCCGGGCAGACCCCCGCCCGGTACCAGGTGACGATCAACGGCCTGCCGTACGGCTACGGCGCGCACGGCGACCAGGTGACCGAGGTCGGCCGGGCGCTCGTGGCCGCGGGCTTCGGCAGCCACTACCAGCAGGGCCCCGGCCCCGACTGGACGGACGCGGACACCCTCAACTACCAGGACTACCAGCGCAGTCTCGGCTTCAGCGGGTCGGACGCGGACGGCGTCCCCGGCGAGACCAGCCTCCGCCGGCTGCTCGGCACCCTGCCCGGCGGCACCGTCTCGCTGTCGCACGTCGTCGCGGCGGCGCAAACGGACCCCGGCGCCGAACAGGGCCACCGGACGTACGGCGCCGACGTCCTGATCGTCGAGCAGGCACTGGCCGACGAGGGCCTGCTCGACGGCCAGTGGGTGGACGGCTCGTTCGGCACCAGGACCGTGACGGCGTACTCCCGCTGGCAGCGGCGGCTGGGCTACTCCGGTACCGCCGCGGACGGCATCCCCGGCCGCGACTCCCTCCAGCGCCTGGGCGCCGCCCACGGCTTCACCGTCACCGACTGATCAAGGAGATCAGCATGCGCACGTTCCTCCTCGACCTCACCGAACGCACGGTCGCCACCTACCTCGCGGCCCTGCTCGGCCTGCTGCTGGCCGACCGCGTCGACCTGACGAGCGTCGGCACGCTGCGGGCGGCGGCGGTGGCCGCCCTGCCGGCCGCGCTGACCGTCCTCAAGGGCGGCATCGGCACCTTCGTCGGTGACCCGAACAGCGCCGCGATACTCCCCCGCGATCGCGGGTGACGGCCGCCCCTACCGCCTGGCAGCGGCCAGGCGGTAGGGGCCGAGGTAGTAGGTCAGGGCGGCCAGGGAGGCGCCGTCGTTGACCTTGCCGCCGGTCAGGAGGTCGAGGACGTCGGCCTCCGGGACCCACTCCACCCTGGTCGCCTCGCTGATGTCCTGGGGTGCCCCGACCCGGGTGCAGCCGGTGACGTGGAAGGAGTGGAACCGCATGGTGGAGATGCCGGACAGGGCGTCGTACGCGAGCAGGGGGTCGACCCGGCCGGGGCGCCAGCCGGTCTCCTCCTCGACCTCGCGGGCGACCGCGTCGGCCGGCTCCTCCCCGGGCTCGGCCCAGCCGGCGGGCACCTCCCAGCCCCACCGGCCGGTGATGAAGCGGTGCCGGTAGAGCAGGAGGAAGCGGCCCCGCTCGTCGGTGACGACCGCGGTGGTCGAGGCCCGGGGCATGGCGACGACGTGGTGGTCGACGCGGCCCACGCCGGGGATGTCGACGTCGTCGAGCCAGACCTCCACCCACGGCGATCCGTAGACCTGCCGCCGGCCGTAGCTCTTCCACTCCGACACCCTGGTCCTCCTCACGCGCGTGCGGGCTGGCGCCCCGACTCTCTCACGCGCGCGGCCGGCCTCCCCGGGCCCCCGGGGCCGTCACTGGGGGAACCACAGCTTCTCGGTGCCGCCCTCGGTGTAGTCGACGGTGATCTCGTACCCGGCCGGGATGTCGCGGGCGGCCACGATCTCGACGATGCCCGCGCCGAAGTCCTTGCGGTACCGCGCCCGGGGTTCGGCGGCGTGGTTGTACAGGCTGCCGAAGCCCAGGGCGATCGCGGCGGCACCGTCCTGCCAGGGGAAGCAGTAGTGGTGGAGGTGGGTCCGGTCGATCAGGTGGCGCTCGGCGGCCGGGACGACCAGCACGGGGCACCGTTCGACGGTCTCCCCCGCACGGTATCCGCGGGTGGCGAAGACCCCCCGGTCGTGGATGTGCGAGGTGTGGATTTCCAGCCCGTCCATGCCCATACGAAACCCCCGGTTCGGTGTCTGGCGGCGCGGTGGAGGCCGCCGGGTTCGCCGGGCGTCCCGGGTCGCCCCGCTCCAGCGGCGGCGCCGCACGGTGCCGCCGCACGGCAGGCGGGCGGACCACCGCCCGGGCCGCCGGCGGCGCTCCCGGCCGCGGGCAGTGAAGCGTCCACCCGGCGCCTCCTCCTGCCGCGCTGCCGCGGCCTCGCCCCGTTCTACCCCGGCGCCCGGGCTCCTGGAAACGACGGAACCGGCCAAGCGGGACCTCGACCGGAACGGTCGGTCCCGCCGTGCCGCTCCGCCGCGCCCGGGGGCCCGCGGTCACCGGAGGCACGGGGCGCGGTCCGGGGCGGTGGAGTCGGTGCGGACGGCCCGCCGCGCTCCCGCCGCCGGGCGATTCGCCGCCGACGGCCGTGCGGGAGGCCGGATCTCCGGTCCCCCGCAGCCTTGATGACGGTACGTCAGCTGTTGATGGCGTAGCTGTCGCCGTAGACCTTCCACTTGAGCGGCGGGTTGAGGTCGAAGTTCTTGGCGTTGAGGAAGACCAGCTGCTCGGTGTCGACGCGGGTGGTGTCCGAGTGCGCCTCCTCGGTCTTCATGGCGGCCCGGCGGGCGTCCAGGAAGGCCTTGAGGTAGGTGGCCTCGTCGCCGCCCTGGGCGGGGGTCCTGGCCTTCTTCAGGGCGGCCTTGCGGATGCCGCCGAAGCTGGTCGGGTCGGAGCCGTCGCCGTGCATGACGATGGCGTCGTAGTAGGCGAACTGGCCGAGGGCGCGCAGACCGTCCGCCTTGGCCTGCTTGACGGCGGGGTTGAAGTAGACGCGGTCCCGCTCGTCGTTCTGCGCCTGCTGGAAGACGGAGTCCTTGGCGGCCGTGGCCCAGTCCTTCTCGAAGGCGGCGCCGAGGCCGGAGTGCGAGTCGCTGCCGTTGACCTTGCGCAGCGCGGGCAGGTACTTGGCGAGGACGTTGCCGGACTTGAGGTCGGTGTAGTGCTGCACCAGGTCGAGCATGTCGCCGGTGCCGGAACAGAACCCGATGATGCCGGCGGTGTAGCCGCGGCCGTCGCCGATGTCCTCGATGTACTTGTACTGGGCCTTCCAGTCCAGCGAGGAGTTCTCGGCGCTGGACACCAGCTGCATCGCGATGTCCTTCTTGTGCGGGTCGTCCAGGCCTATGCCCTTGACCTGGACGGCGGCGGCGCCCGCCGGGGCGGCGTGGGCGGCCCCGGCGGCCGCGACCGTGGCCGGTGCGGCCACCAGCAGGGCGGCGAGGGCCATGCGTACGATGCGGTGCTGCTGACGGTGCATCTCGCGCTCCGGTTCCGTGAGGAGCGGGCAAGGGGGTGCGCCCGCTCGCGGGGAGTTAGGAAACTTTCCTAACCAAGAGATAGCGTCAGCCGCCGCACGCCCGCAAGGGCTTTGACCGAACCTCTTCAAAAAGCCGGGCCCGCTCACACCGCCCGGCGCCGCACCCACCGCACCGCGGCCGCGCAGGCCGCCACCCCCGCCGCCGCCGTCCAGCCGAACGCGACGAACTGGAACGGCCAGGGGCGGGGGGGGGGGGGGGGGGGGGGGGGGCGGGGGGGGGGGGGGGGGGGGGGGGGGTGGGGGGGGGCGGGCGCCCCCCCCCCCCCCCTTCCGCCTGGCTCACCTGTCAGCCCTGGACCCACTCCTGCTGGAGCGCGAGGTNNNNGCGTGCCGCCCCCCCCCCCCCCCCCCCCCCCCCCCCCCCCCCCCCCCCCCCCCCCCCCCCCGCCGGGCCGGGGCCCCCCGGGGGGCGGGGGCGGGGGGGGGGCCCCTGGGGCCGGGCGGGTCAGGCGCCGCGCAGCACCGCGCCGGTGCGGGCGACGGCCTCGGCGACGGCCGCCTCGCGGGCGGCGCTCGCCTCGTCGGCGGTCAGCGTGCGGTCCGTGGCGCGGAAGCGCAGCGCGTACGCCAGCGACTTCTTCCCCTCGCCGACCTGCTCGCCGGTGAAGACGTCGAACAGTCGGATGGCCTCCAGCAGTTCACCCGCGCCGGAGCGCAGCGCGGCCTCCACCTCGGCGGCCGGGACGGCGGCGTCGACGATCAGCGCCACGTCCTGGGTGGCCACCGGGAACCCGGAGACGACCGGGCCCGAGACCCGCTCGGCGCCGTCGGCGGTGAGCAGGTCGAGGTCGATCTCCATCGCGCTGGTGCGGGCCGGCAGGCCGAGCGCCTTGACCACGCGCGGGTGCAGCTCACCGGCGTGGCCGACCACCCGGTCGGTGCCGGCGACCAGCAGCTCGGCGCAGCGGCCCGGGTGCCACGGGGCCAGCTGGCCCTGGCGCACGGTCAGCTCGACGCCGGCCGCGCGGGCCACCGTGCGGCCCGCCTCGACGGCGTCCGCCCAGCCCGCCGGCGCGCCCTTGCCCCACCAGCCGGAGGGCAGCCGCTCACCGGTCAGCGCGACGGCGATCCGGCGCGGCTGGTCCGGCAGGGCGGCGTCGAGCGCGGCCAGTTCCTCGTCGCTCGGACGGCGGTCCACGGCCGGGCGCGGCGCGACGGACAGCTCGTCCTTGGGCAGGAAGACCGTCCCGGTCTCGAAGACCGCCAGATCGGTGTTGCCGCGGCCGACGTTGCGGCGCAGCGCTCCGAGCAGGCCCGGCAGCAGCGTGGTGCGCAGCTCCGGCTCCTCGTCGTTGAGCGGGTTGACCAGCTTCACCGTACGGCGGCGCCGGTCCTCCGGCTCCAGGCCGAGCGCCTCGAAGGCGGCCTGGCCGAGGAACGGGTAGGTGTTGACCTCGACGTAGCCGGCACCGGCCAGCGCGACCCCGGTCCGGCGGTGGATGCGCTGGGCCTCGGTCAGGCCCGAGCCCGGCGGCACGGTGGGCATCCGCGAGGGCACGTTGTCGTAGCCCTCCAGGCGGATGACCTCCTCCGCGAGGTCGTACGGGTCGGTGAGGTCGGGCCGCCAGGTCGGCGGGGTGACCTCCAGGATGTCGGCGCCCGCGACCGAGCAGCCGATCTCCTGCAGACGCCGGGTGACGGTCTCGCGACCGTACCCGGTGCCGGCGACCCGGTCGGGCAGGTCGGCGGCGATGGTGATGGTGCGGACCGGGTGCGGGGCCGCGATGTCGGTGACCCCGGCCTCGGCGGTGCCGCCGGCGATCAGCACCAGCAGGTCCACGGCGCGCTGCGCGGCGGCGCGGGCGGCCTCCGGGTCCACGCCGCGCTCGAAGCGCTTGGACGCCTCGGACGGCAGCTTGTGCCGCTTGGCGCCGCGGGCGATGGCGACCGGGTCGAAGTGCGCCGCCTCGATGATCACCTCGGTGGTGCCCGGGCCTGCGGCCGGGTCGAGGATCTCGGTGGAGGCGCCACCCATGACACCGGCCAGGCCGATCGGGCCGCTGTTGTCGCAGATCAGCAGGTCCTCGGCGGAGAGCTTGCGCTCGACGCCGTCGAGGGTGGTGAGGGTCTCGCCCTCCTCGGCCCGGCGGACCAGGATCGGCCCGTCCACCCGCTGCTTGTCGTACGCGTGCAGCGGCTGGCCGACCTCCAGCATCACGTAGTTGGTGATGTCCACGGCCAGCGAGATCGGGCGGATGCCGGACTTCTGCAGGCGGCGCTGGAGCCAGATCGGGGACTTGGCGGCCGGGTCGAGGCCGACCACCGTGCGGGCCACGAAACGGTCACAGCCGGCCGGGTCGGCGACCTTGACCAGGTAGCCGTAGGAGTTGGCGGGCGGCACGTCGAGCAGCGCCGGGTCGGCCAGCGGCAGCCCGTACGCGGCGGCGGCCTCGCGGGCGACGCCGCGCATGGAGAGGCAGTAGCCGCGGTCCGGGGTGACGGCGATGTCCAGCACCTCGTCGACGAGCTGGAGCAGCTCGATCGCGTCGGTGCCGGGCTCGTACTCGGGCGGGAGCACGATGATGCCGTTGTGGTCGTCGCCCATGCCCAGCTCGCGGGCGGAGCAGATCATGCCGGCCGAGGTCTGGCCGTAGGTCTTGCGGGCGGCGATCGGGAACGGGCCGGGCAGCACGGCGCCCGGGAGCACGACCACGACCTTGTCGCCGACGGCGAAGTTGGTCGCGCCGCAGACGATCTCCTGCGGCTCACCGGTGCCGTTGGCGTCACCGACGTTGACGAAGCAGTGCCGGATCGGCTTCTTGAAGCCGGACAGCTCCTCGATCGAGAGCACCTGGCCGACCACCAGCGGGCCCTTGAGGTCGGTGCCGATCTGCTCGACGGTCTCGACCTCGAGGCCGGCGCGGACCAGGCGCTCCGCCACGTCGCGGCCGGTCTCGCCGGCCGGCAGGTCCACGTACTCGCGCAGCCAGGAAAGCGGGACGCGCATCAGATCTCCATCCCGAACGGGAGGGTGAAGCGGATGTCACCCTCGACCATGTCGCGCATGTCGGCGACGTTGTGACGGTTCATCAGGATTCGCTCCAGGCCCAGGCCGAAGGCGAACCCGCTGTAGCGGTTCGGGTCGACACCGCAGGCGACCAGCACCCGCGGGTTGACCACGCCGCAGCCGCCGAGCTCGATCCAGCCCTCGGAGGAGCAGGTGCGGCAGGGCCGGTCCGGGTCGCCGACGCTCTCGCCGCGGCAGACGAAGCACTGCAGGTCGATCTCGGCGCTCGGCTCGGTGAACGGGAAGTACGAGGGGCGCCAGCGCAGCTCCAGGCCGTCGCCGATCAGCGTGGACACCAGCTGCTCGATGGTGCCCTTGAGGTCGGCGAAGGTGATGCCCTCGTCCACGGCCAGGCCCTCGACCTGCCGGAAGACCGGGGTGTGGGTGGCGTCCAGCTCGTCCGTCCGGTAGACCCGGCCGGGGCAGATCACGTAGACCGGCGGCTCGCGGTCGAGCAGGGTGCGGGCCTGGACCGGGGAGGTCTGGGTGCGCAGCACCACGCCGGAGTCGGCGGAGCCGTCCGGGGCCTGGACGAAGAAGGTGTCCTGCATCGAGCGGGCCGGGTGGTCCGGACCCAGGTTGAGGGCGTCGAAGTTCAGCCACTCGGCCTCGACCTCGGGGCCCTCGGCGACCTGGTAACCCATCGCGACGAAGGTGTCCTCGATGCGCTCGGCCATCGTGGTCAGCGGGTGGCGGGCGCCGCGCGGGGTGCGGTCGTAGGGCAGCGTGACGTCCACCGCCTCCTCGACCAGCACGCGGGCGTCGCGCTCCGCCTCCAGCTCGGCCTGCCGCTTGGCGAGGGCCTGGTTGACGGCGCCCCTGGCCTGGCCGATCAGCTTGCCTGCGGCGGCCTTGGCGTGCGGCGGGAGCGCACCGATCTCGCGGTTGGCGAGGGAGAGCGCGGAGCGGTCGCCGGTGTGGGCGACCTTGGCCTGCTTCAGCTCGTCCAGGGTGGTGGCGGCGGCGAAGGCCGCGACGGCCTCGTCCCGGGCCTGCTCCACCGCCTCGGGCTTGAGGGCCTCGACCTCGACCGGGTCGTACGACTTGTTGGGTGCCGACATCTCTATCTTTCCCGTGCTCCTGCTCGTCCGTGCTCAGGTAAGGGTGGACTCGCGCCCTCCCGGCCCGCCAGGGGACGGGAGGGGCCCAGTGCGCTACGCCCGGCGGGGCCGGGGCGCGGGCAGCCGATCTCCGTACGGGGAGGAGGGTTGTCCGCGGCACAACCGCGCAGGGCGTCCCACAAACGCCAAAGGTCGAGTGTAGTCGCAGCGCGTAGCGCAACCGCCGTGAAGCCCGTCCGGGGGCCGATCCAGAGCCTGCTCCGCCGCTGCGGCCGAGGCGGCCGGTGGGCGGTCAGAGCATGAAATCGGGCACGCCGGCGGGCAGGATAAATCGGAACCGGGCGCCGCCGCCGGGCGCGCGGTCGACGCGGATCGAGCCGCCGTGGGCCTCCACGATGCCCTTCACGATGTAGAGGCCCAGGCCCGTGCCGCCGCGCTTGGAGCCGCGCCAGAAGCGGGTGAAGACGCGGGGCATCGACTCCTCGGGGATGCCGCTGCCTTCGTCGCTCACGGTGATCGCGGTGCCTTCCAGGGTGCGGGGCGGGGTGCCGGGGCGCTCCCAGATGTGCGCCTCGACGACCTCCTTGGCCGGTGCCACCTCGATCGTGACAGTTCCCTCACCGTGCCGCACCGCATTTTCCAGCAGGTTGGCCAGCACCTGGTCGACCTTGTCGGGGTCGGCCCAGAGCACGGTGAGCGACTCGTGGATCCGGATGTCGAAGCGGTCCTCGGGGATGCCGGTCGCGACCTTGCGCTCGACGTGGCGGCGGACGGCGGCGGCCAGGTCCACCACCTGCTTGCGCAGCTCCAGCCGGCCCGCGTCGATCCGGGAGATGTCCAGCAGCTCGGCGATCAGCCGGGTGACCCGGTCGGCGTCCGCGTCGACGGTCTCCAGCATCAGCCGCTTCTGCCCGTCGGTGAACCGCTCCCACTTGGCCAGCAGGGTCGCGGTGAAGCCCTTGACGCTGGTGAGCGGGGAGCGCAGCTCGTGCGCGACGGTGGCGATCAGCTCGGCGTGACTGCGCTCGGTCCGCCGCCGCGCCTCCGTGCCCCGCAGGGCGATCACCAGCCGCTCCAGCGGCCCCTGCGGGCGGGCGCGGACGTACCGGGCGGAGACCAGTACCTCACGGCCGCCGGGCAGCAGCAGGTTGCGCTCCGGCTGGCTGGTGCGGATCGCCAGGCCGCCGTACGGATCGGTCAGCTGCCACCAGCGGCGGCCGTCCAGGTCCTCCAGCGGGAGCGCCTCCTCCAGCGGGCTGCCGAGCGCCAGCTCCGGGGGGATGCCGGTCAGCCGGGCGGCGGCGCGGTTGAAACAGACCACCCGGCCCAGGACGTCCGCGACCACCAGACCGTCCGGCAGGTCGTCCGGGTCGAGCTCTGGCCCGCTGCCGACCATGGGTGTCCTCCCCGATTACCCACCGTGTCTTTCCCCCCACCGAGGCAGACCCTAGCGTCTCGCGGCCCCCCGCAGTAGGGCCCGCGGCGTCGCGATCACGACTTCCGGGGGCTCGCGGGGCGTGCCCTACGCCTGCGCGCGACACCCGCCGGGCGAGCGCTGCGCCCGGGCCGAGGCGTAGAGGCAGACGGCGGCGGCGGTGGCCAGGTTGAGGCTCTCGGCGTGCCCGTGGATCGGCACCCGCACCACCTCGTCGGTGAGCGCGCGGGTCTCCTCCGGAAGCCCCCAGGCCTCGTTGCCGAACACCCATGCGCCGGGCGCGCCCAGGGTGCCCTCGTCCAGTTCCTGATCCAGGTCGCGCTCCCCCGCGCCGTCCGCGGCGAGCACCCTGACGCCGGCCTCGCGCAGCCGGCCGACCGCCTCCTCGACCGGCACGCCGACGGCGACCGGGAGGTGGAACAGGCTGCCGACCGAGGCCCGGACGGCCTTCGGGTTGTACAGGTCCACCGAGGCGTCGGTGAGCACCACGGCGTCCGCGCCGGCCGCGTCGGCGGTGCGCAGCACGGTGCCGGCGTTGCCGGGGTCACGGACGTGGGCGAGGACGGCGACCAGCCGGGGGCGGGCCCTGAGCACCTCGTCGAACGGGGTGTCGATGAAGCGGCAGAGCGCCACGATGCCCTGCGGCGTCACGGTGTCGCAGATCTCCGCGATCACCTCGTCGGTGGCGGTGAGCACCGGCAGGCCCTCGGCCTCGGCGGCGGCGACGATGCCGGCGTGCCGCTCGGCGGCCTCCAGGGTGGCGTACACCTCGACCACGGCGTGGTCGGACGAGCCCGGCAGCCTCCCGAACGCGACCGCCTCGCGGACGGCCTGCGGGCCCTCGGCCAGGAAGCGGCGGTCCTTGCTCCGCTGGTTGCGCTTGGCGAGCCGGCGGGCGGCGACGACGCGGGGCGAGCGCAGGGAGGTGAGCAGGGGGGTGTCGGTGCTCTGCATGGTCTCGTCTCTGTGGCGGAGGAAAGCAAAACCGGACCCGCAGGGAGAGCCTGCGGGTCCGGTCAGCTCAACTGATCCAGGAAGATCAGGCGGCGTCGGCGGCGGCCTTCGGGGCGTTGACGTCGGCCGGCAGCGCCTTCTGGGCCACCTCGACGAGCGAGGCGAACGCGCCCGGGTCGTTGACGGCGAGGTCGGCCAGCATCTTGCGGTCGATCTCGACGCTGGCGGCCTTCAGGCCCTGCACGAAGCGGTTGTAGGTGATGCCGTTGGCACGGGCCGCAGCGTTGATGCGCTGGATCCACAGCTGACGGAAGTCGCCCTTGCGCTTCTTGCGGTCGTTGAAGTTGTAGACCAGCGAGTGGGTGACCTGCTCCTTGGCCTTGCGGTACAGGCGCGAACGCTGGCCACGGTAGCCGCTGGCGCGCTCCAGGATGACCCGGCGCTTCTTGTGGGCGTTGACTGCCCGCTTGACGCGTGCCACTTGATTACTCCTTGGGTTGGACCACGGACTACTTCACGTGGTCCGTCATTCGAATGGGTCGGGAAGGATCAGCTGCCCCGCTCGGCTCGCGCCGGGCGGGAGGGCGATCACTTGCCGAGAAGCTTCTTGATCTTCTTGGCGTCAGCGGGGGCCAGCTCGACGGTCCCGGCCAGCTTGCGGGTCAGCGTCGAGGGCTTGTGCTCCAGGAGGTGGCGGCGGCCGGCGCGCTCGCGCAGCACCTTGCCAGAGCCACTGATCTTGAAGCGCTTGCTGGCGCCACTGTGCGTCTTCTGCTTCGGCATTTCGCCGTATCTCCTCGTCGGTCCGCCCACGCCCGCGCGGATTGCGCCGCGCGGGCGTGAACTGGATGGATCTGCGGTGACCGGGCGGGACGCCCCGTCACCTCTGGTGGCCGGTCTCCCGGGCCGCCCTGGCCGTTACGGCTCAGGCGTCCTGGGAGGCCTCGGCCGGCTGCTCGACCTCGGCGGCGTCCTCGACGTCGGCCTCGTCGGCGTCCGCCTCCGCCTCGGCCGCGGCGTTCTCGGCCTCGAGCGCCGCGTCGTCGGCCGCGGCGTCGTCGTCGGAGCCGACGGTGCGGCCCTGACGCTCGGCCTTGCGGGCGTCCGCGAGCGCGCGGGCCTCGGCCATCGCCTCGGTCTTCTTCTTGTGCGGGCCAAGAACCATGATCATGTTTCGGCCGTCCTGCTTGGCCGAGGACTCCACGAAGCCCAGGTCCTGGACGTCGTTCGCCAGCCGCTGCAGCAGTCGGAAGCCCAGCTCGGGGCGGGACTGCTCACGACCGCGGAACATGATCGTGATCTTGACCTTGTCGCCCTGCTTGAGGAACCGGACGACGTGACCCTTCTTGGTGTCATAGTCGTGCGGGTCGATCTTCGGCCGGAGCTTCATCTCCTTGATGACCGTGTGCGCCTGGTTCTTGCGCGCCTCACGGGCCTTCATGGCCGACTCGTACTTGAACTTGCCGTAGTCCATGAGCTTGCACACCGGCGGCCGGGCGGTCGCCGCGACCTCGACCAGGTCGAGGTCGTACTCCTGCGCGAGCTCCAGCGCCTTGGCAAGCGGCACGATGCCGACCTGCTCGCCGCTGGGACCGACGAGTCGCACCTCGGGGACGCGAATCCGGTCGTTGATGCGGGGCTCGGTGCTGATGGGGCCTCCTCGGTTGCACCTTCTGCGATGCGGCCGTCGGACGGCGGTCGCACGTAGTGGACTCGACCACTGGGCGGGGCTTCATTCGTGCTGCGCTGCCTGACTTGCTGCTAGGCACTGCATGCACCGCGACACGAAAAAAGCCCCGCTCGGTACAAGCGGGGCTCCACACAACCGGGGGCGGTGCCCGGTGAGGGGCACTGCGGGCGACTCGGCGCCTGGGCGCCCGTCGCGGACCGGACCCGTCGACGGTGAAGCCGATCAGGTGGGAGACTTTCGGGATTGCCCCTCGGGGCCTCCTGGGTGGAGCCTCCACTTGCTGGCCCGGCGTCCTGAGGACTCCTGGCCGGTCAGTCTCGAAGCTTACCGTGCCGCCCGGTCGAACGCCATTCCGCCCCTTCGCGCGCCCCCTTGTACGCTCCCTGTGTATCTACACCGGCACGGTATCTACACCGGCACGACGGAACGAGCCACCCTTGAGCAGCGAGCCCACCAAGAACCCCGCCGCGGACGACGACGCGATCGGCTTCGACGACCTCACCCGGGACATCGCCGAGGTCCCGGCCGTCGAGGTGATCACCACCGTCGCGGTGCACCTGATGAGCGCCGCCGCCGTCAAGTGCGGCCTGGCCGAGGGCGGCGAGGCGGACAAGGACCTCGACGAGGCGCGCAAGCTGATCACCGCGCTGGCCGGGCTGGTCACCGCCGGCGCCCCCGAGATCAGCAACTTCCACGCCGCGCCGCTGCGGGACGGCCTGAAGTCGCTCCAGCTGGCCTTCCGCGAGGCCTCCCTCGTCCCGGACGCGCCGGGCGCGGGCCCGGGCGAGAAGTTCACCGGGCCGGTCTACGCCTGAGCCCTCCCGCTCCGAACACGAAGGTGCCCCCTCGGTTTCGAGGGGGCACCTTCGTGTTCGGAGCGGGAGGCGCGGGGTGCGCGCTACCGCCGGTAGAGCGGTTCGCCGGGCAGTTGCGCGTCCGTCGGCAGCACGGCCAGGCTCAGGCCCCGGTCGAGCCGCACCCGCAGCACCGGGTCGGCCGCGACGGCCTGCCCGACCCGCTGCGCGGCCTCCTGCACGGACGGCTGGTCCAGGGCCGGGTCCAGCACCACCGCGAGCAGCCCGTCCCCGTCCTCGTACGGCGCCAGCAGACCGCTCACCACCTGCGGCTCGGCCGCCAGCAGCGCCCGGACGGCCTCCCGCACCTCGGGGTCGCGCACCGGCGGCAGGTAGGGGCGGTTCTCCGCCAGCGCGCGCAGCCGGGCACCGCTCAGCCGGTACGTGACCGGGCCGGCCGGGTCGATCAGCAGGGTGTCGGCCCGCTCGGAGAAGGCCACCATCGCGGCCTGCGGCGCGGCGACCGGAGCCGGGCGGGCGTCGGCGCGCCAGCGGGCCAGGGTCTCCAGCGAGGTGAAGGCCGGCAGGGCCCGGCGGCCGTCGGCGGCCTCGATCACCGGGACGGCCATGTCGCTGGTCTTCTCGCGCTTGAGCCCGTTCTCGTCCAGCTCCACCTCACCGAGGATGGCGACGATCGGGACCATCAGCCGGGTCGGCGTCAGCGCCGCGAGCAGCTCCGGTTCGGCCGTGTCGCCCTGCGACCAGCGCGCGAGCGCCTCGACGAGCGCCGGGTCGGCGGTGCCGTCGTCTCCGGCGAATCCTGGGTTCGGGATGTTCTTGCGGTCCACGCGGCCGACCCTATGCCACCTCACACCCGCGGCCCGCGGAGGTCGGCGGGCGCCGTCGCACCCCTACCCACCGGTAGGAGGGGTGTGGCAGTCTGCGCGCATGGCCACGCCCGATGTCGCTGCCGCCCCCGCCGTCCCCGCCACCGTCCCGGCCGGCTCGCCGAGTGCCGACCGGGCCCGGTACGACCGGGCCACCGCCCATCTGGACGGGCCGGTGGCCGTCGTCGACCTCGCGGCCTTCGACGCCAACGCCGCCGACCTGGTGCGCCGGGCCGCCGGGAAGCCGGTCCGGGTGGCCAGCAAGTCGGTGCGCTGCCGGGCCCTGCTGGAGCGGGTGCTGGCGATGGACGGCTTCGCCGGGGTGATGAGCTTCACCCTCGCCGAGTCGCTCTGGCTGGCCCGCTCGGGCCTGCGCGACATCCTGCTCGCCTACCCCTCCGCCGACCGGGCCGGTTTCGCCGAACTGACCGCCGACCCCGGGCCGGCCGCCGCCGTCACCGTCCTGCTGGACGACCCGGCCCAGCTCGACCTGATCGACGCCGCCCGGGCCGGCGACGCCGAGGTGCGGGTCTGCCTGGAGCTGGACACCGCGCTGCACCTGCTCGGCGGGCGGATCCGGGTCGGCGCCCGGCGCTCGCCGCTGCGCACGCCCGAGGACCTGGCCGCGTTCGCCGAACTCGTCCAGCTCCGCCCGGGATTCCGGGTGGTGGGGCTGATGGCGTACGAGGGGCACGTCGCCGGGGTGGGCGACCGGGTGCCCGGGCGGCCGGTGCGCTCGCGGCTGATCCGGCTGATGCAGTCCGCGGCCCGGGCCGAGCTGGCCGAGCGGCGCGCGGCGGCGGTCCGACGGCTGCGGCAGGTCGCGGAACTGGAGTTCGTCAACGGCGGCGGTACCGGCAGCGTGGAGTCGACCGCGGCGGAGCCGGCGGTCACCGAGGTGGCGGCCGGCTCCGGACTGTACCAACCACGGCTGTTCGACAACTACCGCTCGTTCCACGGCAGGCCGGCCGCGCTGTTCGGCCAGCCGGTGGTGCGCCGGCCCGGCGTCGGCGTGGTGACGGTGCTCGGCGGCGGCTACCCGGCCTCCGGCGCGGCCGGCCCGGACCGCTCGCCGGTGCCCTGGCTTCCGCCGGGGCTGCGCTACGACCCGATGGAGGGCGCCGGCGAGGTGCAGACCCCACTGCTCGGTGCGGCCGCCGACGACCTGCTGATCGGAGACCGGGTCTGGTTCCGGCACGCCAAGGCGGGTGAGCTCTGCGAGCGCTTCGCCGAGCTGCACCTGATCGAGGGCGACCGGGTGGTGCGCACCGCCCCGACCTACCGGGGCGAGCGGAAAACCTTCCTCTGAACGGTCCGGGCCGGCGCGCCGGTCGGGCGGGTGCTCTACCGTGGTATAAGCGGGAACCGCAAGCGACCAGAGGGGGCAGCTGTGGAGGCCGAGATCGTGCAGCAGCTGGTGACGTCGGGTGCCACGACGGTGGTCGGACTGATGGCCACCGAGGCCTGGACGCAGGTGCGTTCGCGTCTCGCGACGCTGCTGGGGCGGGGCCGGGACGTCGCGGAGGTGAGCGCCGAGCTGGAGGTGATCCGGGGCGAGGTGGTCGAGGCGGACGGCGACGACGAGGTGCTCGCCGACCACGCCGCCGAGCTTCGCGGCCGGCTCCGCCGGATGATCCGCCAGAACCCGGAGGCGGCGGCCGAACTCCGGTCGATCCTGGACGAGTTCGCGCCCGCCACCCGGCCCGGCGAGGGCGCCGCGGTGCACAACGTGATCAGCGGCGGGACGGTGCACGACGGCACCGTGGTCCAGGCGCACACGGTGAACGGACTGGCCATCGGCCAGGTACCGGGCGGCCACCGGCCGCGGCACTGAGCCGGGGGCGCCCCGGGGATATCCCGGGCCGCCGGGGGCCGTTCAGGCCCGACACCTTTTCCGAGCCTTAAGAAGGCCCGATGGAACGGCTAACTTCGCCGACCTGTCGGGCCTTTGCGCCGCTCGTACGACTACAGTCCGTCAAAAAGTGCGACACAACGGGCTATTGCCAGTTGGTCTAGTCCAATCATACGCTCAGCCGGGGGTCGGCGCGCCGGGCCGACGGCCCCCGGGCAGACGTGCCCGTTCGTTCCCCCCACAACCTCGGCCCGGAACACGGTCAAGGAGTCCCCACCCCATGTCCATCAAGCGAAGTGCCCTGTCCGTCGGCGTCATCGGCGCCGCATTCCTCGCCGTGGCGGCATCCACCGCCGGCACCGCCAGCGCCCACGGCACCATGACCAACCCGGTCAGCCGCGTCGCGGCCTGCTACGCCGAAGGCCCGGAGACCCCCAAGTCCCAGGTCTGCAAGGACCTCGTCGCGATGAGCGGCACCCAGCCGCTGTACGACTGGAACGAGGTCAACATCGCCAACGCGAACGGCAACCACCAGGCGCTGATCCCGGACGGCAAGCTCTGCTCGGCCAACCGCGACAAGTACAAGGCGCTCGACATGCCGCGGACCGACTGGCCCGCCACCCCCGTGCACGCGGGCAGCTTCGACTTCAAGTTCCGCGTCACCGCGGCCCACGTCGGCACCCAGACGGTCTACATCACCAAGCCGGGCTACGACCCGACCAAGCCGCTGAAGTGGTCCGACCTGGACCCGACCCCGGTCGCCCAGGTGCCGGTCACCCGCAACCCCACCGACGGCTACTACAACTACACCGGCACGCTGCCGCAGCGCACCGGCCGTCAGCTGCTCTACATGGTGTGGCAGCGCAGCGACAGCCCGGAGGCGTTCTACAGCTGCTCCGACATCGACTTCGGCCAGCCCGCCGCGGCCGGCCAGGCCGTCTCGGCACTGTCCGCGCAGGCTCCGGCCGCGCCGAGCGAGCAGCAGATCGCCGCGGACGCGCCCAAGTCCACCGTCGCCCACCACGGGCACGGCGGCGACCAGAACGAGCCGGCCGGCGCGGTGGTTCCGACCTCCAGCGCCGCCGTCGGCAGCTCGCCCACCGGTCCGCTGCTGCTGAGCGGTGCCGCCGCGATCAGCGTCGGCTGGGCCGGCATGGTGCTCCGGCGCCGTCGCATCGAGGCTGTTCGACGCGACTTCTGACCGCCGGAGGCCGGGGTCGGACCGCCCGCCAACCCCCGGACGGTCCGGCCCCCGCCAGCCCGTAGGCAGACCCGAACGACGGCGGCCCACCCGGATCCTTCCGGGTGGGCCGCCGTGCGTGAGCTGAGCGGTGCGGTCAGGTGGTGGCGGTGCCGCCGTCGGGGCCGGCACCACCGCCGGGGAAGGCGGGGATCTTGCCGCTGTAGTCGGCGATGCCCTTGACGATGGTGTCCATCACGGAGATGTCGGGCGCCTTGGCGGCGATGTCGAAGCCCAGGTGGACGGAGACCAGCGACTTGCCGTCGGCGGACGGGAAGACCACGGTCTGGACGTAGCCGTCGTTGCCCTTGGCCGCGTCGACCTTCCAGCGGACCAGGTAGCCGTCGCGGCCGTCGACCTTGACCGCCTCGGACTTCAGCTCCTCGTGGGAGTTGATGTCGTTGTAGGAGTCCTTGGCCGCCTTCTCGATGTCCGCCTTGGCCGCCGCCTGGACGTCGGTGCCGCCGCCGGAGATCTGGCCGGTGTTGGCCCCGCCGAGCGAGCAGCTGCCGCCGCCCTCGCAGGTGTAGGAGCCGACGCTGAGCGCGGCGAAGCCGTCGGTGGTGGTGCCGCCCTCCCAGCCGGAGGGGACGGGCAGGGTGATCCGGTTCACCAGGTCGGGGGCGATCCCGCTGCCGGACAGCGGGCCGCCCTTGCCGTTCCCGTTCCCGTTGCCCTTGCCGTTGCTGCCGCCTCCGTTGCTGCCACCGCCGTTGCCGTTGCCTCCGTTGCCGGGCTGGCCGTCCCCGGGGCCGTTCCCGCCGTACGGCGGGGCCTGCCGAGCGGTGCGGTGGGGCGCCCGGTCGCCGTGCCCGTCCATCGCCAGGTAGGTGACCCCGGACCCGACGCCCAGTCCGAGCACCGCCGCCACGGTGGCCGCGACCACGAGCTTGGAGGGCTTGCGCCGGGGCCTGGGCGCGGGCGGCACCGCGGCGCCGTAGGCGGCGCCGAAGGGGGGCGGCCCGGGATGGCGGACCGTCGGCCCGCTCTCCAGCACCTCCCCCTCCAGCACCCGGGTCTCGGCGGTCGCGTCCGGCCCCGGAGCGTCCGCCACCGGGGGTACCGGGGCCGGCGCGTCCGAGGGTGCGGGCCGGGTACTGGCCGTCCAGCCCTTGCCGTCCCACCAGCGCTGCGGTCTCGGGTCGCTGGTGGTGTCCTTCGGGTCCGGGTACCACCCGGCGGGAATCTGCTCACTCACGACAGAGAATCTAAAGGCACGCGGATAAACGCGATATCAGCGGGACCGCGAATTCCGGGGTTTTTCGATGAGATTACGGTGAGAACCCGCCGGGCGGCCCCGCGCCGCCGCCTACAGCGGGGTGACGTACGCCCCCGCGATCCCGCCGTCGACCAGGAACTCGCTCGCCGTGATGAAGGAGGAGTCGTCGCTCGCCAGAAAGGCGACGGCGGCCGCGATCTCCTCGGCCCGGGCGAACCGGCCGAGCGGGATGTGCACCAGCCGGCGGGCCGCCCGCTCCGGGTCCTTGGCGAACAGCTCCCGCAGCAGCGGGGTGTCCACCGGCCCCGGCGAGAGCGCGTTCACCCGGATCCCCTCGCGGGCGAACTGCACCCCCAGCTCCCGGGACATCGCCAGCACCCCGCCCTTGGAGGCGGTGTAGGAGATCTGCGAGGTGGCCGCGCCCATCCGGGCCACGAAGCTGGCGGTGTTGATGATCGAGCCGCGCCCGTGCCGGCGCATGTACGGCAGCGCGGCCTTGCAGCACAGGTAGACGGAGGTGAGGTTGACCTCCTGCACCCGCCGCCAGGCCTCCAGGCCGGTGGTCAGGATGGAGTCGTCCTCCGGCGGCGAGATCCCCACGTTGTTGAACGCCACGTCCACGCCGCCGTACGTCTCGTAGGCCTGGTCGAACAGCGCCTCGACCATGTACGGGTCGGTGACGTCGGTGTGCACGAAGAGGCCGCCGACCTCCTGGGCGGCCGCCTTGCCGCTGCTCTCGTCGATGTCGGCGCAGACCACCTTGGCGCCCTCGGCGGCGAGCCGGCGGGCGGCGGCCAGACCGATGCCGCTGCCCGCGCCGGTGATCACGGCGGTGCGGCCGACCAGGCGCCGGCAGACCGGCGCGTCCTTCCCGGTGGTGGCAGGCTTCTCGGTCATGGCTGGTCCCCTACTCCTCGCTCCGGATGAAGACGTTCTTGGTCTCGGTGAAGTGGGCCAGCGCGTCCGGCCCCAGCTCCCGGCCCACGCCGGACTCGCCGAAGCCCCCGAACGGCGTCCAGTACCGCACCGAGGAATGGGAGTTGACCGAGAGGTTGCCCGCCGCGACGCCCCGGGCCAGGCGCAGCGCCCGGCCGAGGTCCCTGGTCCAGATGGAGCCGGAGAGGCCGTAGCGGGTGGCGTTGGCGAGCCGCAGGGCGTCCGCCTCGCCGTCGAAGGGCAGGACGACGGCGACCGGGCCGAAGATCTCCTCGGTGACGGCGGGCACGTCCGGGTCGGTGGGCGCGAGGACCGTCGGCGGGTACCAGAACCCGGGGCCGTCGGGCACCCGGCCGCGGGCGAGCACCGGCAGGTCGGGGGTGACGTAGGAGGCGACCCGGCGGACCTGGGCGGCGGAGATCAGCGGCCCGAGCCGGGTGTCCGGGTCGGCCGGGTCCCCGGTGCGGACGGCCTCGACGGCGGGCAGCAGCAGGGCGAGGAAGTCGTCGAGGGCCTCGCGCTGGACCAGGATCCGGCTGCGGGCGCAGCAGTCCTGGCCGCTGTTGTCGAGGAAGGACATCGGGTCGGCGGCGCGGGCGAGATCGGCGTCGGCGAAGACGATGTTGGGGCTCTTGCCGCCGAGTTCGAGGGTGACCCGCTTGGCGCGGGCGGCGCACCGGGCGGCGACCTCCTTGCCGACCACGGTCGAGCCGGTGAAGACGATCCCGCGGACGGCCGGGTGGTCGACCAGGGCCCGCCCGGTGACGGGGCCGGCGCCGGGGACGACCTGGAACAGGCCTTCGGGAAGCCCGGCGGCCAGGGCGAGTTCGGCCAGCCGCAGGGCGGTGAGCGGGGTGGCCTCGGCGGGCTTGAGCAGGACGGCGTTGCCTGCGGCGAGGGCGGGCGCGAAGCCCCAGGCGGCGATCGGCATCGGGAAGTTCCACGGGGCGATCACGCCGACCACGCCGACCGGCTCGTGGAAGGTGACGTTCAGGCCGCCCGCCACCGGGATCTGCCGGCCGGTCAGCCGTTCCACTCCCCCGGCCGCGTACTCCAGCAGGTCGCGGACGTTGCCGGCCTCCCAGCGGGCGTTGCCGAGGGTGTGGCCGGCCTCGCGCACCTCCAGGGCGGCGAGTTCGGGGATGTGCACCTCGACCTGGTCGGCGAAGCGGCGCAGCAGCCGGGCGCGTTCGCCCGGGGCGAGGGCGGCCCAGCCCTGCTGGGCCTTGAGGGCGCGCTGGACGGCGGCGTCGAGCTGCTCGGGGGTGGTGTCGGGGACGGTGGCGAGCGGCTCGCCGGTGGCGGGGTTGAGGACGGTGCTGGCGGTGGGCTCGGGCATGGTGCTCACATCCGCTCGAAGGATCGGTAGCGCTCCCAGTCGGTGACGGCGCCGTCGTAGGCGGCCTGTTCGACCCGGGCCATGTGGAGGTAGTGCTCGACCACGTCGTCGCCGAACGCGGCGCGGGCGAGTTCGCTCTCCGCCCAGAGGCCGGCGGCCTCGCGCAGCGAGCCGGGCACCCGGGCGTACTCGTCGGCGGCGTAGGCGTTGCCGAGGCAGGGGGCGGGCAGGTCGAGCTTCTGCCGAAGGCCGTGCAGCCCGGCGGCGATCATTCCGGCCACGGCGAGATACGGGTTGACGTCGCCGCCGGGGACGCGGTTCTCCATCCGCAGGCCGGGGCCGCGGCCGACGACGCGGTAGGCGCAGGTGCGGTTGTCCCGGCCCCAGGCGACGGCGGTCGGGGCGAAGGAGCCGGGCCGGTAGCGCTTGTAGGAGTTGATGTTGGGCGCGTAGAGCAGGCCGAACTCGCGCAGCGCGGTGAGCTGTCCGGCGAGGAAGTGCCGCATGGTGTCGGTCATCCGCCCGTCGCGGCCGGCGAAGGCCGGGGCGCCGTCGGCGTCGCGCAGGGAGAGGTGGATGTGGCAGCTGTTGCCCTCGCGCTCGTCGTACTTCGCCATGAAGGTGAGCGCGCAGCCCTGTTGGGCGGCGATCTCCTTGGCTCCGGTCTTGTAGACGCTGTGCTGGTCGCAGGTGGTGAGGGCGTCGGCGTAGCGGAAGGCGATCTCGTGCTGGCCGAGGTTGCACTCGCCCTTGGCGGACTCGACGACGAGCCCGGCGCCGGCCATCTCGTTGCGGATCCGGGCGAGCAGCGGCTCGACCCGGGCGGTGCCGAGCAGTGAGTAGTCGACGTTGTACTGGTTGGCCGGGGTGAGGCCGCGGTAGCCGCCGAGCCAGGCCTGTTCGTAGGTGTCGCGGAAGACCAGGAACTCCAGCTCGGTGCCGATGTCGGCGGCGAGTCCGTGCTCGGCGAGGCGCTCGATCTGGCGGCGGAGCAGCTGGCGGGGCGCGGCGGCGACGGGGTGGCCGCCGTGCCGGGCGAGGTCGGCGGTGACCTGGGCGGTGCCGGGCTGCCAGGGGGTGCGCCGGAGGGTGGCGAGGTCGGGGCGCATCGCGAAGTCGCCGTAGCCGCTCTCCCAGGAGGAGAGGGCATAGCCGTCGACGGTGTTGAGGTCGATGTCGACGGCCAGCAGGTAGTCGCAGGCCTCGGCGCCGTGTTCGGCGACCTCGTCGAGGAAGAAGCGGGCGGCGAAGCGCTTGCCCTGGAGGCGGCCCTGCATGTCGGTGAAGGCGAGCGCGACGGTGTGGATCTCGCCGGCGTCGACCAGCGTGCGCAGTTCGTCCAGGGTGAGCGGCGGGCGCGGCGGCGCGCCCGCGGTGGCGTGGTCGGGCATGGCGGAATCCTCCTCCTCGATCACTCTGCGAGATCGGTCGGTCACAGCGAACCGTACGGCCTGCCCCTGACAGCGCGGAAGAGGGCGGGCGGGTGTGGCGCGCCGAGAGCCCGGATTGACGGGTTATCAGGTGGTGCGGGAGGAGAATGCGCGCCATGGATCGCAGGCCTTTCATCGGCGTCAGCACCTACGTGGTGGACGCGAGTTGGAGCGACTGGCGGGATCGCCGGGTGGCGTTGGTCCCCGAGCGGTACACCGCGTACGTGCGGGATTCGGGCGGGATCGCGGTGCTGCTGCCGCCGGACGCCCCGGAGCGCGCGCCGGAGGTGCTCGCCCGGCTGGACGCGCTGGTCATCGCGGGCGGGCCGGACATCGACCCGGCGTACTACGGGCAGCCTCCGCACCCGTCGACGGAGGCGGACGCTCCGGAGCGGGACCAGTGGGAGTCGGCGCTGGTCCGGGCCGCGCTGGCCGCGGGCATCCCGCTGCTGGGCATCTGCCGGGGCATGCAGGTGCTCAACGTGGTGTGCGGCGGCTCGCTGGTGCAGCACCTCCCGGACGTGGTCACCCCGGACGTGCACGGCGGCTCGCCCGGCCGGTACCGGGAGCACGCCGTACGGCCGGTGCCGGGGACGCTGCTGGGCGGGCTGCTGCCGGAGAGCGAGCTGACCGTGCCGACCTTCCACCACCAGGCGGTGGACCGGCTGGGCTCGGGGCTGCGGGTGAGCGCGCACGCGCCGGACGGCACGGTCGAGGCGGTGGAGGGCCCGGGCTTCGCGCTGGGCGTGCAGTGGCACCCGGAGCAGGGCGACGACCTGCGGGTGATGCAGGCGCTGGTACGGGCGGCGACGGCGGCGCGTTCGGTGCCGCTGGAGGCCGTGGAGGCGGCGCTGGGCTGAGGCCCGGCGCGGAACGGGCGGCGGGCCGGGGGCGGGCTGGGGCGGGCCCGCCGGAGTGGCGGGCACCCCGGCCGCGCCGGCGGCAAGCAGCGTGGGCACCACGCCCCGGCGGGCCGCGACCGGCCGGGGCGGCGCCTCCCGCCGCCGGCCGTGGCCGAGCGGGGCGGCGATCGTCGCCGGGCCGAGCGGTCCGGCGCCCCTCATGGCGGTTCCTCCCCTGCTCAGCGGCGGCGTGGCCCTACCGGAGCGAGGTGCCGCGACGGCAACGACAACGGTCACCAGTACAGCCTTTGGATCTCCGTCCGATCTGCGGTTCACTTCGGGTGCAGGGCGGTCGCGCCCCTTCCCCCCTACCCCCCGTGCGTCCAGGAGAGGACATCGATGGCCGGGTACGAGCACTCCCACGATGATCATGCGCATGACCACGGGCACACGCCCGACCGGCAGCCGTCCGGCGGTCACGGGCACGGTGGGCACGGCGGCCACTCGCACGGGGTGGCCGCCGACGCCGACCGCCGCTGGCTGCTGAGCGCGCTCGCGCTGATCGTGGTGTTCATGGCCGGCGAGGTGGTGGTCGGCTTCGCCGCCAAGTCGCTGGCGCTGATCTCGGACGCCGCGCACATGCTCACCGACGCCGCCTCGATCGTGCTCGCCCTGGTCGCGATGCGGCTGGCCGCCCGGCCGGCCCGGGGCGGGTACACCTACGGGCTCAAGCGCGCCGAGATCCTCTCCGCGCAGGCCAACGGCGTCACCCTGCTGGTGCTCTCCGCCTGGCTCGGCTACGAGGCGATCACCCGGCTGTTCGAGCCGCCGGAGGTGGCGGGCTCGCTGGTGCTGGTCACCGCGCTGGTCGGGATCGTGGTCAACCTGGCCGCCACCTGGTGCATGTCGAAGGCCAACCGCACCTCGCTCAACGTCGAGGGTGCCTTCCAGCACGTGCTCACCGACCTGTACGCGTTCATCGCCACCGCCGTCGCCGGCGTGGTCATGCTGACCACCGGCTTCGTCCGGGCCGACTCGATCGCCTCGCTGATCGTGGTCGCGCTGATGCTGCGGGCCGGTATCGGCCTGGTCCGGGACTCCGGGCGGATCTTCCTGGAGGCCGCGCCGGCCGGCATCGACCCGGACGCCGTGGCGGACCGGCTGGTCGCGCAGCCGCTGGTGGCGGAGATCCACGATCTGCACATCTGGGAGATCACCTCCGGCCAGCCCGCCCTGTCGGCGCACATCCTGGTCACCCCGGGCGGCGACTGCCACGCCGTCCGCCGCGAGCTCCAGCGGCGGCTGGCCGGCGAGTACGGGATCACCCACAGCACGCTCCAGGTCGACCATGTCGGCGAGGACGAGGCCGGCGCGCTGCTCCAGATCACCGCGCCGACCGGGCGCGGCCCCGACCCCGAGCACTGCGCCGACTCGCACGGTCCGGTCCACCGCGCCGGCCCGCACCAGCACTGAAACCGGCGGGCTGTCCGCCCGGTACGGCATGATCTGAGGCGTGACCGCACCGCGACTGATGCTGCTCGACTCCGCCAGCCTGTACTTCCGGGCCTACTTCGGTGTGCCGGACACCCTGCGCTCCCCGCAGGGTGAGCCGGTCAACGCCGTCCGGGGCCTGCTGGACTTCATCGCCCGGCTGGTCCAGGACCACCGGCCCGACCAGCTGGTCGCCTGCATGGACGCCGACTGGCGCCCGCAGTGGCGGGTGGACCTCATCCCCTCGTACAAGACGCACCGGGTCGCCGAGGCGGCCGAGGACGGCGAGGAGGAGGTGCCCGACACGCTCGCCCCGCAGGTCCCGGTGATCGAGCAGGTCCTGGACGCGCTCGGCATCGCCCGGGCCGGCTCCCCCGGTTACGAGGCGGACGACGTGATCGGCACCCTCACCGCCCGCGCCACCGGCCCGGTGCAGATCGTCACCGGGGACCGCGACCTGTTCCAGCTGGTCGACGACGCCCGGGCGGTCACCGTGCTCTACCCGGTCAAGGGCATGGGGAACCTACAGGTCACCGATGACGCGCTGCTGCTGGAGAAGTACGGCGTGCGCGGTGCCCGGTACGCCGACATGGCCGCGCTGCGGGGGGACCCGAGCGACGGCCTGCCGGGAGTCAAGGGCATCGGGGAGAAGACGGCCGTCCAGCTGATCAACGAGTACGGGGACCTCGCCGCCGTCCGGGCCGCCGCCCTGGACGCCGGCTCCAAGCTCACCCCGGCCCGTCGGCGCAACATCGTCGAGGGCGCCGGCTACCTGGACGTCGCGCCGACGGTGGTCCGGGTCGCCATCGACGCGCCGCTGCCGGAGTTCGACCCCGCCCTGCCGCGCGAGCCGCTGGACCCGATGACCCTGGAGGAGCTGTCCGCCCGCTGGGGCCTGGGCACCTCGCTGGAGCGGGTCGTGGAGGCCCTGGCCACCCGCTGAACCCGTACGCGAGGGCGGCCGGGATCGGACGGTTGGGCACGAGGACAAGGGGATCAGGGCCGTCCTCGACACCTCGCTCCCGACAGGCCGATGAACTCCCGCCCGCTATCCGATAGTTGAGCTTGCGTCAAGAACGGCGGTCCACCGGTCCAGGGCCCGTCACACAGGCGAACCCTTGGAGTCGGGGGGGGGGCGGGGGCGGCCCCCGCCCCCCCCCGGCCCGGCCCGCCCCCCCCCACCCCCAAACAAAAAAAAAAAAAAACCCCCCCCCCCCCGCGCCAAGCCGCGCCCAAACCCACCCGCCCCCCCCCCCCCCC
>NZ_JBIVMI010000009.1:93221-241764 GCF_044753005.1 Kitasatospora sp. NPDC088548
GCATTCCGGGACCCCGCCGCCGGGGGGCGCGGCCCCCCCCCCCCGGCGGGGGCCGCCGCCCCCCCCGCCCCCCGCCCCCCCCCCCCCCCCCCCCCCCCCCGCGGCCGCCCCCCCCCCCCCCCCCCCCCCCGGCCTGGACCGATCTTCATCGCATCATCGGACAACACAATGAACCTACCCGCCGCGGCAGCAGGGCGCTAAGCTGCGAACTTCCGAGCCGGCACCTGACAGGCCGCGCCCCGGTTGGTGCTTCGGGCCGCCCCTCACCCGGATCCAGCCAACCGCGGTGTGCCCCGTCCTCTTCGGTGCCGGGGAACTCTGAAGGGATCTGAAGGAGGGGCGGATGGAGTCACATCTCGCACGGCTGGTTCGGACGGGCAGACGCCGGGCCGACGATTTCTCCCGCGGCTACCGGCGGGTGGCCCCCGGAGTCCTGCGGGTCAGCGTCGGGGTGGTGTACCTCTGGTTCGGGGTGCTCAAGTTCATCCCGGGAGCCAGCCCCGCCGAGGACCTCGCCACCCGCTGCATGAGCCTGATGACCTTCGATCTGGTGCCGCCCGGCGTCTCACGGCCGCTGCTGGCACTCATGGAGGTCATCATCGGGGCCGGCCTGGTCACCGGACTGCTGCTCCGCGTGGTGCTGGCAGTCTTCTTCGCGCACATGACCGGGGTGTTCGCGACGCTCGTCCTGCTGCCGAACGACGTGTGGGTGCACGGCATCCCGCCCGTCCCGACGCTGGAGGGGCAGTACATCCTCAAGAACATCGTGCTGATCGCGGCCTGCCTGACCGTCGCCGGCCGACGAGAGGAACGGACCGAACCCGGCCCGGCACCCGAGCCGGCCCCGCGCGGCGGTCACCTCGTCGGCACCAGCGCCCGAGCCGACCGACAGGCGATGACGGGCTGACCGCGGACCAGACCGCGGCGGCCCCGGGGAGCCTCGGCCCGTCGCGGCAGGACGGGCTGCGGTGGCGGCCTCGCTCGGGTCGGGCGAAGCCGCCCCGGTCGAGCGCGGTGGTCGGGTTCGCCATCTGGATCGTGCAAGGCCAAGGCAGTGGCACCGGGCCCTGGTACCGGTCTTCGCCGTCCTCGAAGACCAGGGCGGAGGCTGCAGAAACACTCTCGCCGTCTTCTGCGCAGGAGGTCGGCTGGGCCGGCTTCCTGCGAGAAGCAGGGGGCGGGGGTGGAGGGTGGAAGTCACCGGCACGCGAAGGGGCCCGCACGTTCGTGGCGAACGTGCGGGCCCCTCCGGGTGTCCGGCTAGCCGACCGAGGAGTAGGCGATGATGCCGCGGCGCAGCCCGTCCACCGCCTTGCGGGCGGTCCGGCGCAGCTCGACGTCCTCGCCGGCCGCGTCCTGGATCTGGCCGAGCACGTCGATCAGCTGCTTGGTCCAGCGGACGAAGTCACCGGCCGGCATGTCGGCTTCGCGCAGGACGGCGTCCAGGCTGTGGCCGAGCGCCCAGCGGTAGGCGACCCAGGCGAAGCCCAGGTCCGGCTCGCGCTGGCCGACGCCCTCGGCGGTGTTGATCCGGTGCTGCTCCTCCAGGGCGTCCAGGTGGCCCCAGATCCGGACCATCTTGCCGAGCGCCTCCTTGGCGCCGCCCTCGGGCACCTTGGGGGCGGCGGCGTCGTCGGCCTGCCGGGCCTCGTAGACCAGCGCCGAGGCGCAGGCGGCCAGTTCGGCGGCGGCGAGGCCGTTCCAGACGCCCTCGCGGATGCACTCGGAGGCGAGCAGGTCCAGCTCGCCGTAGAGCCGGCCGAGGCGCTTGCCGTCGTCGGTGACGGTGTCGCCCTGGAGGTAGCCGAGGTCGGCGAGCAGCCCGCAGACCCGGTCGAAGGTGCGGGCGATGGTGTGCGTACGGGAGCGCATCCTGCGCTCCAGCAGGTCGGTGTCGCGGTGCAGCCGGTGGTAGCGCTCGGCCCAGCGGGCGTGGTCCTCGCGCTCGTCGCAGCCGTGGCAGGGGTGGCGGCGCAGCTCGGTGCGGAGCCGGGTGATCTCCGGGTCGTCGGCGGCGGCGGCCCGGCCCTTGCGGAACCGCTCGGGCTCCAGGTGGCCGGCCTTGGTGCGCAGTGCGGAGGCGAGGTCGCGCCGGGACTGCGGGCTGCGCGGGTTGAAGGACTTGGGGATCCGGACCCGCTCGATGGCGACGACCGGGTGCGGGAAGTCGATCATGGCGAGCCGCTTGACCTGCCGCTCGGCGGTGAGCACCACCGGGCGCGGCCCGTCCTGGTAGTCGGGGTGGCGCGGACCGCCGCGCGGCGAGCGGCTGACCGGCGGCAGACCCGGGTCGAGGACGAGGGCGAGACCGGCGAACTTGCCGGTGGGGACGTGGATGACGTCGCCCGGCTTGAGCTGCTCGATGGACTCGACGGCGGCGGCGCGGCGCTGGCTGCTGCCCTCGCGGGCGAGCTCGTTCTCGCGCTCCTTGAGCTGCCGGCGCAGGCCCATGTACTCGTCGAAGTCGCCGAGGTGGCAGGTCATGGAGGCGCGGTAGCCGTCCAGTCCCTCCTCGTTGCGCTGGACCTGCCGGGCGATGCCGACCACCGAGCGGTCCGCCTGGAACTGCGCGAAGGACGTCTCCAGCAGCTCGCGGGAGCGGTGCCGGCCGAACTGGGAGACCAGGTTGACGGCCATGTTGTAGGACGGCCGGAAGGAGGACTTCAGCGGGTAGGTGCGGGTGCCGGCCAGGCCGGCCAGGGCCTCCGGGTCGAGGCCGCGCTGCCAGAGCACCACGGCGTGGCCCTCGATGTCGATGCCGCGCCGGCCGGCCCGGCCGGTGAGCTGGGTGTACTCGCCGGGGGTGATGTCGGCGTGGGTCTCGCCGTTCCACTTGACGAGCTTCTCCATGACCACCGAACGGGCGGGCATGTTGATGCCGAGCGCCAGGGTCTCGGTCGCGAAGACGGCCTTGACGAGGCCCTTCACGAAGAGCTCCTCGACGACCTCCTTGAACCGCGGCAGCATGCCGGCGTGGTGGGCGGCGATGCCGCGCTCCAGCCCGTCCAGCCACTCGAAGTAGCCGAGGACGTGCAGGTCCTCGTCGGGGATGTCGGCGCAGCGCTCCTCGACGATGGCGCGGACCTGGGCGCGGTCGGCGTCCTTGTTGAGCCGCAGGCCGGAGCTGAGGCACTGCTGGACGGCGGCCTCGCAGCCGGCCCGGCTGAAGATGAAGGTGATCGCGGGCAGCAGGCCCTCGGCGTCGAGCCGGTCGATGACGTCGACCCGGCCCGGCGTCCAGACCCGGCCGGGGCGGCCGTTGGGCATGGAACGGCCGCGGCCGCGGCCGAACTTGTCGCGCGGGTTGCGGTCCAGCTCGGAGCGGGCGAGACGGACCAGTTCGGGGTTGACGGCCTTGGCCGGGTTGCGCGGGGCGTCCTTGGGGCGGCCGTCGCGGTCCGGGTCGGCGAACAGGTCGTACATCCGGTTGCCGGCCATGACGTGCTGCCAGAGCGGGACGGGCCGGTGCTCGGAGACGATCACCTTGGTGCCGCCGCGCACGGTGTCCAGCCAGTCGCCGAACTCCTCGGCGTTGGAGACGGTGGCGGAGAGCGAGACCAGGGTGACGGACTCGGGGAGGTGGATGATGACCTCCTCCCAGACGGCGCCGCGGAAGCGGTCGGCGAGGTAGTGGACCTCGTCCATGACGACGTAGCCGAGGCCGTCGAGGGTGCTGGAGCCCGCGTAGAGCATGTTGCGCAGCACCTCGGTGGTCATCACCACCACGGGTGCGTCGCCGTTGACGGTGTTGTCACCGGTGAGCAGGCCGACCTTGGCGGCGCCGTAGCGCTTGACCAGGTCCCCGTACTTCTGGTTGGAGAGCGCCTTGATCGGCGTGGTGTAGAAGCACTTGCGCCCGCCCTGGAGGGCGAGGTGGACGGCGAACTCGCCGACGATGGTCTTGCCGGAGCCGGTGGGTGCCGCGACCAGGACACCCTCACCGGACTCCAGGGCCTGGCAGGCCTCCAGCTGGAAGTCGTCCAGCGGGAAGTCGTAGAGCTGCTGGAAGCCGTAGAGGGCGGTCGCCTGCTCCTTGGCCCGGCGGCGGAAGGCCGCGTAGGCCTCGGCGGGGCCGAGCTCCTGGTCGTCGTGGGGCTCGGGCACAGGGGTGTTCATCGCCGTCCGGGTGTGATTGGTGTGATCTCGCATCTCAGCGAGAGGTTACCCGTGAGGGCCGACATCGATAGCACCGTTTTTCTGCGCTACTGGATCACTTCTCTCTCAGATCCATAGTTGCAAATGTCTTCAAGCGATCACGAACGCGCCAGCTTCGGACGTCTCCGGTCATCTTCGCTGGAGTACCGCCCACCCTCCCTAGATTCGGACCACAGCCACCACTCACGGGAGGAATGACGATGGCGAACCTGGAGACATCCCTCAAAGAAGCCATGGGCATCGAGGGCGCGATCGGTGTGGCCCTGGTCGACTACGGCAGCGGCATGGCGCTCGGCACCCTCGGGGAGGGCGGCGAGTTCGACCTCAACGTCGCCGCCGCCGGCAACACCGACCTGGTCCGGGCCAAGATGCGGACCATGGAGATGCTCAACCTCCACGACAACGAGATCGAGGACATCCTGGTCAGCCTGACCAGCCAGTACCACCTGGTCCGGCCGCTCACCATGCAGAACGGCCGGGGCCTCTTCCTCTTCCTGGCGCTCAACCGGGCCCGCGCCAACCTCGCGATGGCCCGCCACCAGCTGAAGCGGATCGAGCTGGGACTGGAGCTCTGACCGGCCGGGCAGCGGGGAAGGGGGCGCCGTGGCGGTCGCGCTGTACCAGGCCAAGGCCGAGTTCTTCCGGATACTCGGCCACCCCGTCCGGATCCGGGTGCTGGAGCTGCTGCAGGCCGGACCGACGCCGGTCCGGGACCTGCTCGCCGAGCTGGCGGTCGAACCGTCCAGTCTCTCGCAGCAGCTCGCCGTCCTGCGCCGGTCCGGCATCGTCACCGCCACCCGCGAGGGCAGCACGGTGGTGTACGCGCTGGCCGGGGGCGATGTCGCCGACCTGCTCCGGGCCGCCCGGCGGATCCTCACGGTGCTGCTCGCCGACCAGCACCTGCTGCTCGCCGAGCTGCGCGCCGCCGCGGACCGGCCGGAACAACCGGGCTGACCGAATCAGCCGGAGCAGCCGGAGCAGCCGGGCCGAGCGGACCCGGCCGCGGCCCGGCGGGGTGCCGCGGGTCAGCCGCGCAGCAGCTCCGGCAGCCGCTCCGCCAGCGTCCGGTACTCGTGCGGCCGGTTGTACAGCTGCGCGCTGACCCGCAGCACCCCGCCGCCCGGCCAGGGGCGCACCGCGATCCGGGCGGACAGCCGCCGCCACACCTCCGCCATCACCGCCCGTGCCTCGGCGTCGCTCTCGCCCACGCCCCGCGGCAGGCGCAGCGCGCGCATCGACAGGCCAGGGGTGGCCGGCAGCGGCGTCAGCCCGGCGTGCTCGGCCAGCAGCCGCGCGCCGTGGGCGGCGAGCCGCTCGTTGTGGTCGCGCACCCGGTCGGCGCCCAGTTCGCGCAGCAGGTCGAACCCGGCCGGGGCGGCCAGCCACGGCGTGTAGTCGCAGGTGCCGCGCCACTCGACGCTGGCGGGGAAGCCCCGGTGGTGCTCCCAGGAGAGCGCGAGCGGGCGGACCCGGCCGGTCCACTCCGGGCGGACCGCGAGGACGCCGGTGGCGCGCGGGGCGAAGGCCCACTTGTGCAGGTTGCCGAACCAGAAGTCGGCCGCCCCGGCCACCGGCGCGGGCAGCATGCCGGGCGCGTGGGCGCCGTCCACCACGGTCGTCACGCCGTGCTCGCGCAGCGCGGTGAGCAGCTCCGGGCCGGCGATCCGGCGGGCGGTGGGCGAGCTGATCTGGTCCAGGACGGCGAGCCGGGTGCGGTCGGTGACGCCGGCGAGGACGGCCTCCCGGACGGCGTCCTCGTCCGGGAGATCCAGCGGCAGGTGGACGGTGTGCACCTCGGCGCCGGTCTCCCGGGCACGCCGCCGGACCGCCTCGGTGACGGCTCCGTAGCCGTGGTCGGTGACCAGGATCCGGTCACCCGGCGCGAGCGGGACGCTGTCCAGGGCGATCGCGACGGCCTCGGTGACGTTGGCGACCAGGGCGAGCCGGGCCGGGTCGGTGCCCAGCTCGGCGGCGATCCGGGTACGGGCGGCGGCGACCCGGTCGGGCAGGTCGGCGAAGAAGCCGTCCGGGTCGCGCTCCTGCTCGGCCCGGAGCAGCTCCTGGGCGCGCTGGACCGGGACGGGCACCGTGCCGAAGGAGCCGTGGTTGAGATGGGCCGCCTCCGGCGCCAGGGTGAACAGCGTGTCCGTCCCGGGCAGCGCGGCCGGGGGCTCGGCTGTCCGCAGGTCCTCGGTCACTGCGCCTCCTAAGTGATGTGTGACATTTCACATGACAGAATACTGGCCGGGCGAGGCACCGCGCGGAGACCATCGGGCCGTGACCATCACCGACCCCTTCCTCTCCCTCAGCGCCCGTACCGGCCGCTTCACCTACGGCGCTCCGCGGGCGATCACCCTCAGCGAGGACGGTACCCGGCTGCTGCTGCTCCGCTCGACCGGCCCGGAGGACCGGGTCGAGCGGCTCTGGCTGCTCGACCCGGCCGAGGGCGGCGAACGCCTGGTGGCCGACCCCGCCGCCCTCGCCCCCGGGCGGACCGGCGACCGGGCCGGCCTCCCGGCCGTCGAACGCCGCCTGCGCGAGCGGATCCGCCTCACCGCGGCCGGCATCGGCGCCTACGCCGCCACCGCCGACCTCTCCACCGCCGTCTTCACCCTCGACGGGCGGCTGTTCCGGGCCGACACCGCCACCGGCGAGTGCCGCGAACTCCCGGTCGCCGGGCCCGCCTTCGACCCCCGGCCCGACCCGGCCGGCGAGCGCGTCGCCTACGTCGCCGACGACGCCCTGTACGTCACCCCCGGCCCCGCCCCGCTCAGCCCGGCCGACGGCGCCCGCTGGGGCGTCGCCGAGTTCGCCGCCGCCGAGGAGCTGGGCCGCTCCCGGGGCCACTGGTGGCGCCCGGACGGCGGCGCCCTGCTGGCCGCCCGGGTGGACGAATCCGCCCTGCCCAGGCGCTACTTCGCCGACCCGGCACGCCCGGCCGAACAGCCCGAGGACTTCGCCTACCCGCAGGCCGGCGGGCCCAACGCCGACGTCCAGCTCTGGGTCCTCGGCCTGGACGGACAGCGGACCCGACTGCACTGGGCCGCCGCCGAGTTCCCGTACCTCTGCGCCGCGCAGTGGGCCGACGAGGGCGAGATCCTGCTCACCGTCGCCGACCGGCTCCAGCAGCACGTACTCCTGCTCAGCGCCGACCCCGCCACCGGCGAGACCCGCGAACTCTCGCGCACCACCGACGAGTTCTGGGTCGACGAGCTGCCCGGCACGCCCGCCCGGCTCGCCGGTGGACGACTGCTCACCGTCCACGACACCCCCGGGGCCCGGGGCCTGGCACTCGACGGCAAGCCGCTGGACACCACCGGCCTGCAGATCCGCCGCGTGGTCGGCCGGCTCCACGGCAAGCTGCTCACCGAGACCGGCGAGGGCGACCCGGCCGACCAGCACGTCCACCTGATCGACCCGGACGGCGGCGCACCCGAGCGCCTCAGCACCGGCCCCGGCGTGCACAGCGCCCTCGCCGCCGCCGACACCCTGCTGCTCACCTCCGCCGACCCCGACGGCATCCGCCGCCGGCTGCTCCACCACGGCGAGGAGAGCGAGCTCACCGACCTGAGCGCCCGGTTGCCCTACCGGGTCGATCCCCGGCTCGCCCGGGTCACCGAACTCGGCCTGCCCACCGCCGTGGTGTACCCGCGCGACCATGTGGCCGGCCGCCGGCTGCCCGTCCTGCTGGACGTCTACGGCGGGCCCGGCTACCAGGCGGTGGCCACCGAGCCGCGCCGCTGGCAGCTGCGCCAGTGGTGGGCCGACCAGGGCTACGCGGTGGTCACCACCGACAACCGGGGCACCCCGTTCGTCTCGCCCGACTTCACCCGGGCGATCTTCCGGCGCTTCTCCCAGGTGGCGCTGGACGACCAGGTGGCCGCCCTGCGGGCGCTCGCCGACACCCACCCCGACCTCGACCTCGGCCGGGTCGGCGTCCGCGGCTGGTCGTACGGCGGCTACTTCGCGGCGCTCGCCGTGCTGCGCCGCCCGGACGTCTTCCACGCCGCCTGCGCGGGCGCGGCGCCCACCGACTTCCGGCAGTACGACACCGCCTACACCGAGCGCTACCTCGGTCTGCCGCAGCACAACCCGGAGGGCTACGCGGCCGACTGCCTGGTCGGGGACGCCCCGGCGCTCACCAGGCCGCTGCTGCTGATCCACGGCCTGGCCGACGACAACGTCCACCCCTCGCACTCCCTGCTGCTCTCCCAGGCGCTCACCCGGGCCGGCCGCCCGCACGCCGTGCTGCCGCTGCCGGGCGTCACCCACATGACCCCCGGCGGGGTGAACGAGGAGATCACGCAGGCCGAACTCGCCTTCCTGAACGGCGCGCTGCGGTAGCCGGCGGCACGGCGGTGAGCGGCGGCGCTCGGCACCGCCGTGGAGCCCACCGGAACTGAGATCTCGTCACATCAGGGGCGCCGCACGACCGGCCGGGTCGCGCGGCGCCCTTTCCGCCAGCGCCACCCCTTCCACGTAACCCGTGACATGTGAAATATTACCTGCGCCCACCCGACCACCCCTCCGGAAAGGACCGGTCAGTTGCGCAGACTGTCCGCGGCACTCGCGGCCGCGCTCACCACGAGCGCGATAGCGGCCACCCTCCTCGGCACCCCCGCCCAGGCCGCCTCCCCCTCCCCCGTCACCACCGCGGCCATCGCCGCCCGGAGCGCCGAGGCCGGCGGCGCCGAGGCCCCGCCCGCACCGCTCGCGCCACAGGAACGCGAACGCCAGGCGCTTCGCACCAAGGCGCTGGAACAGCTCAACAAGGGCGCCGTCGCCAGGACTCCGGACCGGCGGACGCCGGCCAAGGTGAAGATCGGCAACGACTACGTCCAGCTCGCGCAGGAGCGCAAGGACAAGGTCTTCGTCATCCTCGCCCAGTTCGGCGACCAGGTGGACACCACCACGCTCCACAACGGCCAGCCCCGCTACGGCGGCACGCCGGGCCCGCGCCACAACACCATCCCCAAGCCCGACAAGAGCGACAACCACACGCTCTGGAGCGGCGACTTCGACCGCGACCACTACCAGCGGATGTTCTTCGACGACCGGCCCGGCGCCGTCTCGATGCGCAACTACTACCGCACCCAGTCCTCCGGCCGGTACGACGTCGAGGGCACCGTCAGCGACTGGGTGACCGTGCCGTACAACGAGGCCCGGTACGGCAGCAACAAGGGCCCGCAGGGATCCGGCGCCTGGACCCAGGCCCAGGAGTTCGTCCAGGACGCCGTGAAGGCCTGGTACGACGGCGAGATCGCCAAGGGCCGGACGGCGGCGGACGTCAGGAGCCAGCTCGCCCAGTACGACGTCTACGACCGCTACGACCACGACAAGAGCGGCACGTTCAGCCAGCCGGACGGCTACCTGGACAACGTGATCGTGGTGCACGCGGGCGTCGACGAGACCTGGGGCGGCGGCGCGCAGGGTGCCGACGCGCTGTGGGCGCACCGCAGCTGGGCCTTCCCCGACCCGGCCGGACAGACCAGCCCGACCGGCAACCGGATCGGCGGCGTCCCGGTCGGCGACACCGGGCTGTACGTCTACGACTACGTCCAGGCCGGCGAGAACAGCGGAGTCGGCCTGTTCGCCCACGAGTTCGGCCACAACCTCGGCCTGCCGGACCTCTACAGCACCGCCGGCGGCGACAACAGCGTCAACTTCTGGTCGCTGATGGCCTCCGGCTCCTACCTCGGCAAGGGCAGCAACACCACCGGCGGCTACCCCGGCGACCTCGACGCCTGGAGCAAGCTGCAGTTCGGCTGGCTCAACTACGACGAGGGGCAGGCCGCCACCCGCTCCAGCCACGCCCTCGGCGTCAGCGGCTACAACACCGACCAGGCCCAGGCCCTCCTGGTCCACCTGCCGGACAGCACCACCACCACCGAACTGGCCGACCCCTACCAGGGCGGCAAACAGTGGTGGAGCGACACCGGTGACAACCTCGACAACTCCCTGGCCCGCAGCGTCGATCTGCGCTCGGCCGGCGGACCGGCCGCACTGGACGCCGCCGTCTGGTACGACACCGAGCTCGACTACGACTTCCTGACCGTCGAGGCCTCCACCGACGAGGGCCGGACCTGGAAGCCGCTCGGCGGCACGGTCGACGGCGCCCCGATCGGCAACACGAGCGCCAACACCCCCGGTCTGAGCGGCGCGTCCGGCGCCTACCGGCAGCTGCACATCCCGCTCGACGGGTACGCCGGGCAGCAGGTCCGGCTGCGCTTCCACGTCACCTCGGACAACAACACCCACGGCAAGGGCGTGCTGGTCGACGCCGTCCGGATCACCGCCGGGGGCACGGAGCTGTTCACCGACGGTGCCGAGAACGGCGCCAACGGCTGGACGGCCACCGGGTTCTCGGTCATCACCGGGCGCGACGCGGTCAAGCAGCACCCGCGCGCCTACCTGGTGGAGAACCGCCGGTACGCGGGCTACGGCGCCTTCCTGAAGACCGGCCCGTACAACTTCGGGTACACGGGTGTCGCCGGTAAGCAGAACATCGTCGACAACTACCCGTACCAGGAGGGCGTGCTGGTCTGGCTCTGGGACACCGCCTACGGCGACAACAACACCGTGAGCCACCCGGGCGGCGGCCTGATCCTGCCGGTCGACGCGCACCCGGCGCCGATCCGGTTCGCCGACGGCACGCTGGTCAACGGCCGGGCGCAGACCTTCGACGCGACCTTCTCGCTGAAGCCCACCACGGCGTTCACGCTGCACAAGGGCGGCGTCCCGGTGCGGATCCCGTCCGAGCCGGCCGTCCCGGCCTTCAACGACCGCACCGGCGTCTACACCGACCCGGCCACCCCGCAGCTCGGGGTGAAGGTGCCGGACACCAACACGAAGATCGAGGTCGTCCGGGAGTCCCGCGACGGGCGGCTGACCACCGTCCGGGTCGGCCCGGCCTCCTGAGACCGGCACGCAGGCAGGCCCCGGCCCCCCTTCGGCGGAAGGGGGGCCGGGGCCTGCGCGTACTACCGGCTCCGCCTGGTCGCGCGGCACCGTCGAGCTGACGCCGAGGACGACCGCGGCCGGCGTCGGCGGCACCAACGAGGACAGCGGCACCGCACCGGCGCGACGGACCCGGTGGAGCCCGGTGCCACGGGTGGACCCGGCCGGGCGCGGCCCTCGTGAGGTTCCCCGCCGCGCCCGACCGGGGGTCGGTGAGGGGGCGCGCCCCCTCGGAGGGATGCCGTACCACTCGGCGTGGGGGTGACCGAGCGGTACGGCGGCCGGCGGCCCGGGGGCTCAGCCCTCCGGGAAGTGGCAGGCTGCCTCCCGGGCGCCCGGCCCGGCGATCCGCAGCAGCGGCCGCTCGGTCCGGCAGAGCTCCTGCGCCTTCGGGCAGCGCGGGTGGAAGGTGCAGCCGCTGGGCGGGTTGGCCGGGCTCGGCGGGTCGCCCAGCAGCACGATCCGCTCGCGCTCCCGCTCGGCGGCCGGGTCGGGCAGCGGCACGGCGGAGAGCAGCGCCCTGGTGTACGGGTGCGCGGGGCTGCCGTACACCTCAGCCTTGTCGCCGATCTCGACGATCCGGCCCAGGTACATCACCGCGACCCGGTCGCAGACCCGCTTGACCACCGAGAGGTCGTGCGCGATGAACACGTACGCCAGGCCCAGCTCGTGCTGGAGCCGCTCCATCAGGTTGACCACCTGGGCCTGGATGGAGACGTCGAGCGCGGAGACCGGCTCGTCGGCGATCACCAGCCGCGGCGAGGTGGCCAGCGACCGGGCGATGCCGATCCGCTGGGCCTGGCCGCCGGAGAACTCGTGCGGGTAGCGGTCCAGGTGTTCGGGGATGAGCCCGACCAGCTCCATCAGCTCACCGGCGCGCTTGCGTGCGTCGGCCGCGCCGGTGCCCTGGACCAGCAGCGGCTCGGAGATGATCCGGGCCACCGTCTGCCGGGGGTTGAGCGAGGAGTACGGGTCCTGGAACACCATCTGCAGGTCCCGCCGGTGCGGCCGGAGTTCGGCCTGGCTCAGGCCGCCGATCTCGGTACCGTCGAAGGTGACGGTGCCCGAGGTCGGGTCGAGCAGCCGGACGATCATGCGACCGGTGGTGGACTTTCCGCAGCCGGACTCGCCGACCAGGCCGAGCGTCTCGCCCTTGCCGACGTCGAAGCTGACGCCGTCCACGGCCCGGACCGGCGCCCCGGCCCGGCCGGTCCGCCCCCGTCGGCCGGGGAAGGTCTTCACCAGGTCCCTCACGGACAACAGCGTCTCCGTCACGACCGGGCTCCTTCCGGCACCAGGGGCAGATGGCAGGCGGCCTGGTGGCCGGGCGCCAGCGGGCCGAACCCGGGGCGTTCGGCCAGGCAGCGGGCGTGCTCCTCGGCGGTGGCGGCGACGGTGCGGGCGCAGCGCGGGGCGAAGGAGCAGCCAGGGGCGGGGGCGATCAGCGACGGCGGGCTGCCGGGAATGGCCCGCAGCGGGGCGTCGTCGGTGTCGTCGAGGCGGGGCAGGGAGTCCAGCAGCCCCCGGGTGTAGGGGTGCGCGGGCCTGCCGAACAGCTGGTCCACGGGGGCCTGTTCGGCGGCCCGGCCGCCGTACATGACGAGCACCTCGTGGGCGACCCGGGCGACCACACCGAGGTCGTGGGTGATCATGACGACGCCGAGGCCGCGGTCCTGCTGGATGCGGGCGATCAGGTCGAGGATCTGGGCCTGGACGGTGACGTCGAGGGCGGTGGTGGGCTCGTCGGCGATCAGCAGCTCGGGTTCGCAGGCGAGCGCCATGGCGATCATGACGCGCTGGCGCATGCCGCCGGAGAACTGGTGCGGGTACTCGTCGACGCGGCGGGCGGGTTCGGGGATGCCGACCTCGCCCAGCATCTCGATCGCCTTCTCCCGGCCGGCCTTGCGGTTGGCCTTGAAGTGCACCCGGTAGTGCTCGGCGATCTGCTCGCCGACGGTGTAGAAGGGGTGCAGGCTGGACAGCGGGTCCTGGAAGATCATCGCGATCCGCCGGCCCCGGACGGTGCCCAGCTGCCGCTCGGACAGGCCGTTGAGCTCCTGCCCGTGCAGCCTGATCGAGCCGGTGACGGCGGCACCGCGGTGCAGCCCCATGACGGCGAGCGAGGTGACGGACTTGCCGGAGCCGGACTCGCCGACCAGACCGAGGGTCCGGCCGGCCTCGACGGTGAAGGAGATGCCGTCCACGGCCCGGACGGTGCCGCGCGGGGTGTCGAAGGACACCCGGAGGTCGTCGACCTCCAGCAGCGCGCTCATCAGTACCTCACTCTCGGGTCGACGTAGGCGTAGAGCAGGTCGACCAGCAGGTTCGCCGCGACGATGAAGGTGGCCGCGAGCAGGGTGACGCCGAGGATGACCGGCTGGTCGGAGCGGACCAGCGCGTCGTAGAAGAGCCGGCCGATGCCGGGCAGACCGAAGATGGACTCGGTGATGACGGCGCCGGCCAGCAGGCCGCCGAGGTCCATGCCGAAGATGGTGAGGATCGGCGTCATGCCGGAGCGCAGCCCGTGTTTGACGGTGACGGTGCGGGCGGGCAGGCCCTTGGCGCGGGCGGTGCGGATGTACGGCTCGGCCATCGTCTCGATCATCGAGTTGCGGCTCTGCCGGGCGTACATGGCCGCGTACAGCAGGGCCAGGGCGATCCACGGCAGCAGCAGGTTGGAGGCCCAGGAGAACGGGTCCTCGGTGAACTTGGCGTACGCCGGGTAGGGCAGCAGGCCGGCGCTCCGGACGACGCCCCAGATCAGCATGATCGAGGTGAAGTAGACCGGCAGCGAGGCGGTGCCCACCGAGAGCACCATCAGCGCCTTGTCGGTCAGGGTGCCCTTGCGCAGGGCGGAGGTGACGCCGGCGCCGAGGCCGAGCACCAGCCAGAGCACGGCCGCACCGAGGGCGAGCGAGACGGAGACCGGCAGGCGGTCGATGAGCAGGTCCCAGACCGGCAGCGAGTAGTCGTAGGAGTAGCCGAGGCAGGGGAACTCGCAGCGGACGGCGCTGGGCCCGCTGCCGTAGTCGCGCCCGGCGAAGATGCCGGTCAGGTAGGAGGCGAACTGCTCCCAGACCGGCTTGTCCAGGCCCATCGCCACCTTGACCTCGGCGACCCGCTCGGCGGTGCAGGTCTTGCCGCAGGCGGCCGCCGCCGGGTCGTTGGGCAGCAGGTAGAAGATGGTGAAGGTGATGGCGCAGACGGCGAGCAGGATGCCGGCCACGCCGAGCAGCCGTCGGCCGAGGTAGAGGATCACGACCGGCCTCCCCTCGGGTCGAGGATGTCGCGCAGCGCGTCACCGAGCAGGGTGAAGGCGAGCACCGCGAGGAACAGGAAGACCGTCGGGATCAGGAAGTAGGTCGGGTCGGTCTCGTAGTGGTTGATGCTCTCGGCGATCATCTGGCCCCAGGACGGGGTCGGCGGACGCACGCCGACGCCGAGGTAGCTGAGCGCGGCCTCGGTGCTGATCATGCCAGGGATCAGCAGCGTGGTGTAGGCGATGATCGGGCCGGAGACATTGGGCAGGATCTCCCGGGTGAGGATGCGCCAGGAGCGGGCGCCGCCGACCTTGGCGGCCTCCACGTACTCGCGGTGCTTGAGCGAGAGGGTCTGCCCGCGCACCACCCGGGCGATGCCGGGCCAGCCGAACAGGCCGATCACCAGGGTCATCAGCAGGATCCGGTTGACGTCCTTGGCCACCGACATCATCGCGATCATGAAGATCAGCGAGGGGAAGGACATCGTCAGGTCCATCAGCCGGGAGAGCGCCGAGTCGACGCGGCCGCCGAAGTAGCCGGCGGCGATGCCGGCCAGGGTGCCGGCGGCCACGACCAGGGCGGTGGCGGTGAACGCGATCAGCAGCGAGACCTGGCCGCCGTGCAGCACCCGGGCGAACAGGTCGCGGCCGGTGGCGGGTTCGACGCCGAACCAGTGCCGGGCGCCGATCCCGCCGAAGTCCCCGAGCGGCAGGCCGCCGAGGTACGGGTCGATGGCGCGCTTGTCGAACTCCTCGGGCGTCCAGCCGCCGAGCGCGCTGAGCGGGCCGGCCAGAGCGGCCATCAGCAGCAGGAGGCCGACCATCACCAGGCCGAACCTGGCCGAACCCCTGGCCCAGAGCTGGTCCCAGACCAGCCGCCAGGGGCCGCGGCCGGCGGCCTTCGCGGGGCCCGCCGCCGTGGTGGCCACGGCGGCGGGCTCAGTGGTTGAACTCATGGGTGACGGTCCCTCAGCCCTGGCTCTTCGAAGGGTCCTTGAGACCGATCGTGGCGAAGTCGAAGAAGCCGGTCCACACCGGGTGGCCGAAGGCGCCGGCGATGTTGGTGCCGACCAGCAGCGGGCGGCGCTGCCAGAGGACCGGCACCGCCGGGGCCTTCTTCATCAGGTCCTGGTCCAGCTGGAGCCAGGCGGCGCTCGCCTCGTTGAGGTCGGTCATCGCGTTGATCTGGTCGATCCGCTCCGAGGTGGCCTGGTCCCGGAACTGGCTGTAGTTGCCCTGGTTGCCGGTCTCCTTGATGGTGCGGCCGTCGAAGAGGAAGGGCAGGAAGGTGGCACCGGACGGGTAGTCCGGGCACCAGCCGCTCAGCGACAGGTCGGGGGCGTTCTTGGTGTCACCGATCGTGTCGCTGTAGACCGACGGGTCGGCGGTGTTGATGGTGACCTGGATGCCGGCCTTGGCCAGCGACTGCTGGAGCGCCTCACCGCGGGTCTTGTCGCCGGTGGAGACGGTCAGGCTGACCTTGAGGTCCGGCTTCCCGGCCGCCGCGAGCAGTTCCTTGGCCTTGGCCGGATCGCCGGTCGAGGGAATCTTCAGCGGGTCCTGCCGGGCGCCACCGGTCAGCGCGGGCGGCAGGAAGGAGCTGGCGTAGTCGGTCATCGCCGGGCCGCCGAACGCGGTCACCTGCGAGTCCTTGTCGACGGCGTACATCATCGCCTCGCGGACCTTGGGGTCGTCGAACGGCGCCCGGGAGTTGTTCATGTACAGCAGGTCGGTACAGCCGGTCCGCTCGGCCACCAGCCGCTCCTTGACGTCCGGCTTGGTGAGCACCTTGGCGACGGACTCCGGGCGCATCCAGGGCATCTCGACGGCCGAGGCGTCCGCGCCCTCGCTGGCGATCAGGCGGTCGTCGACCTGGCCGCCCTTGAGGCCCTGCACGACGACGATCTTGTCCGGGTACGCCTTGCGGACGGGGTCGCCGGCCGGGTCCCAGTTGGTGTTGCGGACCAGTACCAGCTGCTTGCCGCGCTCGTACGTCTCGATCTTGTACGGGCCGGAGGAGAACGGGCGCAGGTCGTACTGGGTGCCCTTCTCCTGGGACTGCGGCACCGGCGAGAAGGTCGGCAGGGTCGCGGTGTAGGAGAACTCGGCGACCGGGCGCTTGAGATGGAAGATGATCGTCTTGTCGTCGGGCGTCTCGACACTGGCGAGGTGCTCACCGGTGAGCGGGCCCTTGTAGTTCTCGCCGCCGGCCAGGTACTGCGCGGCGTAGTCGGGGCCGCCGGTGAGGTCGGGGGCGAAGGAGCGCTCGACGTTGTACTTGATGTCGGCGGCCTTGATCGGGGTGCCGTCCTCGTACTTGACACCGTCCTTCAGGGTGAAGGCCCAGGTCCTGCCGCCGTCCGAGGGCCGGCCGACGTCGGTGGCCAGGTCGGGGACGATCTCGCTGCCGGCCGCGCCGGGCTCCGCTTTGAAGGTCACCAGGGTGCGGTAGAGCAGCCGGATGCCGAAGTCCATGTTCGGCATGGTCCAGTTGCGGGCCGGGTCGAGGTGGGCGAAGTCCTGGTTGGAGAGCACCGTGAGGGTGCCGCCCTTGACCGGCGTACCGCCGACGATGGTGCCGGATGCGGCCCCCGGGGCCTTGGTGCTGCCGGCGGCCTCGCCACCGGTGTCGCTCTTGTCGTCCTTGCCGCACGCCCCGAGACCGAGGGTGAGTGTCGCTGCGAGGGCCGCCGCGAGGGCGGCGTGGGTGCGCCTGGTCATGTGCAACTCCGCAGTGGGGGGCCTGCCGTGAAGGCCCGTGGTCGGCCCCGGGGCTGATCCGGGACCCGGCCGGGGAGGACGACCTCAGGGGGTCTAGCCGCTCCGCGGTGTGACCCGTAACATAGTAATGTGAAATTGCACTGCACAAGGGGTGGCGCATCCCGTTACCGACCTGTGTCCGTGCAGCTCCCCCGCCCCGCATAGGAGTTCCCCCGGTGACCCTCCACCAGCCCGCGCTCAACATCGGCAGCCACGACCTCCCCGTCTCCCCCGCCCTGGACGCCTTCATGGGCACCGCCTGGGCCGCCACCCCGCTCCCCGCCGACCAGCGCGTCCCCGGGTTCGCGGTGCTGCCCGCCCGGCGGACCCGGCTCTCCGCGGCCTTCCCCGGCGAGCGGCTGCTCGTTCCCGCCGGCGAGCTGAAGGTCCGCAGCAACGACGTGGACCACCGGTTCCGCCCGCACAGCGCCTACGCCTGGCTCACCGGCCTCACCGGCGAGGACCAGGTCGGGCACATCCTCGTCCTCGAACCGACCGGGCCCGAGGGCCACGAGCCCGTCCTCTACCTGCGCCCGCGCTCCCCGCGCGGCGGCGCCGGCGCACACGGCTCGCAGTTCTACCGCGACCGCCGCTACGGCGAGTTCTGGGTCGGCCGCCGTCCCGACCTCGGCGAGGCCTCCCGGCTCACCGGCGTACGCACCGAACACCTCGACGACCTCGGCAAGCTGCTGAGCGGCCCGCAGCCCGCCACCCGCGTCCTGGCCGGCGTCGACTCCTCCCTCGACGCCGCCACCGGCCGGCCCGGCGCCCCCGCCCTCGGCCAGGCCGACGCCCAACTCGCCTCGGTGCTCTCCGAACTGCGCCTGATCAAGGACGCCTGGGAGGTCGAGCAGCTCCAGCTCTCCGTCGACCACACGGTGCTGGGCTTCCAGGACGTCGTCCGCGCGCTGCCCGCCGCGCTCCGCCACCCGCGCGGCGAGCGCTGGATCGAGGGCGTCTTCAACCTGCGCGCCCGCGCCGAGGGCAACGGCACCGGCTACGACACCATCGCCGCCTCCGGCGCCCACGCCTGCGTCCTGCACTGGATCCGCAACGACGGCCCGCTCGACCCCTCCGCCCTGCTGCTGCTGGACGCCGGCGTGGAGACCGACACCCTCTACACCGCCGACATCACCCGCACCCTCCCGCTCGGCGGCACCTTCTCGCCCGTCCAGCGCCAGGCCTACGAGCTCGTCCTGGCCGCGCAGGACGCCGGCATCGCCGCACTGCGGCCCGGCGCCCGCTTCCGCGACTTCCACCGCGCCGCCATGCGCGTCATCGCCGAAGGCCTGGCCGACTGGGGCGTCCTGCGGATCCCCGCCGAGCAGGCGCTCGCCGAGGACAGCGGCCTCTACCGCCGCTACACCCTCTGCAGCAGCGGCCACATGCTCGGCCTCGACGTCCACGACTGCGCCAAGGCCCGCGCCGAGACCTACCTCGACGGCGTCCTGGAGGAGGGCCAGGTCCTCACCGTCGAACCCGGCCTCTACCTCCAGCCCGACGACGAGACCCTCCCGCTGGAACTCCGCGGCCTCGGCATCCGCATCGAGGACGACCTCGTCATCACCGCCGACGGCGCCCACCTGATGTCCGGCGCCCTCCCGCGCACCGTCGCCGGCATCGAGTCCTGGATGTCCGACCTGCTCGGCTGATCCCGCGCACCGGCAGGGGGATCAGGCCACCTTGACCGTCCGATCCCCCTGCCGCACGGTCACCTCCACCTCGCCACCGATCGCCGCCGCATAGGCCCGCAGGTTGTCGAGGCTGTCCACCTGCCCGTGCTCGATCTGCGACACCCGCGCCTGGCTCACCCCCAGCAGCCCGGCCACCTCCCGCTGCGTCAGCCCCGCCTTCCGCCGCAGCTCCGCCAGCTCGTACCCGCGGATCCGCGCCAGCGTCTCCAGCCGCATCCGGGCCCGCTCCGCCTCCGCCTCGGGCGTGGCCAGCTCGGGAAACCGCTCCATCACCTCGGCGCGCACCTCGGTCCAACTACGGCCCTTCATGCGTTTTCTCCCTTCCGCTGTTCCTCGACGTAATCCGCGTACCGGGCCTCCGCCAAAGGAATGGACTCCTCGTACCACTCGGACCAACGCCCCGACTTGTCGCCCGCCACAAGAACGATGGCCTCCCGTTGCGTGTCGAAGACGAACAACATGCGCACCTCGCTTCCGCCGGACGACCCTGGCCTCAACTCCTTGAGGTTGTGCAGTCGGCTGCGATGGATACGGTCCACTGCGGGCCGCCCCAGCGTCGGTCCCACTTCGGCCAGCAGGTCGAGCGCATCGAGGATGTTGCTGGCGGTCTTGGGATCGTCGTCGCAGAGCTGCAAGTACCAGTCGTTCACCGGCCCAAGAAGAGTGATCTCCCACATACCCGCTACGTTAAGTTGTGTCTTATACGTTACCGGCCCCTCGCCCGGCTATCCACTCTTCCGGGGGACGACACGGGCTCCGGCCCGCGCCCCGGCGCTCACGCCCCGTCGAGGTGGGTGCGCTGGGCAGGGGTGAGGTCGAGGTCGGCGGCGTCGAGGGCCTCGTCGAGCTGGGCGAGGGTGGTGGCCCCGATGACGGGGAGGACAGGGATGTCACCGCCGAGGAGCCAGGCCAGGACGACCTGGCCCGGGGTGGCGCCGGTGTCGGCGGCGACCTCACGCAGGGCGGCGAGCCGGGCCGCCGAGTCCGGGTGGTCGTACTGCGGGGGCAGCGGCCGGGCCGGGGCCGCGTAGGCGCCGTGCAGCAGCGGGCCGTAGGCGAGCAGGGTGAGGCCGGGCTCGGCGCGGACGTAGTCGAGCAGTTCGGGGGTGACGGGCTGCTGGACCCCGAAGTCCGCGCCCGGCCGCGGCCGCAGGTACGTGTGGCGCTGCTGGAGACAGCTGTACCCGGCCAGGCCCCGGGTGCGGGCCAGCGCACGGGCCCGCTCCAGCCGCCAGGTCAGCTGGTTGCTGCTGCCCAGGACGTCGACCGTGCCCTCCCGGACCAGGGCCCCGAAGGCGTCGACCGTCTCCGCCAGCGGCGCCCGGCGATCGTCCAGGTGCCCGTACAGCAGGTCGATCCGCTCGGTGCCCAGCCGCTTCAGGCTGCCGTCGACGGCGGTACGGACCGCTGCCGCCGACAGCCCCTCCGCGTTGGCCGGCCACTCCCCCGGGCCGGCCGGGCGGGCGCCGACCTTGGTGGCCAGCACCACGGCGTCCCGGTTGCCGCGCGCCGCGAACCACCGGCCGAGCACCAGCTCGCTCTCGTCGCCGCAGGCGCCGTCGTGCCAGAAGCTGTAGTTGTCCGCCGTGTCGACGAAGGTGCCGCCCCGCTCGGTGAAACGGTCCAGCAGCGCGAAGGCGCGGGCCTCGTCGACCCGGGTGCCGAACGGCATCGCGCCCAGGCAGAGCACGCTGACCTCGGGCCCGGGGGTTCCGTCGGCGCGGCGTCCAAGAGTGCGGTGGCGCACGGTTTCCTCCGTGAAGAGCGGTGGGGTTCGTACCGGAAACCCTGGCAGCTGGAGCGCGGTCCAGGTCAACCGGCAACGGTGGCATGATCATTCGCATGAGTGCATCCGGCAGTGAGCTGTTGACGCCCGCGGAGGCGGTGGAGCGGTCCGGGTTCAGCCTGGACACCCTGCGGTACTACGAACGCATCGGCCTGCTGGGCAGTGTGCAGCGCGCCCGGACCGGTCATCGGCGGTTCAGCGAGCACGACCTCGCCTGGCTCGGCATGCTGCGCTGCCTGCGGGACACCGGGATGCCGATCGCCGGCATGCTGCGCTTCGCCGAACTGGCGCGCGGCGGCGACGGCACCGTGGCGCAGCGGCTCACCGTCCTGGAGGAGCACGACGCGCAGGTGGAGGAGCAACTCGCCCACCTGCGGCGGCAGCAGGAACACATCCGGGCGAAGATCGGCCACTACCGCGCCTTTCTCCACGCCGAGGGCGCCGAGGGCGCCGAGCCCGCCGGTCAGGACCGCTGAGCCGCCCGCCACAGCTCCTCGACGATGGCCGCCACCGGACCGGTGCGGGCCGAGCGGTGGCCGGTGCCGGCCCACAGGTGCATGGCGTCGGTGTCCGCCCGCGCCGTCGCCGCCGCGCGCAGCGGCTGGGTGAGGTGGTGCACCTCGGGGTAGGCGGGCGGGGCGTACGGCTCGTACCGCTCGATGAAGGCGTTGCGCAGGCCGCGGGCCGGGCGGCCGGTGAAGGCCCGGGTGACGACGGTGTCCGGGAGTTCGGCGAGGGCGGCCTTGTGCGCGGCCGAGGCGCCGGACTCGTCCGAGCGCAGCAGCGCCGTGCCCACCTGGACGGCCACCGCCCCGGCCCGCAGCGCGGCGGCGATGGCCGGACCGTCGGCGAGGCCGCCCGCCGCGATCAGCGGCAGCACCGTCACCGCCCGTACGGCGGTGAGGAGTTCGAGCAGCGGGACGGCCCCCGGGCGGTCCGCCACCCGGTGGGTGGCGCGGTGTCCGCCCGCCTCCGGACCCTGCACGCAGAGCGCGTCCATCCCGGCCGCCTCCGCGTGCCGCGCCTCCTCGGGTGTGGTGACGGTGCCGATCTGGTACGCCCCGGCGGCCCGTAGCGCCCGCGCCTCCTCGGGCGAGGGCAGGCCGAAGGTGTACGAGACGACGGGGACGGGCCCGGCCAGCAGCGCGGTGATCTTGGCGTCCCAGTCGTCGCGGTCCGGTGCGATCGTCTCGGGGAGCCGGACGCCCCAGCGCTCGGCCTCCGGCAGCAGGTGCGCCCGGTACCCGGCGACGGCCGCCGGATCGCCGGGCGCGGCAGGGACGAAGAGGTTCACGCCGAACGGCCGGTCCGTCAACTCACGTGTCCGGTGGATCTGTTCGACCATCGCGGCGGCGCTGCGGTACCCGGCGGCGAGAAATCCCAGGGTGCCGGTCCCGTTCACGGCGGCCACCAGCTCCGGGGTGGAGGCGCCGCCGGCCATCGGCGCGGCGATGACGGGAACGGCGAGTTCGTCGAGACGGACGGCCATGAGGGGGTTCCTCCACTCCACACGTACACAAAGCGGTTCGAACCCGGCCCACCCTACGCCCGCCCGGCGGCGGCCGACCGCCGCCCGCACCCGGCACCGGATCAGCCCCCGCGCCGGATCAGCCCCCGCCCGCGCGCCTCCCGCACCGCCGCCGTACGCGAGTCCACCCCCAACTTGGTGTAGATGTGCACCAGGTGCGACTTCACGGTGGCCTGGCTCAGGTGCAGCTGCCGGCTGATCTGCTGGTTGGTCAGCCCGTCGGCGACCAGCCCCAGCACCTCCGTCTCCCGTGCGCTCAGCGCCGCCGAGGGGGTCCGCATCCGCTCCAGCAGCCGGTCCGCCACCGTGGCCGCCAGCGCCGACCGGCCCTCCGCCGCCGCGCGCACGGCCCGGGCCAGCTCCTCCGGCGGCGCGTCCTTGAGCAGGTAGCCGGTGGCCCCGGCCTCCAGCGCGGGCAGGGTGTCCGCGTCGGTGTCGTAGGTGGTGACGATCAGCACCCGGGGCGCGCCCGGCCGGGCGGTGATGGCCGCGGTGGCCTGCGCGCCGTTCATCGTCGAGCCGGGGCCGAACTGCAGGTCCATCAGCACCACGTCGACCTCGGCCTCCGCCGCCAGTTCGACCGCCCGCTCGGCGGTGGCGGCCTCGGCCACGATGACGAAGTCCCGCTCGCTCTCCAGGACGGCGCGCAGCCCGGCCCGGACCACCGGGTGGTCGTCCGCGAGCAGCAGTCGGATCAGCTGGTCGGTCACAAACGCTCCTCGGTCACGGACGCTCCTCGACAGCGGCGACGGGCAGCAGCACGGCGAGCGCCGTCCCCTCCCCCGGCGCGGACTCCACCGCGAAGGTACCGCCCAGCGCCCGCGCCCTCGCCCGCATCGACGGCAGCCCGAACCCGCCGTCCCCCTCCCCCGCCGCCGCGCCGGAGGCGACCGCCGCCGGGTCGAACCCGGCCCCGTCGTCCAGCACGTCCAGCGCCACCTCGCCCTCCATGTAGCTGAGCGTCACCTCGGCGTGCGAGGCCCGCGCATGCCGGACGGTGTTTCCGAGCGCGGACTGCGCGATCCGCAGCAGCGCGACCTCCTGCGGCACCGGCAGCCGCACCGGATCGCCCGCGACATGCAGCCGGACGGGCAGACCGCTGTGCGCCGTCGTGGTGGCGCAGAGCCGTTCGAGGGCGAGGGGCAGGGAGCCGCCCTCCAGGTCGGGCGGGGTGAGCGCGCGGACGAAGCGGCGGGCCTCGGCGAGGCTGTCCTGGGCGGCCTGCCGGGCCTGCTCGACATGGCCGGCGGCGGCCTCGGTGCGCTCGGGCAGGGCCCGCTGGGCCGCGCGCAGCAGCAGCTGGATGCTGGAGAGGCTCTGGGCCAGGGTGTCGTGGATCTCCCGGGCGAGGCGCTCCCGCTCGGCCAGCACCCCGGCGGCGTGGTGGGCGGCGGCGAGGTCGGCGCGGGCCTCGGTCAGTTCGTCGATGAGCCGGCGCCGCTCCTCGCTCTCCCGGTAGAGCGCCTGGTAGCCGAAGACGGTGGCCACCGCGACGGCCCCGCCGAGGGCCGGTCCGATGGCCGCGGCCAGGCTGAGGATGTGCAGGTGCCAGGAGTACGCGGTGATCGCGGCCACCGCGGTGAGCCCGACGGCGACGAGCCCCGACCGGCGGCCGAGCAGGTGCAGCTCCAGGAAGTAGAGCGGGAAGGCCAGCCAGACCCCGTCCGGGGTGGCGATCAGCACCCCGACCCAGGTCACGCCGAGCAGTGCCAGCCAGAGCGCGGCGGCCCGCCGCGACCGGCGGACGGCGCCGACCAGCGGGCCGGCCGCGTAGACGGCGGCCATCGCGGTGGCCGCTGCGATGACGGCCGCCGGGTCGCCGCCCCGGCCGACCACGGCGCGGGCGACGGCGAGCGCGAGCAGGCCCGCCACCAGCAGGTGCAGGCAGACCTGGAGTACGCGGGCGACGGGGGTGGTGCGGAATCGTTCGGTCGCCATCCGTCCAGCCTAGGATCCGCACCCGTCCTCAGGCATCAATCAAAAGGTTGAACTCCGCTTCTCACCTTTGATGCCGGGGATCCAATCCCCCGGGCGATGCCCCTCCGGCCCCTCCTCCGCCACTGTGGTGAGCGTCGGGGAAGAGCCTCACGGAAGAAAGGGCCATTCGTGTTCGTCGCCTGGAGGGATCTGGGGTTCGCCAAGGGGCGGTTCGCCCTGATGGGGACCGTCATCGTGCTGATCACCGTACTGGTCGGCCTGTTGTCCGGTCTGACGGCCGGGCTGGGGCGGCAGAACATCTCCGCGATCACCGGCCTGCCCGCCGACCACCTGGTCTTCTCGAAGCCGGCCGACGGCCAGAAGCTCTCCTTCACCGACTCCCAGGTCACGCCCGAACAGTGGCAGGGCTGGGCCCGGACGCCCGGTGTCACCGCCGCGGAGCCGCTCGGCATCACCACCACCAAGGCGGCCGCCGACCGGCGCACCGCCGCGCTCTCCGCCTTCGGCGTCCCGGACGGCTCCGGGCTGGCCCCGCAGGGCGCGCTGATCGCACCCGGTCGCGCCGTCCTGTCCGAGGCCGCCGCCGAGGACCTGGGCGGCCTGCGGCCCGGCGCGAACTTCAGCCTGGGCGGCCACCCGCTCCAGGTCGCGGCGGTGACCGGCGAGGCCTCGTACAGCCACACCCCCGTCGTCTGGACCAGCCTCACCGACTGGCAGGCGTTCGCCCCGGGCGGCGCCGGGCACGCCACCGTGATCGCCCTGACCACCGCCACCGGTGCGGACCTCGCGACCGCCGACGGCCAGTACGGCACCGAGACCCGCGGCCGGGACGACGCGCTCGCCGCGATCGGCTCCTACACCTCGGAGAACGGCTCGCTGCAACTGATGCGCGGCTTCCTGTTCGCCATCTCGGCCCTGGTCATCGGCGCGTTCTTCACCGTCTGGACGATCCAGCGCAGCGGCGACATCGCGGTGCTGAAGGCGCTCGGCGCCTCCACCCGCTATCTGCTGAAGGACGCGCTCGGCCAGGCCGTCCTGCTGCTGGTGCTCGGCACGGCCGTCGGCACGGCGCTGGCGGCGGCCGTCGGCGCGCTGATCGGCTCGACCGTCCCGTTCGTCCTGGACGCGCCGACCGTCCTGTTCCCGGCCGCCGTGATGATCGCGCTCGGCGCGGTCGGCGCGGCCCTGTCCATCCGCCGGATCACCTCCGTCGACCCGCTGACCGCCCTGGGGAGCGCCCGATGAGCCTGCACCTCGACCACATCACCCTCACCTACCCGGACGGCGACGGCCGGCTCACCGCCCTGGACGAGGTCTCGCTCACCGTCCCGAAGGGCTCGATCACCGCGGTGGTCGGCCCGTCCGGATCCGGCAAGTCCAGTCTGCTGGCCGTCGCCGCGACGCTGATCACCCCGGACTCCGGCCGGGTGGTGGTGGACGGCGTGGAGACCACCGGCCTGGGGCGGGCCGAACTCACCGCGCTGCGGCGGCACCGGATCGGCATCGTCTTCCAGCAGGCGAACCTGCTGCCCTCACTGACCGCCGCCGAACAGCTCCAGGTGATGGCCCACCTGGACGGCCGCTCCCCGCGCGCCGCTCTCCCCCGGGCCCTCGAACTCCTCGACGCCGTCGGCCTGCGCGCCCAGGCCGCCCGCCGCCCGAACCAGCTCTCCGGCGGTCAGCGCCAGCGCGTCAACATCGCCCGCGCCCTGATGAACGACCCCACCGTGCTGCTGATCGACGAGCCCACCAGCGCCCTGGACCACGAGCGCGGCGCCGCCGTCATCGACCTGGTCACCGAGCTCACCCACCGCCGGGCCACCGCCACCGTCCTGGTCACCCACGACCGCACCCACCTGACCGCCGTCGACCAGATCGCCGAGGTCCACGACGGCCGCCTCACGACTCCGGCGGTGGCGTGACTACTTCTTCACGGCGAGGACGTCGTCCACCGACAGCGTCACCGACGCCCCGATCGACTCCGGCAGCGTGAACGACTGCCGCCCCCTACCGCGCCCGCAGGCGCAGCGCCGGACGGTCCGCCTCGGTCTCCTCCTGGCCTGCGGCCCAGAGGGAGCGGACGTGGCCGAGGTGGCGGGCCATGCAGGCCTCGGCGGCGTCGGCGTCGGCGGAGATCATGAGGTCGAGGAGCTCCAGGTGCTCCTCGGCGGAGGAGACCAGCTCGCCGCGCTGGTCGAGGCGGTTGAGGCCGTAGAGGCGGGAACGCTTGCGCAGGTCGCCGACGACCTCGACCAGGCGGGCGTTGCCGGCCAGACCGAGCAGGTCGAGGTGGAACTGGCGGTCGGCCTCCAGGTAGCCGATCAGGTCGTGCTTGCGGGCGGCGGCGACGATCGCCTCGGCCTGCGGGCGGAGCCGCTCCAGCTGCTCGGGGGTGGCGGTGCGGGTGACCCGGCCGACGGTGGGGACCTCGATCAGGGCGCGGATCTCGGTGAAGTCGTCGAGGTCGCGCTCGGTGAGTTCGGTGACCCGGAAGCCCTTGTTGCGGACGGCCTCGACCAGGCCCTCGCGGGCGAGGTCGAGCATCGCCTCGCGGACGGGGGTGGCAGAGACGCCGAAGTCGGCGGCGAGGGCGGGCGCGGAGTAGACCACGCCGGGGCGGAGTTCACCGGAGATCAAGGCGGCCCGGAGGGCGTGGGCGACCTGATCGCGCAGCCGCTCCTGGACGGAGATCAGAGTGCGGGGTTTGAGGTCGGCCATGGTGTTCCTCCGGAGGTTGCAGAACACCAGTGTACAATGTCACGTTACGTTGAGTGTGCAACAGTCCGCGATTCGGGCGGCCCACCGGACGGCCCGGCACACCGGCCACCGACGCCATGGTGGCAGCGGCCGCCGCGCGTGGCAACGGGCGATACCGCACTCCCTGCCCCACCCCTCCCCGAACAGCCCCACCCCTCCCCGAACAGCCCCACCCCTCCCCGAACAGCCCGACCCGCTGCCCGGCATCCGCCGCCGGGCCGGTGGAACGCGGAAGCGGCCGGCACGGCGGGGGATCCCTCCCCACCACACCGGCCGCGGCCTCCGGCCGTCCCGTACAACACCGAACCACCACCCGGGGTAACGGGCCCGGGCGTCAGCCGGTGGCGGGGCCGCGCCTCACGCGTTCATCACAGCCCGATCCGGTGAACCGCCGCCGCGACGGCGAGGTCCTGCCAGGCCATGCCGACGCTCTTGAAGAAGCGCGGCCGGTCCGACGGCACCGGCACCTCGCCGCGCACCAGCTCGGCCAGGTTCCAGAGCGGTTCGTCGCCCGTGACACCCGCCATCAGCAGGTCGCCGGCCTCCCGCAGCGCGGCGGCCCGCGCCTCCACGTACAGCTCGGCGCGGCGGACCAGCACGCCGTCCACCTCCCGCGCCTGCGGCTCGTGCGAGCCGACCGCCGCCACGGCGGCGTGGTCGGGCACCAGCGCCCCGTCGAACAGCGGGGTACGGGCGGTGGTGCAGCAGACCACCAGGTCGGCCTGGGCCACCGCCTCGGGCGTCCCCACCGCGGCGTCCAGCCCGCGCGCCCGGGCGTACCGGGCCAGTGCCTCGGCGGGCGCCGCACTGCGGGCGACCACGGTGAGCCTGGTCAGCGACCGGATGCCGAGCAGCGCGTCCAGATGCCCGTACGCCTGCGGTCCGGCGCCGAACAGCACCAGGTGCGCGGCGTCCGGCGCGGCCAGCCGGCGCAGCGCGACGGCGGTGACGGCGGGCGTGCGCAGGGCGGTCAGGGCGGCGCCGTCCAGCAGGGCGACGGGCTGGAGGGTCGGCCCGTCCAGCAGCAGGTAGCTGCCGGTGATCCGGGGCAGCCCGATGCCGGGGTTGGCGGGCGCGACCCCGGCGATCTTCACCCCGGCGTACTCCGCCGAGGCCGCCGGCATCAGCAGCAGTTCCCCGGCGGGCACCGGCACCGCCGACCGGGCGGGCGCGGTCTCCGGGTCCAGCCCGTCGAGCAGCACCCGCTCGATCGCGTCGGCGGCCTGGGTGGGCGTCAGCCCGGCGGCGCCCGGCGCGGCGTACTGGAGCGGCTCAGCCGCCGCGCCGGACAGGGTGGGGGCCTCGCGGCGGTCGGCGGTCACAGCAGGAACCCCGTTCCCAGCGTGTCGTCCCCGTCGAGCAGGAAGCGGTGCTCGCCGGTGCGGTGGGCGGTGCCGGTGACCTCGGTGACGACGCCCCCGGCCCGCGGGTCGCCGCCGGGCAGGACCCGGCCGGTGAAGACGGTGCCGATGACCGACTCGTGCCACAGCTCCTCGCCGGGCGCGAGCCGCCCCTCGGCGGCGAGCACGGCGAGCCGCGCCGAGGTGCCGGAGCCGCACGGTGAGCGGTCGATCTGGCCGTCGGCGAAGACCGTGACGTTGCGCTGGCTCAACCGCTTGCCGACGTCCGGCAGTTCGTCGTACAGGATGACCCCGTAGACGCCGGACAGCCGTGGGTCCTCGGGGTGGGCGACGGCCTCCGAGCCGGCCAGCGCGGCCCTGATCTCCCGCCCCACGGCGGTGAGTTCGGGCAGCAGCCCGGGCTCGACCGACAGGCCGAACGCCGCCGCCGGCACCGAGGCGTAGCAGGCCCCGGCATGCGCGACCGCCACCTCCACGGTGCCGCGCGAGGTCTCCACCGGCAGCTTCAGCGCGCTCACCCGGGTCGGCACGTTGCGGAAGGTCACACCGGTGGTCCGGCCGCCCGCACGGTGCACCAGGGCGGTGACCCGCCCGGACGGGACGTCGATCCGCACCCGCGCCACGCCGTCCTCGGGCGCCGCGACGAGCCCGGAGTCCACCGCGAAGGCGCCGAGCGCGATGGTGCCGTGCCCGCAGGCCGTGGAGTAGCCGTCCTTGTGCCAGAACAGCACCCCGAGGTGCGCCTCGTCGTCGTCCGGCGGCACCAGGAACCCGCCGTACATGCCCGCGTGCCCGCGCGGCTCGCGGGTGAGCAGTTGCCGCACCTGGTCGAGCGCGCTCGGCCGGGGCGCGGTCGCCGTACCGCCCGCGCCGATCGCGACGGCCCGCCGCTCGGCGACGCCGTCGCCGGGGATCACCGGCGCCCCGCCCACCACGATCCGGAACGGCTCACCGGCCGTGTGGTAGTCGACCGTCTCCACCACGCCCTCCACCACGCCGGTCATCACGCACCCCCGGCCGGGAGCAGGGTGACGGTCCGGCTCGCGGTGTAGAAGTCCAGTGCGGCCCGGCCCTGTTCGCGGTCGCCGTGGCTCGCGCCCTTGGCGCCGCCGAACGGCAGGTGGAAGTCGACGCCGCTGGACGGCGCGTTGACCCGGATCATGCCCGCGTCCAGCCGGTCGGCGGCGGCGAGCGCGGTGTCCAGGCTGCGGCTGTGCACCGAGGTGGCCAGGCTGTGCGGGGTGTCGTTGGCCAGCACGATCGCCTCGTCCAGGTCCGCGGCGGGCAGCAGGACGGCGATCGGGCCGAAGAACTCCTCGCGCCGCAGCGGGTGTTCGGCGGGCACGTCGGCGAGCAGGGTCGGCTCGACGTACCAGCCGGCCCGCTCGGGCACCGCCCCGCCGGTGAGCACGGTGGCCCCCTCGGCGCGCGCCGAGGCGACGGCTCCGGTGAGCCGGTCGCGGGCGGCGGCGGAGATGACGGGCCCGCAGGCTGTGTCGTCGACCAGGCCGAGCGCCTTCACCAGCGCGGCGCGCAGCGGCTCGTACGCCTCGCCGACGGCGATCACCCGGCTGGTGGCGGTGCACTTCTGCCCGGCGTACCCGGCGATGGCGGCCGCCAGATGGGCCGCGGCCTGCTCGATGTCGGCGTCCGGCAGGACCAGCGCGGCGTTCAGGCCGCCCAGTTCGGCCTGGACCGGCACCCCGCGCCCGGTGGCGGCGTGGACGACGGCCCGGCCGACCCCGGTCGAACCGGTGAACGACACCACGTCCGCCGCGTCGACCAGCGCCTCGCCCTCCTCCGCTCCGCCCGGCAGCACCGTCAGCACGCCCTCGGGCAGGCCCGCCGCCGCGGCCAGCTCGGCCAGCCGCAGCGCGCACGCGGTCGCCTCCGGCGCCGGCTTGAGCACGGCGGTGTTGCCGACGGCCAGCCCCGGCGCGGCCTTCCAGGTCGGGATCGCCAGCGGGAAGTTCCACGGCGTGATCAGCCCGGCGACACCGTACGGGCGGCGCCGGGTGAGCAGCAGGCCCGGTCCGGCGGCGGGCTCGTGGACGGCGCCGGACGGCTCGAAGGGCGCCTGCGCGTAGTAGCGCCAGATCGCGGCGGTCCTGGCGACCTCGCCGCGCGCCTCGGCGAGCGGCTTGCCGACCTCGCGGACGATCAGCGCGGTCAGCTCGTCGGCGTGCGCCTCGACGGCCTCGGCGATCCGGGTGAGCGCGGCCGAGCGGGCCGCGGCGCCGGCCGCGTGCCAGCCGGCCTGCGCGGTCCTGGCCCGTCCGACGGCGGCCCGGACGGCCTGCGCGCCGGGCGCCTCGACCGCGAGGACGAGGTCCGCGGGGTCGGCGGGGTTGAGGGAAGTGATGGTCACAGCGGGAACCCTTCGGTGGTTCAGAGCAGGAACCCGGCCGGGAACGGGTCGCTCGGGTCGAGGAAGTACTGGGCGGTGCCGGTGATCCAGGCCCGCCCGGTGACGGTGGGCACCACGGCGGGCCGCCCGGCCACCTCGGTCTCCTCGACCAGGCGGCCGGTGAAGGTCGTCCCGATGAAGGAGTCGTTGCGGAAGTCCTGGCCGAGCGGCAGCTCGCCGCGCGCGTGCAGCTGCGCCATCCGGGCGGAGGTGCCGGTGCCGCAGGGCGAGCGGTCGAACCAGCCGGGGTGGATGGCCATCGCGTGCCGGGAGTGCCCGGCGGTGGAGCCGGGGGCGAGCAGCTGGACGTGGTGGCAGCTGTGGATGGACGGGTTCTCCGGGTGCACCGGCCGGTCGGGACCGGCGTTGACGGCGTCCATCAGGGCCAGGCCGGCGTCAAGGATCTCCTGCTTGCGCTCGCGCTCGAACGGCAGCCCGAACTCGGCGAGCGGCAGGATCGCGTAGAAGTTGCCGCCGTAGGCGAGGTCGTAGCCGACGGTGCCGTAGCCGGGCACCTCGATCTTGCGGTCCAGGGCGACGGAGTAGGAGGGCACGTTGCGGATGGTCACCGCCTTGGCGGCGCCGTCCTCGACCAGCACCTCGGCGATCACCAGCCCGGCGGGCGTGTCCAGCCGGACGGTGGTGACCGGCTCCACCACCGGCACCATGCCGGTCTCGACCAGCACCGTGGCGACGCCGATGGTCCCGTGGCCGCACATCGGCAGCAGGCCGGAGACCTCGATGTAGAGCACGCCGTAGTCGGCGTCCGGGCGGGTCGGCGGCTGCAGGATGGCGCCGCTCATCGCGGCGTGGCCGCGCGGCTCGTACATCAGCAGGGTGCGGAAGTGGTCCAGGTGCTGCTGGAAGTGCACACGCCGCTCGGCCATGGTGGCGCCGGGGATGATGCCGAAGCCGCCGGTGATGACCCGGGTCGGCATGCCCTCGGTGTGCGAGTCGACGGCGTGGAACACGTGGCGGCTGCGCATGGGTGGCGACTCCCGTCGGGGTGGGGTGGGTGGGCCGGGGGCCGGCTGCCCCCGCAGCCGGCCGGTCCTTGGGGTGTTCGTGCTACGCGAGGCCCTCGGCCAGCGCCTTCTCGGTGGCCGCGCGGACGGCCGCCTCGATCTCCGGGGTGAGCGGCAGGCGCGGCGCGCGGGTCGGGCCGCCGGGGCGCCCGGCGATGTCCATCGAGAGCTTGATCGCCTGGACGAACTCGGTCTTGGAGTCCCAGCGCAGCAGCGAGTGCAGCGCCTTGTAGAGCGGCAGCGCGGTGTCCAGGTCGTGCTCGACGGCGGCCCGGTAGAGCGCCACACTGGCCTCCGGCAGGGCGTTCGGGTAGCCGGCGATCCAGCCGACGGCGCCGGCCAGGGCCAGCTCCAGCAGCACGTCGTCGGCGCCGATCAGCAGGTCCAGGCCGGGGGCCAGCTCGGCGATCTCGTACGCCCGCCGGACGTCGCCGCTGAACTCCTTGACCGCCACGATCGAGCCCTCGGCGTGCAGCTGCGCCAGCAGCGCGGGCACCAGGTCGACCTTGGTGTCGATGGGGTTGTTGTACGCGACGATCGGGATGCCCGCCCTGGCCACCTCGGCGTAGTGCCCGCGGACGGCGGTGTGGTCCGCGCGGTAGGCGTTCGGCGGCAGCAGCAGGACGGAGCCGGCGCCGGCCTCGGCGGCCTGCTCGGCCCAGCGGCGGGACTCGGCGCTGCCGTACGCGGCCACACCCGGCATCACGCGGGCGCCGTCGCCGGCGGCCTCGACCGCGACCTCGACGATCCGGACGCGCTCCTCGTCGGTGAGGGTCTGGTACTCGCCCAGAGATCCGTTGGGGACGACGCCGTCGCAGCCGGACTCGATCAGCCAGCGGACGTGGTCGGCGTAGGCGTCGTAGTCGACGGAGAGGTCCGGGCGCAGCGGGATCGTGGTGGCGACCATGACGCCGCGCCAGGGACGGGTGGCGTCGTACGCGGTGTTGGACACAGATGACTCCTTGGTGAGGTGTGACATTTTATTAGAGGGCGACGCCGGAGGCAAGAGCCCCCGGCGGCGAGTTCGTCGGTCCGCCGGCGCTCAGCCGTCTTCGGGCCCCGGCCCGGCGGCGAGCTGCGAGAGCGGCACCGGGCAGGCCAGCGGTCGCCGGTCGGCCGGCACCTCACCGCCGCCCGAACCGCCGCCCGAACCGCCGTCCGGACCGCCGCCGGCCAGGCAGGCCACCGCCGGACCGCACATCCGGCCCTGACACCAGCCCATCCCGGCCCGGGTGAGCAGCTTGACGGTCCGCGCGTCCCCCGCGCCCAGCTCGTCCACCGCCTCGCGGATCGCGGCGACGGGGACCTCCTCGCAGCGGCAGACGTCGGTGTCCGGGCGCAGCCACTCCGTCCAGCCCGGGCCGGGGCGGTGCGCGGCGGCCATCAGCCCGGCGAAGGCCCGCAGCCGGGCGCGGCGGCGCAGCAGCGCGGCGCGCACCGGGCGGTCGGCCACCGCGTGCGCGGCCAGCTCGCCCTCGGCGATCGCCAGGTCGGCGCCGCCGACGCCGCAGGTCTCGCCGGCCGCCCAGAGACCGGGGACGGTGGTGCGCAGCCGGGCGTCGACCTTGAGCGCGGCCGTACCGTCCGGGGTGGTCCTGGTCTCGGCGCCCAGCTCGGTGGCCAGTTCGATCTGCGGCAGCAGGCCGTGGCCGACGGCGAGGGCGTCGCAGGCGATCCGCCGTTCGGTGCCGGGCACCGGCCGCCAGTCGGCGTCCAGCCGGGCGACCGTGACGGCGGTGACCCGGTCGGTCCCGTGCGCCTCGACCACGGCGCTGCGCCGGCGCAGCCGGACGCCGTGGCGCAGCAGCGCGGCGCCGTGGCCGGCCCCCTCGACGAGCTTGGCCGGGACGGCGGCCAGCACGCCGGGGCGCCGGGCGTAGCCGAGGTAGTCGGTGGCCTCGACCACCGCGGGCACCTCGGCCCCTGCGGTGACCAGCGAGGAGGCGGCCGCGAGCAGCAACGGTCCACTGCCGGCCACCACGATCCGCCGGCCGGGCAGGACCAGGCCGGCCTTGAGCATGGCCTGCGCCCCGCCCGCGGTGACCACCCCGGGCAGTGTCCAGCCGGGGAACGGCAGCTGTCGCTCGTACGCGCCGGTGGCGAGCAGCAGGGCGGCGGCGCGGACGGTCGCCCGGTCGCCGGCCCCGGGCCCGAGGGTGGCGTGCAGCACCCACGCCGTGTCGCCGGCCCGCTCGGCCGCCCACACCTGGTGGCCGCCGAGGAAGTCGACCCGGCCGGCGGTCTCGTGGGCGGCGAGCCGGTCCGCCAGGCCGGTGTAGACCGACCAGCCGTGGTGCAGCCGGTCGGGCCGGGCGGCGCCGAGGCCGGGCGCGGGGTGGCGGTAGTACTGGCCGCCGGTGCGCGGGCCCGCGTCCAGCAGGGCGCAGCGCAGACCGAGGTCGGCGGCGGTCACGGCGGCGGCGAGCCCGGCCGGGCCGGCCCCGATCACGGCGAGGTCGTAGGACCGCTCCTGGCGGTCAGACGGCGAGGTCGGCACGGCCGTTGCCCTCCTGGGTGGTGACGGTGGTGCCGGGCTCGGCGGGGAGCAGGCAGGTGCGCTGGTTGGGGCGGCCGTCCACGGTGGCCAGACAGTCGAAGCAGGCGCCGATCCCGCAGAACGCCCCGCGCGGCCGGCCGCCCACCCGGGTGGTGCGCCAGGCGAGCACGCCGTCGGCCCAGAGCGCGGCGGCGATCGACTGTCCCGGCAGTGCGGGGACGGGCCGGCCGTCGAACTCGATGGTGTGGGCGGGGCCGGGTTCCGCCCCGACCAGGGCGGCGGGGGTACGGCGCATCAGCGGGTTCTCCGTTCCAGGTTCTCGGTCTCGGCTCAGCGGCTCAGCGGCTCGGCTGTTCGGCTGTTCGGCGGGTTCGCGGCGGTTCGGGCACGGTGCGAGGTGGTTCCGGTCCGTCGCACGGTTCACGAGGCGGCCGGGAACCGGTCGGCCCGGAACGGTTCGAGGTCCAGCCCGGGCCGTTCGCCGGTGAGCTGCCGGCTGATCAGCAGCCCGGTCGCCGGAGCCAGCCCGATGCCCGCGCCCTCGTGGCCGCAGGCGTGGTACAGCCCGGGCACCCGCGGGTCGGCGCCGATCGCGGGCAGATGGTCCGGCAGGTACGGGCGGAAGCCCCGGTAGGCGCGCAGCACGCTGACGTCCGCCAGGACGGGGAACAGCGCGGCCGCCTGCGCGGCGAGCCGGTGCAGCACCTCCACCGAGAGGGTCCGGTCGAAGCCGACCCGCTCCCGGCTGGCGCCGATCAGCACCGGCCCGCCGGGGGTGCCCTCGACCACGGCGGAGGTCTGCAGCGCGGCCGAGCCGCTGGCCACGTCCGCGACGTAGTCGGCCGCGTAGACCTTGCGCCGGACGATCCTCGGCAGCGGTTCGGTCACCAGGACGAAGCCGCGCCGGGGCAGCACCGGCAGGTGCACACCGGCGAGCGCGGCCAGTTCGCCGCCCCAGGTGCCGGCGGCGTTGACCACGGCGGGCGCGTCCAGCCGCCGCCGGTCGGTCTCGACGCCGAGCACGGCCCCGTCCGTTCCGGTCCGCACCGCCCGGACGGTCTCGCCGGTGTAGAGCAGGGCACCGTCCCGCCGGGCGGCGCGCAGCAGGTGGGCGGCGGCCAGCGCGGGCTGGACCTGGGCGTCCTGCGGGTAGAGGAAGCCGCCGGCCAGCCCGGGGGCGAGGTGGGGTTCGAGTTCGCGCAGCCGCTCGCCGGGGATCTCCTCGGCGGTGACGCCGGCCGTCGCCTGCTTCTGGGCGAAGGCCCGCAGGGCGTCCTGCCGGGCCGGGGTGGCGGCGACCACCAGGCCGCCCTTGGGCTCGTACTCGACGGCGGGGCCGAGGACGGGCACCAGCTCCTGCCAGAGCCCGGCGCTGAACAGCGCGAGGTCGAGCTCGGGGCCGGGCTCCTTGTCGGAGACCAGCAGGTTGCCCTCACCGGCACCGGTGGTGCCACCGGCGACCGGCCCGCGGTCGACGACGGCGACGGCGAGTCCGGCGCGGGCGGCGTAGTACGCACAGGCGGCGCCGACCACACCGGCACCGACCACGAGGACATCCAGGGGAGGTCTCTGGGACTTGGACACGGCAGTAATATGTCACATGCCATCGAACCTGCCAAGAGCCCCCGCCGTCCGGCCACGAGCAACCCGGCCGACCCGCAGCAGAGCCCCGGCCTGCGCGAACCCCCCGGCCGACGCAAGAGCCCCGGCCCGCCGGAAGACGGCGGACCGGGGCTCAGGGCGCGTCAGGGCCTCAGGTGATGTCGTCCATCTGCTCCTGCCGGGCGGCCGGCACCGGAGCCCCGGCGACCGGCGTGACGGACGCCTCCACGGCCTCCGCCCCGGCCACCGGCTGCACCGAGAGGTCCAGCTCCGAGGCCTCCTCGTCGCTCAGCCCGAAGTCGGGGTTGCGACGCGCCTTCCGCCGGTCGTTGAGCAGGGCGACACCCACCGCGACGAAGTACAGCGCCCAGATCGGCGCGGCCAGCGCCAGCATGCTGACCGGCTCGGCACTGGGCGTGGCGAAGGCCGCGAACACGGTGATGCCCATCACCATGCCGCGCCACCAGCCCAGCAGGCGCTTGCCGGTGACGATGCCGACCATGTTGAGCATCACTAGCAACAGCGGGAACTCGAAGGCCAGACCGAAGACCAGGACCATCCTGGTGGCGATGTCGAAGTAGTCCTCGGGCGGCAGGATCGGGGTCGTGTCGTTCGGGGTGAACGAGATCAGGACCTCGACCGTGGTCGGCATCAGCAGGAAGGCGCAGGCCACGCCCGCCAGGAACAGCGGGGCGCCGCAGATCATGAAGATGACCGTGTACTTGCGCTCGTGCCGGTGCAGACCCGGCGCGACGAAGGCCCAGACCTGGTAGAGCCAGATCGGGACGGCCGCGACCACACCGGTCGTCAGCGCGACCTTCAGCATCCAGTTGAAGCCCGAGGTCAGACCGATGTTGGAGACCTGCGCGCACCGGCCGTGGAACTCCGCGGCGTTCTGCTTGTCGCACTGCGGCAGTGGCTGCAGCAGGAAACTTTCGATCTGCTTGTGGAAGATGCCCGCGACGATCGTGAACAGCACGATCGCCAGGACCGACTTGACCACGCGGTTCCGCAGTTCCCGCAGGTGGTCGGCGAGGGCCATCCGCCCCTCAGGATCCTTGGGCGCCTTAGACGCCTTGGAGAGCTTGCTCAACCCCGGTCCTCAACTCGTGCGTCGAGGCCCGCCGGTCGACGGGCCTCCCATGATCGCGTGCGTCGCGCGCCGCTCAGCGCGGCCGGCCGCCGTCGGCCGTCGGCTGGGCCGCCTGCCCCGGGACCGATTCGGTCACCGGCCGGGCCGTGGCGGACGCCCCGGGAGCGGCCTGGATGGTCTTCGCCGCGCCGGATTCGACGCTCACGGCGGGCGCGGGCTGCGCCGGCGCGCCCTCGTCCGCGGCACCGTCCGAACGCATCGCCTTGGTCTCGCTCTTCAGGATCCGCATCGACTGGCCGAGCGAACGCGCCAGATCGGGCAGTCGCTTGGCACCGAAAAGCAGAATGGCAAGAACGACGACCACCAGGATCGCAGTCGGCGAGATCCGCATGCTCGACCACCTTCAGTCATGGCGGCACCGGTGGGCCGCCCGCTGCGGGGATGGTAACCGCTGCGGGTGACGCCCTGACGACGGCCGCCCGAACAGGACAGCGGCCCCCAGTCGCACTTCAGGAGCCATCTGAGAGCGTAACGCGCCGCCGCCCCCGCGCAGCAGCCCCGTGCACCAACGGCCGTCCCGGACCGGGGCGGGTCCGCGGGCGGTTCAGCGCCCCGGCACCGCCGCCGCGAGGTCGCCGGCCGCCTCGGCCAGCGCCCGGGAGGCGGCGTCCACCCCCTTGGCCAGCGTCCGCACGTCCAGCCAGAGCCGGATCGCGAGAACGCCGAGGACCAGCAGCCCGGCGGTGGCGAGCAGGACGGCGGCGACGAGCATCCAGGACATGGCCACCACCCTATCCGGCCGCGCGGGAGGCCCCGCTCAGCCCTCCACCGGGACGAGCCGCATGGTGCGCACCCCGGCGCCGGTCAGCGCCGTGACGATCTTCTCCCCGGCCGGCTTGCGCACCGCCGCCCCGCAGAGCGGGCAGCTGAAGCTGTAGTGCGCCTGGGCCGGGGTCCGACCGAGGGTGAGGCGGAACTCGTCCGCCGGCAGGTCCACCTTCTCGCGGCACTCCGAGCAGTACACCTTGAATCTGGTACCGGGCTCCACGGCTCAGACCTGCCCCTCCCGGTAGCCGGCCAGCGCCTCCAGCGCCGCCGACCGCGCCTGCTCCACGAGCTCCGGCGGGGAGACGATCCGCCCGTCCCGGCCGAGCCGCAGCGCCAGCGGGCGCAGCTGCGACGGGTCGGCGCTGCGCAGGGTGATCCGCAGGCCGCCGTCGGGCAGTTCCTCGGCCCGGTCGTGGGTGTAGTACTCGGCCACCCAGCGCCCGCCGGAGGAGACCTCGACGACCACCTCGGGATCGTCGGCGGACGGGTTGACCAGCCCGCCGGAGAGGTCGCGCGGCTCGCGGCGCGGCGGGTCGGAGGGGACGTCCAGCACCTTGATCTCGGCGACCCGGTCGAGCCGGAACATCCGGTGGTCCTCGGAGGTGCGGCACCACGCCTCGAGGTAGGTGTGGCCCTCGGTGAGCAGCCGGATCGGGTCGACCTCGCGCTCGGTCATGCCGCCGCGCCCGTGCGAGTAGTAGCGCAGCCAGAGCCGGCGGCCCTCGCTGAGCGCGCGGTCGATGTCGGCGAAGACGTGGCTCTCGGCCTCGAAGGTGACCCCGACCCTGGCGCTGCCCTCGGCGCTGTCCCCGGCGGCGTTCTCGATCTTGGCGACGGCCCGGGTGAGCGCCTCCCGGTCACCGGCCCGCAGGCCGGGCAGGCCGGCCACCGCGCGGGCGGCGACCAGCAGCGCGGTCGCCTCGTCGGCGGCCAGCCGCAGCGGCTGGGCGACGTCGTCGACGTTGTGCCACCAGATCCGCTCGCCGTCGGTGTCGATGTCGAGCAGATCGCCGCCGCGGAAGCTGGTGCCGCACATCGGCAGCACGTTGAGGTCGCCGATCAGCTCGCGCTCGGTGATGCCGAAGGCACGGGCCACCTCGGCCACCTCGGCCCCGGGGCGCTCGCGCAGATAGGTGACCAGCGAGAGCATCCGGCGGGTCTGGTCGATGGCGTTGCTCATGCCCGCACTCCTTCGGTGGCGGCCGGGCCGGTGGCGGCCGGGTCGTTGACGGCCTCGGCGCCCGGTCCGGCGACGGCGCTCAGCCGGTCGATCACGTCGGCGCGCAGTTCCTCCGGGCCGACCACCAGCACGTCAGGACCGAACTCCGCGAGGTCGGCGCCGAGCCCGTTGCCGTACGGGATCTCCAGCTCGTCCCAGGTCCCGTCGACCCGGCGGCTGCTCAGCGCCTTGGTGCGCAGCGGGAACCCGGCGCCGCGGCGGACCCGGACGGCGGCGGTCGCGGTGGCACCCTCGCCGGCGAACTTGGCGACGGTGGCCCGGACGTCGACGTGCTCGGGGACGGTGCCGAGGAAGGCGCCCGAGCGGGCGCGGACCCTGCCGGTCATCCGGCTGAGCCGGAACACCCGGGCGTCACGCCGGTCGCGGTCCCAGCCGGCCAGGTACCAGTGGCCGCGCCAGCACTCCAGGGCCCAGGGCTCGACCGTGCGCTGCTCGACGGCGGCGGCACCGGCCTTGCGGTACTCGAAGGTGACCGGGCGGCGGTCGCGGGCGGCGGTGAGCAGCGGTTCGAAGGCGCTCTCCCGGGCGGGGATCCGCGGTTCCAGGGCGGTACGGCCCTCGGCCTCGGTGAACGGCACGCCGGCCGCGCGCAGCTTCTGCAGGGCGCCGCTGGCCGCGCCGGACATCTTGGCCTGCTGCCAGACCCGGGCGGCCAGGGTCAGCGCCGCGGCCTCCTCGGCGTCCAGGGCGATCTCCGGCAGCCGGTTGCGGTCGGCGCGGGCGAGGTAGCCGAGTTCGCCGTCGAGGGCGTTCTCGTCCACGTCGATGACCAGACCGAGTTCGCGCAGGTCGTCCTTGTCCCGCTCGAACATCCGGTTGAAGGCGTCCTCGCTGCTGTGCTGCCAGGCCTCGCGGTACGCCTCGATGGATTCCCGCAGCTCCTTCTTGGAGAGCGGACGTCTGGTGTTCATCAGGCACAGGGCGAGATTCATCAGCCGCTCTGCCTTGGCGATCGCCATCGCTGACCCTTCCGGTGTGCCGCGCCGCGCGCGGGGTGCGCCCGCCGGGCATATGTCGACCCGGCGGGACCGACCGTACCGGTAGCGGTACGCACTGCAAAAGCCGAGTCCGCAAACGCGTGGGGCCGCACCCCGGGTACGGGGTGCGGCCCGGTGGAGCGGCCGGTCTCAGACGCCCAGCAGGTCGACCACGAAGATCAGCGTCGAGCCCGCGGGGATGAGCGGCGTCGGCGACTGGTTGCCGTACCCGAGGTGCGCCGGGATGACCAGCTCGCGGCGGCCGCCGACCTTCATGCCGACGACGCCCTGGTCCCAGCCCTTGATGACCCGGCCGGCGCCGAGCGGGAACTTGAAGCTGCTGCCCCGGTTCCAGCTGGCGTCGAACTCCTCGCCGGTCTCGAAGGTCACGCCGACGTAGTGCACCTCGACGACCTGGCCCGGCTTGGCCTCCTCGCCGGTGCCGACCTCGAGGTCGCGGATCTGCAGCTCGGCCGGCGGCTCACCGATCGGAAAGTCGATCTCCGGCTTCGTCTTGTCGCTCACAACTGCCTCTTCTCACGGTTTGGTTCCATACACGACCAAGCGGCGGGCACCCGCACCCCCGGTCCGTTCCCGGACCACGGTACGGGCGCCCGCCGCCCGTACGGGCCCGGCCACGCGGCCGGGCCCGAAGGTCACACGCACACCATTGTCACCCGAAAGTGGATCAGCCCTGACCGGCATCCAGGATGTCGACCACGAACACCAGGGTGGAATTGGCCGGAATGTCGCCCTGCGCCTGGTCCTTGTACCCCAGCGAGGCGGGGATCACCAGCTCGACCCGGCTGCCGACGGTCTGGCCCTCCAGACCCTGGTCCCAGCCGGCGATGACCTGGCCGCCGCCCACCGGGAAGGAGAACGCCTGGCCCTTGCTCAGCGAGGAGTCGAAGACCTTGCCGTCCTTGAAGAGCGCGCCGGTGTACTGGACGACGACCTTCTCGCCCTTCTCCACCTTGGGGCCGGTGCCCTTGATCAGGACGTGCGTCTTCAGCTCGGTCGGGTCGGCCGCGCCGGCCACCGGGGTGATGTCGGCCGGCTTCTTGCCGTTGTCCTTGACCTGCGGGAAGTCCGCGGGCGGCGGGGTGACGGTGCCGCTGACCACGGCGTCCGCCGCGGTGGAGCGCTGGATGTCGATCACGAAGACCAGGTTGTCCGCGGCCCCGATCGACATGCTCGGGTTGCCCTGGGCGCCGAACGCGGCGGCCGGCGGGGCCACCACGAGGATCCGGCTGCCGGCCTTCTTGCCGAGCACGGCCTGGTCCAGCGCCGGGATCAGCGCGTCCGTACCGGCCTGGAAGATCTGCGGCTTGCCCGTCTCGTCGTACGAGCTCGGGATGTCCTTGCCGGTGGTCCAGTCCTTGGCGGTGTAGTCGACCGAGGTCCAGGAGTTCTTCTCGACCTTGGGGCCGCTGCCCTCCGAGAGGACCTTGACGACGAAGGAGCCGTCGGCCTGCTCGGCGGGCACCTCGATGCCGGCCTTCTTGCCGAACTCGCCGGTGACCGTCGGCAGCACCTTGGCGTTGTCCTTGATCGGCGGCACCGGTTCGGCGGTCGGCGTGGGCGGCGCGGACTTGGCCGCGTCGGCGGGCTTGGCGGTGCTCGACTTGGAGTCGTCCCGGTTCACCACGTACAGCGTGATACCGCTGCCGACCAGCAGCACGGCGAGCACGGTGCCGAGGATCACGCCCAGCTTCCCCACCCCGGGCGGGTTCTCGGCGTACCCGGCCTCCGAGGCCTCCTGGCGGCGCACGTTCGAGGCGAAGATCTGCGGGGCCTCGTCGGTCTTCGTCCCGCCCGCCGCCCGCGGGGCCTCGCCGGGCGTGGCCCAGCCGGCCTGCTGCTTCAGGATCGACGGCGGTACGACGATCGACTCGCCGTCGCCCGGAAGCGGACCACCGGGCCGCGAGTCAGCCGGATCACCGGCGGAGTTTCCGTTCGCGGTGCCGGCCCCGCCCGGGCTCGACGCTTTCTCAGACATGACTCCCCATCCATCTCGCCACGAGGTCTTCGAGGTCTACGGCCGGCGTGGTGAGCGCCGGGGTGCTGTCGCACTGCCGCCCGGGAACCGGACGCCGGCGGCGCCTACCACAGTGCGAGGGCAGTATGACAGGTCAGGATGAGGAGGGACGCTTCCCTGTGCGAGTGCCCGCCCAGGCGTACGGAACCGACCGGCCCTCCTCCCGGGCCGCCACAGGCTTCCCGGACCGCCTCGGGCTTCCTAGACCGCCTCAAGAATGTCGATCACGAAGACCAGTGTCGAGTTCGGCGGCACCGAGCCCTGCGCCGCGTCCTTGTAGCCGAGGGCCGGCGGCACGACCAGCAGCACCCTGCTGCCCACGGTCTGGCCGACCAGGCCCTTGTCCCAGCCCTCGATCACACTGCCGGTGCCGATCTGCAGCGCCTGCGCGCCGCCGTGGCTCCAGGACGAGTCGAACTGCTGGCCGTTGCTCCACAGCACCCCGGTGTACTGCACCACCAGGGTCTGCCCGGACTTCACCTGCTTGCCCTCGCCCTTGATCAGCACGGCCTGCTGGAGGTCGGTGGGCGGGGCCTCCCCGGCCGGGAGGGTGATCGTGACGGCGGCCTTGCCGTTGTCCTTCACCTGCGGCATCGTCGCGGGCGGCGGCGTCATGGTGCCCGACAGGGTGGAGTCCTGCGGCAGGCTCTCCATGATGTCCAGCACGAACACCACGGTGTCCCCCGCGGCCACCCCGAGCTGGGTGCTGCCCTGGTTGCCGAACGCGGCCGCCGGCGGGGCCACCACCAGCAGCCGGCTGCCGACCTTCTTCCCGATCACGGTCTGGTCGAACGCGGGCACCAGCTGCCCGCTGCCCGCCTGGTACAGCTGCGGCTTGCCGTTGGCGTCGTACGAGCTGGGCAGGTCCTTGCCGGTCGTCCAGTCCTTCGCCGTGTAGTTGACCGTGACCCAGTCGCCCTTGTTGACCGTGGACCGGTCGCCCTCGCTCACGGTGCTCACCACGAACTGACCGCTGGGCTGCTGCCCCTCGGGGATGGTGATGGTGGCCTTGCTCCCGAACCCGCCCTCCGACAGCGTCGGCATCGGCGAGGCCTCGGTCACCGGGGCCGGCACGGTGGGGGCCGCGGTGGCCGCCGTCGGCGTGGCCGGGCTGGTCGCCTTGGTGGAGCTGCTGCAGGCCACCGCCAGCAGCAGGGGCAGGGTGAGAAGCAAACCCGCGGTGCGGCGCACGGCGTTCCTAACTGTCGGTCAAAGTCGGCTCTCCGGACTCGACGGACAGCGTATGCCCCGGCGGTGCCCGGCCCCGGTAGACACCGCCGGGGCCGGGCACCGCAAAGATCACATTCGCCGTACGGGGGCGACCGCGCAGGTCACATCCCCGCGATGAGCTTCTCCACCCGCTCGTCGACCGACCGGAACGGGTCCTTGCACAGGACCGTGCGCTGCGCCTGGTCGTTCAGCTTGAGGTGCACCCAGTCCACGGTGAAGTCGCGGCGCTGCTCCTGCGCCCGGCGGATGAAGTCGCCGCGCAGCCGGGCCCGGGTGGTCTGCGGCGGGATCGACTTGGCCTCGAAGGTCTTGAGGTCGGTCGTCACCCGCTGCGCCTGCCCCTTGGCCTGGAGCAGGTAGAACAGGCCGCGCCGGCGGTGGATGTCGTGGTACGCGAGGTCGATCTGGGCCACCCGCGGGTTGGACATGCCCATCTGGTGCTTGGCGCGGTAGCGCTCGATGAGCTTGTACTTCATGATCCAGTCGATCTCGGTGGCCACGGTGTCCAGGTTCTCGGTCCGGACGGCCTCCAGTGTGCGGCCCCACAGTTCGAGCACCCGGGCGATGGTCCCGGTGTTGATGCCCTTGCGGTCGGCGAAGTCCAGCGCCTTGGTGAAGTACTCCTCCTGGATGTCCAGCGCGCTGGCCTCGCGGCCGTTGGCGAGCCGTACCTGGTGGGTGCCGGTGAGGTCGTGGCTGACCTCGCGGATCGCCCGGATCGGGTTCTCCAGGGTGAGGTCGCGCATCACCACGCCGGCCTCGATCAGCCGCAGCACCAGGTCGGTGGCGCCGACCTTGAGCAGGGTGGTGGTCTCGGACATGTTGGAGTCGCCGACGATCACGTGCAGCCGACGGTAGCGCTCGGCATCGGCGTGCGGCTCGTCGCGGGTGTTGATGATCGGGCGGGAGCGGGTGGTGGCGGAGCTGACGCCCTCCCAGATGTGCTCGGCGCGCTGGCTGACGCAGTACACCGCGCCGCGCGGCGTCTGGAGCACCTTGCCCGCGCCGCAGATCAGCTGGCGGGTCACCAGGAACGGGATCAGCACGTCGGCCAGCCGGGAGAACTCGCCGTGCCGGGCCACCAGGTAGTTCTCGTGGCAGCCGTAGGAGTTGCCGGCCGAGTCGGTGTTGTTCTTGAAGAGGTAGACGTCCCCCGCGATGCCCTCCTCGTGCAGCCGCCGCTCGGCGTCGACCAGGAGTCCTTCGAGGATGCGCTCGCCCGCCTTGTCGTGCGTCACCAGCTCGACGACGTCGTCGCACTCGGGGGTGGCGTACTCGGGGTGCGAGCCGACGTCGAGGTAGAGCCGGGCACCGTTGCGCAGGAACACGTTGCTGCTGCGGCCCCAGGAGACAACGCGGCGGAAGAGGTACCGGGCCACCTCGTCCGGCGACAGCCGTCGCTGTCCCCGGAATGTGCAGGTGACGCCGTACTCGTTCTCCAGCCCGAAAATTCGGCGGTCCATGGCACCTTCTTTCGAAGGAATCACCGGTTTTGGCCGGTAAGCGGATCGGGATCCTGAACTCTGCGGCTCGGCGCCGCAGCAGGCCTTCTAGGCTGATCCCCTGCTTCGGCAGCGGGCAGGGCTTGTCCGGGGCCAGCCGTCAGGCGGGCTTGAAGCCCCATGGTCTGGACCGTCGGGGAGGAGTCACGAGGCGTCCGTTCTCTGAGAGGGCCTCCGGAGGAAGTCCCGCACGACGACGGGCGACCGCCGTACGGGACTCCTTGGCGCTGCTACTCCGGCGGCGCGGCCGCCGGCTTCTCGTCGTCGTCCGACTCGGCGGACTGGTCGCCGTCGAGCAGGCGGCCGAGCTGGCCGCCCAGGATGCGCTTGAACTTGCGCTGCTGGAAGCGCTGGCGGTCGAGCACCGCCACCTCCAGCTGCTCGGGGGTCAGGGTGCGCGGGCTCCCCCCGTTGGGGTCCCGGGCGAGGGAGTCCACCGCGACCTTGATCGCCTCGGTGAGGGTCAGCCCGCTGCGGTGGCGCTGGCCCAGGTAGTTGCCGATCGAGTCGGCGTTGCCGCCGACCACGACGTAGTTCTTCTCGTCGACGACCGAGCCGTCCGGCGTGAGCCGGTAGATCTGGTCCTCGTCCGGGGTGCGGCCGACCTCGGCCACGATCAGCTCGACCTCGTAGGGCTTCTCGCCGACCGAGGAGAAGATGGTGCCGAGCGTCTGGGCGTAGACGTTGGCCAGGCCGCGGGCGGTGACGTCGGCCCGGTCGTAGGAGTAGCCGCGCAGGTCGGCGTAGCGGACGCCGCCGATGCGCAGGTTCTCGAACTCGTTGTAGCGGCCGACCGCCGCGAAGGCGATCTTGTCGTAGATCTCGGAGACCTTGTGGAGGGCCCGGGAGGTGTTCTCGGCGACGAAGACGATGCCGTCGGCGTAGGTGAGCACGACCACGCTGCGACCGCGCGCGATGCCCTTGCGGGCGTACTCCGCGCGGTCCGCCATGGCCTGCTGGGGCGAGACGTAGAACGGTGTCGACACCGGCGGTCGTCCCTTCCTGTAGGAGTGATGGCTAGAGCAGCGGGGCCTGCGGGCCGTTGGGGTGGGCCAGGCGGTGGTCGGTGATGGAGACGGCGATCGCGGAGACCTCGGCCTCGGTGAGCCGGCGGAAGCCGTCCTCGGTGATCAGCGAGACGATCGGGAAGATCTTGCGGGCGAGGTCGGGACCGCCGGTGGCGGAGTCGTCGTCGGCCGCGTCGTAGAGGGCCTGGACGACCAGCGTGGCGGCCTGCTCGGCCGTCAGGCCGTCCCGGTAGAGCTTCTTCATCGAGCCCCGGGCGAAGACCGAGCCGGAGCCGGTGGCGGCGAACCCGCGGTCCTCGGAGCGGCCTCCGGTGACGTCGTAGCTGAAGATCCGGCCGCGGCCGAGGTCGAGGTCGTAGCCGGCGAAGAGCGGGACGACCGCGAGGCCCTGCATCGCCATGCCCAGGTTCCCCCGGATCATGGTGGTGAGGCGGTTGGCCTTGCCCTCCAGGGAGAGCACGGTGCCCTCGATCTTCTCGTAGTGCTCCAGCTCCAGCTGGAACAGCCTGACCATCTCGACCGCGAGGCCGGCGGTGCCCGCGATGCCGACCGCGCTGTACTCGTCGGCCGGGAAGACCTTCTCCATGTCGCGCTGGGCGATCATGTTGCCCATGGTCGCCCGCCGGTCACCGGCGATCACCACGCCGCCGTCGAACACCGCCGCGACGATGGTCGTCCCGTGCGGGGCCTCGACGACCGCTCCCTCGGGGAGGCTGCGGCGGCCGGGAATCAGCTCCGGCTGGTGCTCCGCCAGGAAGTCGAGGAACGACGAGGACCCCGGGGTCAGGAAGGCAGCCGGTAGACGCCCGGTGCCACGAGTGTTGGCTTCCACACGATTCCTTCCAGGTAGCTTGAAGCGCGCGCTGCCCGCACCCTACCCGCCCGGCGATCACTATCCACCCGTGCAGGGGCCGGACCCGGACGGACGGACGGCCCGTGCCGCCCGCCCGCCCTCGGCGGTCGCAACCGTGAATTCCCTGAATGCCCTGCCGGGGCTACTGGCCGCCCTTTTGCACGAACTGTCGGACAAAATCCTCGGCGTTGGACTCGAGTACTTCGTCGATTTCGTCCAGAACCGCGTCGACGTCATCGCTCAGCTTTTCCTGGCGTTCCTTGAGGTCGTCGGAATTCTGCGCTTCCGCGGCCTGCTCCTCGACCTCCTCGGAGGAGCGGTTCGCCCGCTGCTGGCCGCCGCCGGTGTCCTTGCTCGCCATTTCCCTCACCCCGCTCGAATCGTCTGGCACGGTTTGGTCGTTGCTTGCTGCATCGACCCTATACACAAGGTGCGACTGCTGCTCCCGGTTTGCCGGTGGCACTTCCTGTCCAACACCCGCTGCCACCCCGGATGATTCCCATTCGGCGGACGTTCACCCATGGTGATCGAAAAGTTACCCGCCGGAAAGCACCCGGAGCAGGTCCTCGGCCGTGCGACAGCGGTCCAGCAGTTCCTTGACGTGGTTGCGGGTGCCGCGCAGCGGCTCCAGGGTGGGGACCCGCTGCAGCGAGTCCCGGCCCGGCAGGTCGAAGATCACCGAGTCCCAGGAGGCCGCGGCGACATGCTCGGCGTACTGTTCGAGACAGCGGCCGCGGAAGTACGCCCTGGTGTCCTCCGGGGGCTTGGTGGCGGCCCGCTGGACCTCGTCCTCGGTGAGCAGCCGGTCGAACCGGCCCCGGGCCACCAGGCGGTTGTAGAGGCCCTTGTCGGGCCGGACGTCGCTGTACTGGAGGTCGACCAGCTGGAGCCGGGAGCTGTCCCACTCCAGGGCGTCGCGGCTGCGGTAGCCCTCCAGGATCTCCCGTTTGGCGATCCAGTCCAGCTGCCGGGAGAGCGACATCGGGTCGCGCTCCAGCCGCCCCAGCACGTCCTCCCAGCGGGCCAGGACGTCCACCGTCTGCTCGTCCGCGTCGTTGCCGAAGCGGTCCTCGACGTACTTGCGGGCCAGCTCGAAGTACTCCAGCTGAAGCTGGACGGCAGTGAGTCTGCGGCCGTTGCGCAGGGTGATGAGGTGCTTGAGCGAGGGGTCGTGGGAGACCCGGTGCAGGGTGCGCACCGGCTGGTCCACGGCGAGGTCGGAGGCGATGAAGGCGTCCTCGATCATCGACAGGACCAGTGCGGTGGTGCCCAGTTTGAGGTAGGTGGAGATCTCGGAGAGGTTGGCGTCCCCGATGATCACGTGGAGCCGGCGGTACTTCTCGGCGTCGGCGTGCGGTTCGTCGCGGGTGTTGATGATCGGCCGCTTGAGGGTGGTCTCCAGGCCCACCTCGACCTCGAAGTAGTCGGCGCGCTGGCTGATCTGGAAGCCGTGGGCGGAGCCGTCCTGGCCGATGCCGACCCGGCCGGCGCCGGTGACCACCTGGCGGGAGACGAAGAACGGGGTGAGGTGGCGGACGATGTCGGCGAACGGTGTCGCCCGTTTCATCAGGTAGTTCTCGTGGGTGCCGTAGGAGGCGCCCTTGTTGTCGGTGTTGTTCTTGTACAGGAGGATGTTCTGGCCGTTGGGCAGTTCCAGGGCGCGCTGGGCGGCCGCCGCCATGATCCGCTCGCCGGCCTTGTCCCAGAGCACGGCGTCGCGCGGGTTGGTCACCTCGGGCGAGCTGTACTCGGGGTGCGCGTGGTCCACGTAGAACCGCGCGCCGTTGGTGAGGATGACATTGGCGAGGCCGATGTCCTCGTCGGTCAGCTGGCTGGCGTCCGCGACGTCGCGCGCGAGGTCGAAGCCCCGGGCGTCACGCAGCGGATTCTCCTCCTCGAAGTCCCAACGGGCCCGCCGAGCCCGGTGCATCGCCGCCGCGTACGCGTTGACGATCTGGGACGAGGTGAGCATGGCGTTGGCGTTGGGGTGCCCGGGTACGGAGATCCCGTACTCGGTCTCGATGCCCATCACGCGCCGTACGGTCATGCGGCCCTCCTTGCCCGGTGCGCCGCCCCCCACGGGCGGAACACGCTGACGTACCGCTGAACAACACCGACGCGGGCGTTGTGCCCGCGAACGGTGGGTCGAGCCTAGAACGCCGCGCCGACGGCCGGGTCCCGAGACGCGCCGTCCGGCTGCGGGGCCGCGAGGCGCCACAGCCGGACGGGATGCGTGCTGTCCCGGGGACCGCTGCCGGCCCGGGTGGTTCGGTTACGGGTACTGCGACTACAGGTACTGCCCGGTGTTGGCGACAGTGTCGATCGAGCGGCCGGACTCGGCGCCCTGCTTCCCGGTGACCAGCGTGCGGATGAAGACGATCCGCTCGCCCTTCTTGCCGGAGATCCGGGCCCAGTCGTCCGGGTTGGTGGTGTTCGGCAGGTCCTCGTTCTCCTTGAACTCGTCCACGCAGGCGGCGAGCAGGTGGGAGACGCGCAGACCGCGCTGGCCGTGGTCGAGGAAGTCCTTGATGGCCATCTTCTTCGCACGGTCGACGATGTTCTGGATCATCGCACCGGAGTTGAAGTCCTTGAAGTACAGGACCTCCTTGTCACCGTTGGCGTAGGTGACCTCCAGGAAGCGGTTCTCCTCGGTCTCGGAGTACATCCGCTCCACCACCGACTGGATCATCGCCGCCACGGTGGCCTCGACGGAGCCGTCGTGCTCCTTGACGTCGTCCGGGTGGAACGGCAGCGAGTCCTTGAGGTACTTGGAGAAGATGTCCTTGGCGGCCTCGGCGTCCGGGCGCTCGATCTTGATCTTGACGTCCAGGCGGCCGGGCCGCAGGATCGCCGGGTCGATCATGTCCTCGCGGTTCGAGGCGCCGATGACAATGACGTTCTCCAGGCCCTCCACGCCGTCGATCTCGGCGAGCAGCTGGGGGACGATGGTGTTCTCCACGTCCGAGCTGACGCCCGAACCGCGGGTGCGGAAGAGCGACTCCATCTCGTCGAAGAAGACGATGACGGGGGTGCCCTCGCCGGCCTTCTCCCGGGCCCGCTGGAAGACCAGGCGGATCTGCCGCTCGGTCTCCCCCACGTACTTGTTGAGCAGCTCGGGGCCCTTGATGTTGAGGAAGTAGCTCTTGCCCTGGGGCCGGCCGGTGACCTCGGCGACCTTCTTGGCCAGCGAGTTCGCCACCGCCTTGGCGATCAGCGTCTTTCCGCAGCCGGGCGGGCCGTAGAGCAGGACGCCCTTGGGCGGGCGCAGCTCGTACTCCTTGAAGAGGTCGGCGTGCAGGTACGGCAGCTCGACCGCGTCGCGGATCAGCTCGATCTGGTTGCTGAGACCGCCGATCTGGCGGTAGTCGATGTCCGGGACCTCCTCGAGGACCAGCTCCTCGACCTCGGCCTTCGGCACGACCTCGTACACGTAGCCGGAGCGGGGCTCCAGCAACAGGGCGTCCCCCGCCCGGATGGTGAGCTCGCGCAGCGGTTCGGCGAGGCGCACCACCCGCTCCTCGTCGGTGTGGCCGATGACCAGGGCGCGTTCGCCGTCCTCCAGGACCTCCTTGAGGGTGACGATGTCGCCGATCCGCTCGAAGGCCATCGCGTCCACGACGTTGAGGGCCTCGTTGAGCATCACTTCCTGGCCGCGCCGCAGCTCGTCGAGGTCGACGTTGGGGCTGACGTTCACGCGGAGCTTGCGCCCCCCGGTGAAGATGTCGGCGGTGCCGTCCTCGTTCTGGTCGAGGAAGACGCCGAATCCGGCCGGGGGCTGTGCCAGCCGGTCCACTTCCTCCTTGAGGGCCACGATCTGGTCGCGGGCCTCTCGCAGGGTGGAGGCGAGCCGTTCGTTCTGGGCGGACACTCCGGCCAGGTTGGTCTGGAGCTCGACGATCCGCTCTTCGAGGATCCTCGAATTGCGCGGCGAGTCGGCGAGCTTGCGGCGCAGAACGGCGATTTCCTGCTCAAGGTACGAGACCTGAGCGGCCTCGTCGGAACCACGAGCGGGCTTGCCGGTGCTGCGGTTGTAGTCGTCATCGTGGGCTGCCACGGTCCTCACCTCCTCCGGGGAGCTGGACGCTTCCAGACCCTACCTGGGACCAGGGGTCCGTAAACCCCTAGATCAAGAAAGATGGAACGGGCGTGTCCGATCTTCGCCCTCGCGTGCTTCCCCTCTGCTAAGGGGATACCCACCGCGCACCGCCCAAAGCGGACCAGATGTATCGTCGAACGAGTCGATATCCGATCGCGACCACGGCCTGGGGTCCGATCGTTGTACGAATGGCGGGAATGCCCTCAACAAGGGGCGACCCGGGACAGAAACGGCAGGAGACCCATGTCGGTGACCGAAGAGGCGACGCCGAGCGAGCCGCTGGAGGTGTGGATCGACCAGGATCTGTGCACCGGCGACGGCATCTGCGTGCAGTACGCGCCCGAGGTCTTCGAGCTCGACATCGACGGCCTGGCCTATGTGAAGGGGCCGGAGGACGAGTTGCGCCAGCAGCCCGGCGAGACCGCTCCGGTGCCGCTGACGCTGCTTCAGGACGTGGTGGACTCGGCGAAGGAGTGCCCCGGCGACTGCATCCACGTGCGCCGGGTCTCGGACCGGACCGAAGTGTACGGGCCGGACGCCGAGTAGCGGTCAGGCCCGTGCCGACGGGGCGGCGGTCTGGGAACGGTCCCAGCCGCCGCTCTTGCGCGTCCAGGTGAGGTCGAGTGAGATGTCCGGGCTGAACCGGGGCACGTCGTCGCTCGAATACCCCTGCGCGTGACCGGTGATGGCGCCGTCGGCGCGCAGCGCGAGCCTGCCGACGGTGAGGTTCTCGCGCTCGGAGAGCAGGGTGGCCAGCACCGCGGGACGGCCGTCGGTGCCTGGTCCGAGCAGGTAGACGGCGTCCGGCGGGGTGCCGTTCTCGGCCGCGCAGTGGGCGGCGGTGACGGTGCCGGGCCGGCCGTCGCCGAGGTCGGCGGCGAAGCTGACGGATATCCGGACCGGGAACGGGCCGCACTCCAGCGGGAGTTCGGCCTTCGCCGGGTCGGGGGCGACGGCCGCCGGGAGGGCCCGGGGCGTGGGCCGGGCGGGCCCGGGGGTGCCGGTGGCCGGGTTGGCCGCCAGCGTGGTGGCCACCACGGCGGCGCAGCCGGCGACCGTGAGGGCCCAGTGCCAGGGGGTGGAGCGCGTCTCCCCGGGCCGGGTACGGCCCCGCGGTGTCTGCCTGTCAGCCGTCGCCTTGACCGCGGTCTCCACCAGGCGTCCCCTCCAGTGGTCTGTGTGAGCGAGCATCGTCCCACACGCCCCGGGCCGGCCGGCGACCCGGGTGCGGGAAGCACGAAGGGGTGGTACGGGCGGGCGGGGAGCCCGTCGTACCACCCCTTCCGGCGGTCGTGCGTCAGCCGAGGTCGGTCTCGTCGGCGGGAGCGGTGCGGGCGGCGGCGGCGGCCCGGGCCGCGGCGCGCTCCTGGAGGCTCGGCTCCGGGGTGCCGTTGTCGTAGTCCTCGCCGTAGGCGCCCTTGGCCGGGCGGCGGCGGCGCAGCGGCGGCTCGACGCCGTCGGCGAGGCGGCGGGCGGTGAGCAGGAAGCCGGTGTGGCCGATCATCCGGTGGTCCGGGCGGACCGCCAGGCCCTCCAGGTGCCAGGTGCGGACCATGGTCTCCCAGGCCTGCGGCTCGGTGAAGGTGCCGTGCTCGCGCAGCGCCTCGACGGTCTTCGACATCTGCGTGGTGGTGGCCACGTAGCAGCAGATGAGGCCGCCGGGGACGAGCGCCTCGGAGGCGACGTCCAGGCACTCCCAGGGGGCGAGCATGTCGAGGATGACACGGTCGACGTCGGTCTCGACCAGGTTGTCCTGGAGGTCGCCGACGGTGAGCTTCCACGCCGGGTGCGGCCCGCCGAAGTAGCGCTCGACGTTGCCCTTGGCGATGTCGGCGAAGTCCTGCCGGCGCTCGTAGGAGGCGAGCAGCCCGGTGTCGCCCACGGCGCGCAGCAGGTAGCTGGAGAGCGCGCCGGAGCCGACGCCGGCCTCGACGACGCGGGCGCCGGCGAAGATGTCGGCCATCGCCAGGATCTGCCCCGCGTCCTTGGGGTAGATCACGGCGGCGCCGCGCGGCATGGACAGGACGTAGTCGGGGAGCAGGGGGCGCAGCGCGAGGTACGGGACGTTCCCCGTGGTGCGCACGACCGTGCCCTCGGGGGCGCCGATCAGCTCGTCGTGGGGGAACGCACCCTTGTGGGTGTGGAACTGGTTCCCGGCCTGGAGCGTGAACGTGTAGTGGCGGCCCTTGGGGTCGGTCAGCTGGACCTGGTCCCCGACCTGGAAGGGCCCGCGTCGGCGGGTGGCACCGGTCGGTTCGGACATGCGGACAATCCTAAGGGAAGCCCGCGCTCCGGCCGACCACGGTGATCACCGCCCGGTCCGGCGGGGGCCTCAGCGGCCGGCGACGGCGGCGGTGAGGCGCTGCTCGATGTCGGTGAGCGCGGCGACGCCGTACACCCGGCCGTCGGCCTCGACCACCAGGTACTCCCCGGCGGGGGTGGCGCGCACGGCGCGCAGCAGGTCCTCGCCGGTGAGGTCGGCGGCCAGCCGCAGGCCGGGTTCGAGGTCGCGGGCCAGCGCCCCGACGGCCACCCAGGGGCGACGGTGCTCGGGGACGGCCCGGACGGCGGACTCGCGGACCAGCCCGACCGGCTCGCCGCGGCCGTCCACCACGACCAGGGCGCCGGCCCGGGCCTCACGGGCCTGCCGCAGCGCCTCGCCGAGCGGGGTGTCGGCGGTGACCTCGACGGCCCGGCGGGCGAGGTCGCGCAGCCGCAGACCGGGCAGGGCCTCCTTGAGCCGGGCGTTGCGCAGGCTGCCGCCGGCGCCGTTCCAGATGATCGCGGCGAGGACGGCGGCCAGCACCGCGTCGACCAGGGTGTCGGTGCTGCTGCGCTCGACGCCGCGGGCGGCGCTGAGCAGCGGCAGGCCGATCAGGACGGCGATGGCCAGCACCCGACCGATCCAGGCGGCGGCGACGGTGCCGCTCATGGGCTTGCCGGTGACGCCCCAGACGACGGCGCGCAGCATCCGGCCGCCGTCCAGCGGCAGGCCCGGCAGCAGGTTGAAGGCGGCGACGACGAGGTTGCTGACCATCAGGCCGGTCAGCAGCACCCCGGGCACGGTGGAGAGCTCCACGGCCTGGAGGGCGAGGTAGAAGAGGCCGCCGAGCGCCAGCGAGAGCAGCGGGCCGACGAAGGCCAGCCAGAACTCCCGCCAGGGGGTCTCGGCCTCGTTCTCGATCTCCGAGACACCGCCGAAGAACTGCAGCTGGATCCGGCGCACGCCGAGCCGGTAGCGCAGGGCGACGACGGTGTGGGCGAGTTCGTGCACCAGGACGGAGCCGTAGAAGGCGACGGCGAAGGAGAACGCCACGAGGTAGCGGGCGGCGCCGAGGCCGGGCAGGACGCGGTCGAGCTGGCCGCCGAAGACCCAGGTGATCAGGGCGGCGATGACGAACCAGGAGGGGGTGACGTAGATGGGCACGCCGAAGGGGCGGCCCATCAGGATTCCGCTCCGCCGTTCCGGTTCCTCGGGCGGCGGCCCGGGCTGGGCGCCGCCGCTGTGCGGTGGCTGGTCGGAGGTCTGCCGACCCCTGCTGTCGCTCACCGTGATCCCTTCGGTCGGTTCCCCCGCCGTGCGCCGCGCGCCGGTGCGCCCACGCTACGTGATCGGGGCCGCGGTCCTCCGCGCGCCCCTCTCTCTGCCTTCATACCCAGTGTGGGCCCGCGGGCGGCAGCCCCGTGGCAGCGGGATGACAGCGCAGGGCAATAGGGTCGGGGTATGCAGCAGACCGACACCAGCCGTGCCGCCGTGGCCCCGGCGCGTCCGGCGGCGCCCCCGACCGGCCTGTCCCCGTCGCGTGCGGGGGACTTCCTGACCTGCCCGCTGCTGTACCGGCTGCGGGTGATCGACCGGCTGCCGGAGCCGCCGAGCGCGGCGGCGACCCGGGGCACGCTGGTGCACGCGGTGCTGGAGCGGCTGTTCGACAGCCCGGCGGCGGAGCGGACGCCGGAGCGGGCGCTGGGCCTGCTGCGCCCGCAGTGGGAGCGGCTGCTGGGCGAGCGGCCGGAGCTGCTCTCGCTGTTCCCCGAGGATCCGGACGGGGCGGCGCTGACGCGCTGGCTGGCGGACGCCGAGAAGCTGGTCGAGCGGTGGTTCCGGCTGGAGGACCCGACCCGGCTGCACCCGGTGGAGCGGGAGCTGTACGTGGAGACGGCCCTGGAGTCGGGGCTGCTGCTGCGCGGCTACATCGACCGGGTGGACGTCGCACCGACCGGCGAGGTCCGGCTGGTGGACTACAAGACCGGCCGGGCGCCCTCGCGGGACTTCGAGGCCAAGGCGATGTTCCAGATGAAGTTCTACGCGCTGGTGGTGTGGCGCTGGAAGGGCGTGCTCCCCAAGCGGTTGCAGCTGGTGTACCTCGGCGGGGGCGGGGACGTGGTGAGCTACGACCCGGACGAGGCGGACCTGCTCGCGGTGGAGCGCAAGCTGCGGGCGATCTGGGAGCGGATCACCCACGCGGTGGCGACCGGGGACTTCCCGGCGACCCGCAACCGGCTCTGCGACTGGTGCGACCATCAGGCCAGCTGCCCGGAGTTCGGCGGCACTCCCCCGCCGTACCCGCTGCCGCTGGCCCGTACGTCCGACGAAGACGATCCCACGGGGGATCCGATGAGCAAGGAGTCCTAGGTGACGATCCGAGTGCTGCTGGTCGACGATCAGCCGCTGCTTCGCACCGGTTTCCGGATGATCCTGGAGGCCGAGTCCGACCTGGTGGTGGTCGGCGAGGCCGGCGACGGACAGCAGGCGCTGGACCAGGTCCGGGCGCTCCAGCCCGACGTGGTGCTGATGGACATCCGGATGCCCAGGATGGACGGCGTGGAGGCGACCCGCCGGATCGCCGGGCCGGGTCGGGACGGCCCGGCCAAGGTGCTGGTGCTGACCACCTTCGACCTGGACGAGTACGTGGTGGAGGCGCTGCGCGCGGGCGCCAGCGGCTTCCTGCTGAAGGACGTGCCGGCCGAGGAGCTGGTGCAGGCGATCCGGGTGGTCGCGGACGGCGCGGCGATGCTGGCGCCGAGCATCACCCGGCGGCTGCTGGACATGTACGCCACCAAGCTGCCCTCCGGCGAGGAGGCGCCGCCGCAGGCGCTGAACGCGCTGACCGAGCGTGAGCTGGAGGTGCTGAAGCTGGTGGCGCGCGGGCTGTCGAACGCGGAGATCGCGGCGGAGCTGTTCGTCAGCGAGACCACGGTGAAGACGCATGTCGGCCATGTGCTGACCAAGCTCCAGCTGCGTGACCGGGTACAGGCGGCGGTGTACGCGTACGAGAGCGGGCTGGTGCGCCCCGGCGCGCTCTGAGCCCGGGCATGACGGTGGCCCGTCCGCTCCCCCTCGCACCCTGGGGGAGCGGACGGGCCACCGTGCCGAGGGTGTCCCGGTCGCCCGGTGCCGTGCCGCCGCGCGGCTACTTGCCGATGCGGCTGATCTCCCAGAAGCGGAAGACGCCGGTGGTGTCGACGGTCGACTCCACGCCGGTGATGTTCGAACGCGAGGCGTAGAAGGCCTTGTTCTGGAACAGCGGGATCAGCGGCGCGTTGTCGGCGGCGATGGTCTGGATCTGGGCGTAGGCCGAGTTGGCCGCGGTGCGGTCGGCCTGCTTGAGGCTGTCGGGGACCAGCCGCTGGCTGATCCGGGTGTCGTCCCAGCCGTGGTGGTAGGCCCCGCCCTCGACCAGGAGCGGCGCGACGTAGTTGTCCGGGTCGGGGTAGTCGGCGAACCAACCGATGGTGTACGCCTGGTACTTGGCGTCCGCCCAGCCCTTCTTGAAGACGTCCCAGTCGGCCTCGTGCTGGACCGTCACCTGGAAGACGCCGCCGGCCTCCAACTGCTTCTTGAGCATCTCGCTCTCGGCGCCCTCGGCGCGCGAGCGCGACCAGGTGAGGGTGAGCTTGACCGGCATCTGGACCTTGGCGGTGTTCAGGATCGCCTTGGCCTTGGTGACGTCCTGGTCGCCGTACTTGTCGAAGAAGGCGGTGGTGTGGCCGGTGATGCCGGCCGGGACCATCGAGTACAGCGGCTGGACGGTACGCGCGAAGACGTCGCGGGCGAGCGCCTTGCGGTCGATCAGCTGGGCGGCGGCCTGCCGGACGGCGACGTTGCCGCCGGTCGCGTCCTTGGTGTTGAAGACCAGGTAACGGGTGTCGGTGCTGTCGCCCTCGACGACCTGGAGGTCGGTCTTGCCGCCCTGCTGCTCGGACCGGACCTGGGCCGCGGTGTTGGGCTCCAGGCTGTTGTCGGTCAGGTCGATCTCGCCCTTGTCCAGCGCGTCCTTCAGCTCGCCCGTCTTGTCGAAGTAGCGCAGGGTGAACTTCGTGTTCCGGACCTTGGCGTCGCCGCTGTACTTGTCGTTGGGCGACAGCACGACCTTGCCCGGGATCTTCGGGCCGCCCTCGATGGACATGGTCTCGATCGAGTCGATCTTGTACGGGCCGGAGCCGACCAGCTTGTCGTTGGGCAGCGCCTTGTCGGCCGGGTAGACCTGGTGGTCGACGATGGCGCCGGCCGGGCCGGCCAGTTTGGCCGGGAGCGTGGCATCGGCCTTGGTGAGCTGGAAGACGACCTCGTTGTCGCCCTTGGCCTCGACCGACTTGATCGAGTCCAGCAGCCCGGCCGGGCCGTTCTCCGCGGCGATCTTCCGGGTGCGCTCGATGGAGTACACCACGTCGGCGGCGGTGAGCGGGTGGCCGTTGGAGAACTTCAGCCCGGGGCGCAGGGTGCAGTGGTACTGGACCGCGTCGTTGCCGGTGAACTCGCAGGACTGCGCGGCGTCCGGGCTGGGCGCGCTGGAGGCGGCCGGGTAGGACAGCAGCGACTGGAAGGTGTTGCGCAGCAGCAGCCAGGAGCCCAGGTCGTAGGCGACGGCCGGGTCCAGCGCACTGGTGACCGAGGTGGTGCCCATGGTGATCGCCTTGCCGCCGTCCCCCTTGACCGCTTCGGTGACCGAGCCGCAGCCGGTCACCGAGACGGCGACCAGGCCGGCGCAGCCGAGCACTGCCAGTCGTTCAGCTGAAGTCATCACGGATCGCGTCCTTCTGGGTGCGGTCCGGCCGAGGGGGCCGGTGGCCCGCGATGGGGTGCGCCTCCGGGGTTGCTGAAGGCACGCGGGCCGGGCGCCGTGCCACCGCGGGCAGGACGGGGTTGCCCGTCAGCGGCGGTGGCAGGGCTCGGGGTGGGGAACGAACTGGAGTAGCGTGCCATATCGAACACACCCCACCGATACCCGCACAGGTGACAGTTGGGACACGAGGGGACGGTGCGGGACGGGTCCACCGACGAGTTGTCAGTCAATGACCGTTTTCTCCCCGGACACCCGGGTCGACTGGCCGGTTCCGATCGCTTACCGGCCGGTAAGCCCCATGTGCAATGAGACGACAATCACACTCGCGAGGTGACCAGCGAGCGGAGCAGTTCAAGATCGATGTGCTCCAGCGAGGGCAGCACCAGCCGCCCGGGGGCGGGCTCGATCACCGCCACCGAGGGCACCGCGATCACCGGGCAGCCGGCCGCCTCGGCCGAGCGCACCCCGGTCGGCGCGTCCTCGACCACCACACAGCGGCCCGGCTCCGCGCCGAACCGCCGCGCCGCCTCCAGGTACGGGTCCGGGTACGGCTTGGTGCGCGGCACCTCGTCCCCGGCGACCGTGAAGGCGAAGTGGTGGGCGCCCAGCGACCGCAGCACGATGTCGATGATGTGCCGCTGCGAGGCCGACACCAGGGCGGCCGGAACCCCGTGCGCGGCAAGGGTGTTGAGAAGCCGTTCGGCGCCGGGCATGAGCGGTACGCCGCCCGCCAGCAGATCCACGAAGCGCTGGTTGATCAGGACGGTCAGGTCGGCCGGCGAGAGGTCCACGCCGGTGGCGGCCAGCAGGTAGTCGATCACCCGGGTCATCGGGCCGCCGACCACATGGGCGCGGTCGTTCTCGTCCAGCGCGTAGCCCAGCTCGGCGAAGAGCGAGGCCTCGGCCTGCCACCAGAAGTCCTCGGTGTCCACCAGGGTCCCGTCCATGTCCAGCAGCACCGCCTGCAGGCCCCGGCCGTGGTCGAGGGCGCGGGTGGTGGTGGAGATGGTCGTCATGGCGGGGATCCTTCCGTCCGTGCCCCGGGGCAGGCCCCTGGGGATGGCACGGGCCGGCCCGCTGGTGAGCGGACCGGCCCGTTCAGGATGATCCAGGATACGCCCCGCCCACCCGAAAAGAGCGAACGCTGCGCAGCCTCCGGGTTACCGGGCGTTGAAGTACTTGGCCTCGGGGTGGTGGATCACGATCGCGTCGGTGGACTGCTCCGGGTGCAGCTGGAACTCCTCGGAGAGCACCACGCCGATCCGCTCCGGCCGCAGCAGCTCGGCGATCTTGGCGCGGTCCTCCAGCTCCGGGCAGGCCCCGTAGCCGAGCGAGAACCGGGCGCCCCGGTACTTCAGCGCGAACATGTCCTTGACGTCCTGCGGGTCCTCGCCGGAGAAGCCCAGCTCGTAGCGGACCCGGGCGTGCCAGAACTCGGCCAGCGCCTCGGCCAGCTGCACGGAGAGGCCGTGCAGCTCCAGGTAGTCCCGGTAGGAGTTGTTGGCGAACAGCTCGTTCGCCGCCTCGGAGATCCGGTTGCCCATGGTGACCACCTGCAGGCCCACCACGTCCTTGACGCCCGACTCCTCGGGGCGGAAGAAGTCCGCCAGGCAGAGCCGCCGCCCGCGCCGCTGGCGCGGGAAGGTGAAGCGGGTGCGCTCGCTGCCGTCCTCGTTGAAGACGATCAGGTCGTCGCCCTTGGAGTTGGCCGGGTAGTAGCCGTAGACCACGGCCGCCTCCAGCCAGCCCTCGGTCTGCAGCCGGTCCAGCCACATCCGCAGCCGCGGCCGGCCCTCGGTCTCCACCAGCTCCTCGTACGAGGGCCCTTCGCCGCTGCGCGCCGCCTTGAGGCCCCACTGGCCCTTGAACAGCGCGTCCTCGTCCAGCCAGGAGGCGTAGTCGGCGAACGGCACGCCCTTGACGATCCGGTCGCCCCAGAACGGCGGGGTGGGGACGGTGTTGTCGACGGCGACGTCCGAGCGGACCTGGCCGAGGTTGGTCTCGGGCTCCTCCACGACCTCGGTGCGGGCGTGCCGGCGCTGCTTGAGCTCCGGCAGGGTCGCGCCGGGCACACCGCGCTTGACCGCGATCAGCGCGTCCATCAGCCGCAGGCCCTCGAAGGCGTCCCGGGCGTAGCGGACCTCGCCCTCGTAGATCTCGTGCAGGTCCTGCTCGACGTAGGCGCGGGTGAGCGCGGCGCCGCCGAGGATCACCGGGTAGTCGGCCGCCAGCTTGCGCTGGTTCAGCTCCTCCAGGTTCTCCTTCATGATCACGGTGGACTTCACCAGCAGGCCGGACATCCCGATCACGTCCGCCCGGTGCTCCTGGGCGGCGTCCAGGATCGCCGAGACCGGCTGCTTGATGCCCAGGTTGACCACGTTGTAGCCGTTGTTGGACAGGATGATGTCGACCAGGTTCTTGCCGATGTCGTGGACGTCGCCCTTGACGGTGGCCAGCACGATGGTGCCCTTGCCCTCGTCGTCGGACTTCTCCATGTGCGGCTCCAGGTGGGCCACCGCGGTCTTCATCACCTCGGCGGACTGCAGCACGAACGGCAGCTGCATCTGGCCGGAGCCGAACAGCTCGCCGACCACCTTCATGCCGGCCAGCAGCGTGCTGTTGACGATCTCCAGCGCCGGACGCTCCGTCAGCGCCTCGTCCAGGTCGGTCTCCAGGCCGTTGCGCTCGCCGTCGATGATCCGGCGCTGGAGGCGCTCCTCCAGCGGCAGCGCCGCCAGCTCCTCCGCCTTGGACGCCTTCATCGAGGTCGAGGAGACGCCCTCGAAGAGCTGGAGCAGCTTCTGCAGCGGGTCGTAGCCCTCGCTGCGGCGGTCGTAGACCAGGTCGAGGGCGACCTCGCGCTGGTCCTCGGGGATCCGGGCCATCGGCAGGATCTTGGAGGCGTGCACGATCGCGGAGTCCAGGCCCGCCTCGACGCACTCGTTCAGGAAGACCGAGTTGATCACCATGCGGGCGGCCGGGCTCAGCCCGAAGGAGATGTTGGACAGGCCCAGGGTGGTCTGCACGTCCGGGTGGCGGCGCTTGAGCTCACGGATCGCCTCGATGGTCTCGACGCCGTCCCGGCGGGACTCCTCCTGGCCGGTGCCCAGGGTGAAGGCCAGGCAGTCGACCAGGATCGAGCCCTCGTCGATGCCGTACTCGGTGGTGAGCTGGGCGATCAGCCGCTCGGCGATGGCGACCTTGGTCTCGGCGGTGCGGGCCTGGCCCTCCTCGTCGATGGTGAGGGCGATCAGGCCCGCACCGTGCTCGCGGGCCAGCGAGGCGATCCGCCCGAACCGGGTGTCCGGGCCGTCGCCGTCCTCGTAGTTGACCGAGTTGAGCAGGGCGCGGCCGCCGAGCGCCTCCAGGCCCGCGCGCAGCACGTCCGGCTCGGTGGAGTCCAGCACGATCGGCAGGGTGGAGGCGGTGGCCAGCCGGCCGGCGATCTCCTTCATGTCGGCGACGCCGTCGCGGCCGACGTAGTCCACGCAGAGGTCCAGCAGGTGGGAGCCGTCGCGGATCTGGTCGCGGGCGATCTCCACACAGGCCTGCCAGTCGCCGGCCAGCATCGACTCGCGGAACTTCTTCGAGCCGTTGGCGTTGGTCCGCTCGCCGATCGCCAGGTACGAGGTGTCCTGGCGGAACGGCACCGCCTGGTACAGCGAGGCCGCCGAGGGCTCCGGGCGCGGGTCGCGCGAGGCGATCGGACGGCCCTGGACCCGCTCGACCACCTGGCGCAGGTGCTCGGGCGTGGTGCCGCAGCAGCCGCCGACCAGCGAGAGGCCGTACTCGCGGGTGAAGACGTCGTGCGCCTCGGCCAGCTCGGCCGGGGACAGCGGGTAGTGGGCGCCGTCCTTGCCCAGCACCGGCAGGCCCGCGTTCGGCATGCAGGAGAGGCCGATCTTCGCGTTCTTGGCCAGGTAGCGCAGGTGCTCGCTCATCTCGGCCGGGCCGGTGGCGCAGTTCAGGCCGATGTAGTCCACGCCGAGCGGCTCCAGCGCGGTCAGCGCGGCGCCGATCTCCGAGCCCAGCAGCATGGTGCCGGTGGTCTCCACGGTCACCTGGACCAGCACCGGCAGATCGAGGCCGGCCTCGGCGAGCGCCCGCTTGGAGCCGAGGATGGCGGCCTTGGTCTGGAGCAGGTCCTGGCTGGTCTCCACCAGCAGCGCGTCGGCACCGCCGGCGATCAGGCCGGCCGCGTTCAGCTGGAAACCGTCCCGCAGCGTCTCGTACGGGGCGTGGCCGAGCGTCGGCAGCTTGGTGCCGGGGCCGATCGAGCCGAGCACCCAGCGGACCCGGCCGTCGGTGTGCGCGTCGGCGGCCTCACGGGCGATCCTGGCGCCGGACTCGGACAGCTCGAAGATCCGGTCGGGGATGTCGTACTCGCCGAGCGCCGAGAAGTTGGCGCCGAAGGTGTTGGTCTCCACGCAGTCCACGCCGACCGCGAAGTACGCGTCGTGGACCGAGCGCACGATGTCGGGGCGGGTGACGTTCAGGACTTCGTTGCAGCCTTCCAGGTTCTGGAAGTCCTCCAGGCTCGGGTCCTGCGCCTGGAGCATGGTGCCCATCGCTCCGTCGGCTACCACCACCCGGGTGGCGAGCGCCTCGCGCAGCGCGTTCGCGCGGCTCTGCTGAGTGATGGACGGGTCGGCTGCAGTGGCCATGGGGCTTCTCCCTGGGTGCGACGGCTGTCGGCTTTGCGGCCCCGCTGACTCGGGGACGCACGTGGCCAGGGTATCCGGCCCACGGCGCGAGCCGGTGGGCATTCCGTATCCTGAGCGCTCTGCCGCAAGGGGGGGAGCAACTGCATGGCCAAGTTCCGGACAGGCATTCGGCGGGCGGGAACAATCCTGGGGGTACCGTTCCGGGCCCTCCGGACCAGGTGGCGCGGCTGGTCGCGGTGGCGCAGATCACTCGCGGTGGTGCTGGTCGCGCTGACCGTACCGGTGGCGTCGATCGGCGCGGGGGCGCTGGCCCTGCGGCTGCAGTACACCGGGGACGCCTCCCCCGAGGCCCGCACCCGGGGCCGGGACGCGGTCTGGCTGGGGCACGCCTGGGTGGACGGCCGCAAGACCGAGGAGGACATCACCGCACTCGCCGCCCGGCTCGCCGGCACCGGCATCCGCGACCTGTACGTCCACACCGGCCCGCTGGAGCACGACGGCACGCTGCCGCCGTCCGTCCACCCGAGGGCCCGCTGGTTCACCGACGCCGTGCACCGGGCGATGCCGCGGATCCGGCTGCAGAGCTGGCTCGGCGACGAGGTCAAGCCCGAGAAGGACGCCCTGGACCTGGAGGACGCCGCCACCCGGGACCGGGTCACCGCCTCCGCCCGCCAGGTGCTCGACCTCGGCTTCGACGGGGTGCACTTCGACATGGAGCCGATCCGCCCCGGCTCGGCCGGCTGGCTCTCGCTGCTCGACCAGGTCGGCGAGGTGACCTCCGGGCGCGGCGCGCAGCTGTCGGTCGCCGCCCCGCAGATCGACCCGGTACCCGGGCTGCACACCGCCGGGATCCTGCTCACCGACCACGGCAAGTGGTGGGACCGGGCCTACTTCGCCGAGACCGCCCGCCGGGTCGACCAGATCGCGGTGATGACCTACGACTCCAGCATGCCGACCGAGCCCCTGTTCGGCGGCTACGTCGCCCTGCAGACCGAGCTCGCGCTGGAGGCCACCCCGGAGGACGTGGACCTGCTGATGGGCCTGCCGTTCTTCTGGGAGGACAAGTGGGGCCACTGGGGCAAGGCCGAGACGGTCGACGCCGCCGTGCGCGGCGTCCGGCTCGGCCTCGGCCGGCAGGACCTGCGGCGGCAGAACTTCGGCGTCGCGCTGTACGTGGACTTCGCCGCCACCCCGGAGCACTGGGACTCCTACCGGCGCGGCTGGGTGCGCTGAACCGCGCCCGCCCCGGCCGGCGGTGGATCGTGGCGCCCCCGACCGGGAGGTAGCACCACCAGGGCGGGATGTGGCGATGCGTCATGGTTCGGCTACGATCCGTGCCTGACGGGTCGAGGCGGACCGCGCCCGGCCGTCGGACCCCCGGAGAACCGCCGTGCAGCGCCACCGCCCGCCGGCCGCCCTGGCCGCCGCCCCGCTCCTCGCCCTCTGTGTCGCCGTGCCCGCCCACGCGGCCGACGGGTACACCGTCGACACCCCGCCCCGGTACGCCGCACTGGGCGACTCCTACGCCGCCGGGGTCGCGGCCGGCCCCTACGAACAGGACAGCGGCGACTGCCACCGCAGCGCCCGCGCCTACCCCGCGCTCTGGGCCGCCGACCACGGTGCCACCGACGTCCTGGCCGCCGCGTGCGCCGGGGCCACCACGGCGGACGTCCAGCGCGACCAGCTGCCGAAGGTCGGGGCCGACACCACCGTGGTGACCCTCACCGTCGGCGGCAACGACCTCGGTTTCGCCGACGCCGCCGGGAGCTGCCTGCAGCCGCTCACCACCGACGGCCGCTGCGACAAGGCGCTGGACGAGTCCGAGCGCCGGCTGCGCGAGGAGCTGCCCGACCGGCTCTCCGCCCTCTACGACGGCGTCCGGGCCGCCGCCCCGGCCGCCCGGGTGGTGGTCACCGGCTACCCGCACCTGCTGCGGACCGGCACCACCTGCCTGATCGGCACCGACGCCCGCCGGCAGCGGTTCAACGCGCTCACCGACGGGCTCGATGAGCTGATCAACCGTCAGGCCGAAGCCCGGGGCTTCGCCTTCGCGGACGTCCGGGCACCGTTCGAGGGCCACGGCGTCTGCGCGGGCGCGGGGCGGGAGTGGATCACCGGAATCGTGCTGACCAGGCTCTGGGAGTCCTTCCACCCCACCTCCGAGGGCCAGTCCCTCGGCTATCTCCCGGCCGTCACGGCCGCCACCGGGCCCCGGTAGACACGGCGGCCGGCGGCTGCCGTCGGCGCCCTGCGGATATCCGCTGGATCATGGCGCCCCGCTCCCCCAGACTGTCCCGGTGCCCGGCCGTGCCGCGCATCAAAGCCCGTAGGCTGGGCAGGTAGGGACCATGGAGCGAGGCGTTCCATCGGTGACGAGAGGTTCGACAGTCGGCAGCTGGCCCGTCGGCGCCCCGGCAGGCCAGCCGGGGCGGTGCACGGCCGTCCGCCGACCGGAGGGAGACACTGGGTGATCGAGCTGGAAGATGTTCCCGAGTTGATCGACCCGGTGATGGTCTGCGCCTTCGAGGGCTGGAACGACGCGGGCGACGCCGCCTCCGCGGCTCTGGCACATCTGGACGAGACCTGGGGCGGCAAGGTGTTCGCCGCCCTGGACGCGGAGGACTACTACGACTTCCAGGTCAACCGGCCGACGGTCTGGCTGGACGGCGGCATCCGCCGGATCACCTGGCCCACCACCCGGCTCTCGGTGATCCGGGTGACGGAGCCCAAGACCCGGGACATCGTCCTGGTGCGCGGTATCGAGCCCAGCATGCGCTGGCGCTCGTTCTGCAACGAGCTGCTCGGCTTCGCGCACGAGCTGGGCGCCGAGCTGGTGGTGATCCTGGGCGCGCTGCTCGGCGACACCCCGCACAGCCGCCCGGTGCCGGTCAGCGGGGTGACCTCCGACCCGGAGCTGGCCCGCCGGCTGGACCTGGAGGAGAGCCGCTACGAGGGGCCCACCGGGATCGTCGGGGTGCTGCAGGAGGCCTGCGCGCACGCCGGTGTGCCGGCCGTCACGCTCTGGGCGGCGGTGCCGCACTACGTCGCGCAGCCGCCGAACCCCAAGGCGACCCTGGCGCTGATCAACAAGCTGGAGGACCTGCTGGACCTGCGCATCCCGCCGGGCGAGCTCGGCGAGGACGCCCGGGCCTGGCAGCTCGGCGTGGACCAGCTGGCCGCCGAGGACAGCGAGGTGGCCGAGTACGTCCAGCAGCTGGAGGAGGCGCAGGACACCGCCGAGCTGCCGGAGGCCTCGGGCGACGCGATCGCCCGGGAGTTCGAGCGCTATCTGCGCCGCCGGGAGAACGTCGGCCCGACGGGCGAGAAGCCCATCGCCGGGCACGCGACCACGGCGGAACGGCCGAACGACCCCGAGGCGCCGGGCGCCCGGGAGAGCCAGGACGGCGGCGAGGACGACTGACGCGTCCGCCCGGGTGGACGGGTGGACGGGCTTACGGCATGCCGAAGGGGCGTCAGGACCAGTGGTCCTGACGCCCCTTCGACCGTCGCGGCCGGGCCGCGCCTACGGCTTGTCCGGCACGCCTCAGAGCGCGACGCCGAGCAGGGCGTCCACGGTGCGCGAGACCAGGCCGGGCGCGCCGATGTCCGTCCCGCCCTCGGCGTCCTGGAGGGCGGCCCAGCGGTCGACGGCGGCCAGCGCGGCGGGCGCGTCCAGGTCGTGCGCGAGCGCCTCGCGGACCGCGGCGAGCAGCGCCTCCGCCGGCGGGCCGTCCGGGCGGGAGACCGCCGCGCGCCAGCGGGCCAGGCGCTCCACGGCCTCGTCCAGGGTGCCCTTCGTCCACTCCCAGTCCTCGCGGTAGTGGTGCGAGAGCAGGGCGAGGCGGATCGCCGCCGGGTCGACGCCCTCACGGCGCAGCGCCGAGACGAAGACCAGGTTGCCGCGGGACTTGGACATCTTGTGCCCGTCCAGGCCGACCATGCCGGCGTGCACGTACGCCTTGGCGTACGGGTGGTGGCCTGTGGCGACCTGGGCGTGGGCGGCGCCCATCTCGTGGTGCGGGAAGGAGAGGTCGCTGCCGCCGCCCTGGATGTCGAAGGACATGCCGAGGTAGCGCAGGGCGATGGCGACGCACTCGATGTGCCAGCCGGGGCGGCCGTGGCCGAGCTCGGTGTCCCAGGCGGGCTCGCCCGGGCGGGCGGAGAGCCAGAGCAGGGCGTCGAGCGGGTTGCGCTTGCCCGGGCGGTCCGGGTCGCCGCCGCGTTCGGCGAAGACCGGCCGCATGGCCTCGGGGGTGAGGCCGGAGACCTCGCCGAAGTGCGGGTCGGACTCGACCGAGAAGTAGATGTCGCCGTCCACCTCGTAGGCGGCTCCGCTCGCCAGCAGCTTCTGGACCAGCGGGACGATCCACGGGATCGACTCCACGGCGCCGATGTAGTGGGCCGGCGGGAGCAGCCGCAGGGCGGTCATGTCCTCGCGGAACAGGGCCGTCTCGCGCTCGGCGAGCTCCGTCCAGTCCTGGCCGGTGGCGACGGCGCGCTCCAGCAGCGGGTCGTCCACGTCGGTGACGTTCTGCACGTACAGGACGTCGTGGCCGGCGTCCTTCCACACTCGCTGCGCCAGGTCGAAGGCGTTGTAGGTGGCGGCGTGGCCCATGTGGGTCGCGTCGTAGGGCGTGATGCCGCAGACGTAGATCCGGGCGGTGCCGTCCTGCGGCACGACCTCCCGGATACAGCCCGCTGCGGTGTCGTGGATACGAAGGGGGAGCCCCTGACCAGGCAGGGCGGGAACCTCGGAGGCGGGCCAGGCATGCATGGAACTGACTTTAACCTCGCGAACATTTGAAAGCCTAACCAGTACGCAAGATCGACTGGATTCGCTTCCAGGCGTTGCCTGAGCGCTTCCCGACTGATACGGACCGGCTCTTGACCCGGTCCGAACGGGGCCGTACACCCCGGCGGTGAGCGCCCGGCCGACCCTGCCGCCGACCGGGCGCCCGGCTCCTCGGGGGAGGCGGCCGGAGCCGCTACAGCCGCTTCCAGAGGGCCGGCACGTTCGGCGGCTCCCAGCCGGTGACGGCGGTGTGCCCCTGGAGGCACTGGTAGGAGACGCCGGAGTAGGTGACGCGGTCGCCCGCGCTGTAGAGCGTGCCCACGGTCCAGCTGCCGCCGGGCGGGGTGGTCGGGGGCGTGGTGGGCGTGGTGCTGGGGCCCGGGCTGGTCGGCGGGGTGGTGGGTGTCTGCGGGACGTTCAGGACGAAGTCGTAGGTGCCCTCCTTCGCCGAGCCGACCTGGCGGACGTTCATCAGCAGCCGCGCGTCGTAGATGGTGTCGGTGCTGTTGCGCGGCTCACCCGGGAAGTAGAGCTGGGTGGTGAGCACCGGGCGGCCGGGCGCCTGGAGCTTCACGTGGATGTGCCGGGTGCGGCCCGGGTAGAGGCCGGGGACGATGGTGGTGAGGCTGAACGCGCCCTGGGCGTCGGTGAACTGGTGGCCGCGGAAGGTGAACCCGACGTTGTCGTAGGCGCCGTTGACGTCGGCCTGCCAGAAGTCGAGCAGGACGCCCGCGATCGGCAGGCAGGCCCGGCCGAAGACGTAGCCGCTGACGGTCAGCCGGGTGCCGGGGGTGCTGTTGGTGATCAGCGAGGTCCGCAGCGGGGAGTTGGGCTTGAAGTAGGGGCCCTCGGTCTGCTCGATGGTGGGATCGTCGCCGTCGTGGCAGGCGGGGGTGAGGCCGGGCGCCTCGCCGGTGCCGGCCCGGTCGCGGGCCAGCGCGGCCCCGCCGCCGACCAGTAGCGGGGCGGTGCCGAGCACCGCGGCGGCCCTGAGGACCGTCTTGCGGCTGATCCGGCGGTCGATCAGGCCCTCCGGCCCGGGGGTGGGCTCTTCGGATGCGGGCATGCGCCGACTCCTTCGTGGGGGTGGGACTGGAGATGGGTGGGCGGTCCTTGCCATGGTGGGGGCATGACAAGGACCGGGCCGGCGGTCGCCCGGACTGACCGGGCCGGCCACCGGCGGCCAGCAGTCAACCTACGGGGCGTCCGGGGCCGCGGCGATGGACGCGATCCGGGGATCGTGGTGATTTCCTCCGACCCGGGCCCGGAACTCCCCCGGCGTCATCCCGGTCTCCCGGCGGAAGAAACGGCAGAAGTAGGCCGGATCACCGAAGCCGGCCTCCCGAGCGACCTGACGAATCGTCAAATCGGTGCAGGCCAGCAGCCGTTTGACCTCCAGGGTCTGCTGCTGGCGGATCAGCCGGCCCGGCGTCCGGCCGGTGACCTGCTTGACCAGAGTCTGCAGATGGCCGGGCGAGACGCCCAACTCCTGCGCACAGGAGGCCACCGAGCGCTGCTCCCCGCCCGGCAGACCGATCAACCGGGTGAAGGCGGACGCCAGTTCGGCCGACCGGCCGGGCGCCGCACCGCCCTCGCCGGGGACCGCGGCCCGCAGCGCGCGGACGATCAGGATGTGCAGGCTCGCCCGCAGCACACCCGCGTAACCGGGCGCCCTGGTCCGGTACTCGTGCTCCATGTCGGCCAGCAGCGCGCCGATGGCGCCGGCCTGTTCACCGAGCCGCAGACCGGGCCGGGCGGCCAGGGTGCGCAGCGCGGTGAGGTCCTTCGGCTGCGAGAACAGGAAGTCCTCGTTGAACAGCACGACCTGTCCGGTGAGACCATCCGCGTCCGCCCAGTAGTGCACCTGGCCGGGCGCGATCACGCACAACTGGGGCGGCCGCAGCGGCCGGTGGACCAGGTCGAGCACGTGGGCACCGCGGCCTCCGGTGACGAGGACGATCTCGTAGAAGGAATGCCGGTGGGGGAAGCCCGCGCGGGAGAGCGGGCCGATGGTGTCGAAGCTGCCGATCGCGAAGGGCAGCAGGTGCGGCAGCGGGACCTGGAGACGGTGCATCGGCAGGTCCAGCGTGCGGGTGTCGCTCATCGGCCGGTCCGGTGGGGCGCGGTCGGCGGGTTGGGGGTGGTCCGTCGCTCGTCCATCGGAGCAGTCTGCGGCCGCTCGCGCCACCGGTCCAGACCACTGGGGTGCCGTCCGGCCGGTCGTGCGCCCGGCGGCACCGGCCTGGCCGGGCCCGGGAGATCATGCGCCCGGCGGGACGGGCCGGACCGGGCCCGGGGCACGGGCGGTCAGATCGGCGGCCAGGGGATGGACGGCCACTCCTCGGACGGCAGCGGGTGCCGGCCGGTGCGACGGAGTTCGGCCACCCGGGCGCGGGCGGCGGCGAGTTCGGCCGCGGTCAGGTGCGGGGCGAGCCGCTCGCCGAGGGCACCGTCCAGCTGCTCGGCGAGCCCGGCCAGCACCTCCAGCGCCTCGTCGGGCAGCGGCTGCCCGGCCCAGCCCCAGAGCAGGGTACGCAGCTTGCCCTCGGTGTTGAAGGTGACGCCGTGGTCGATGCCGTAGATCCGGCCGTCGGCGGCGGCGATCAGATGACCGCCCTTGCGGTCGGCGTTGTTGAGGACGGCGTCCAGCACCGCCATCCGGCGCAGCCGCCGGTCGTCGGGGTGGACCAGCAGCGCGGTCCGGCCGTCGCCGACCTCCGCGCGGACGATCGGCAGCCAGCCGGCCTCCGGGCCCCGCGGATCCTGGAGGGCGAGCAGCGGATCGGCGCCCGGGTCCGGCTCGACCCAGAGCTGCACCATGCCCGTCCCGTACGGGCCCTCGCGCAGCACCGTGGGCGGTATCAGCGCCCAGCCGGTGGCGGCGGCGAGCTCGTACGCGGCGACCTCGCGGCCGGCCAGCGTGCCGTCCGGGAAGTCCCAGAGCGGGCGTTCACCGGCGACCGGCTTGTAGACGGCCTGCGCGGTCAGCGAGTCCAGCGTGACGCTGCAGTAGAGCGCCGCGTTGGAGGCGTCGGTGAGCCTGCCGTGGACGGTCAGCTCGCCCTCGCGCAGCAGCAGCAGAGCGGTGGGCACGTCGGCGGCCAGGGCCGCGGCGGCGGCCGGGTCGGCCTCGGGCGGGGTCTCGGTGTTCAGCGCCGGTAACCGTTCGCGCGCGGGCACAGATGGCCCTCCGGGTCGAGCGGCAGGTTGCAGAACGGGCAGGGCTTGCGGCCGGCCGCGACCAGGTCCAGCGCCCGCTTGGCGAACACCCGGGCCATCGCGCCGGAGAGCCGCACCCGCAGCATGTCGGGGCCTTTCTCGTCGTCCTCGAAGACCGCCTCGGCGGCGTCCCCGCCGTCCTCCTCCTCGTCCTCGATCACCGCCTGCGCCTCGACCACCAGGCAGCCGTCGATGCTGTCCCAGGCCAGGGCCATGGTGCCGACCCGGAACTCCTGCTCCAGCGGCAGGTCGAGCGGCGCGGTGTCGAGCAGGTCCTGCGGGGCGGCGGCCGGGATGGCGGCGTCGCCGCCGCTGCGCCGCAGGGCCTCGTCGAGGACCTCCTCGATCCGCTCCGCGAGCGCGGCGACCTGGGTCTTCTCCAGCAGCACGCTGGTGATCCGCCCCCGGGCGCTGGCCTGCAGGTAGAACGCCCGGGCGCCGGGCTGGCCGACGGTGCCGGCCACGAACCGTTCGGGCTGGTCGTAGAAGAAGACCTGACGGGGCACGCTCTCGCTCCGGATCGTGTCGATCGTATGGATCGTTATGACGTCATGGGTTGGGCTGTGGCGGGGCTCGCTAGTCACCCTACGACCTCCCGGCCGGGGCCGGGGAGCCGAGTCGGTGACCGGCGGGTGGCCGGGCGGTGGCGGCCGGGTCGCCGCGGGCGGACCCGGCCACGGCGGGCCGGCCGCGGGACCGGCCTCAGGCGGTGCCGGTGGCGCCGCCGACCACCGCGTCCCCGGCCGGAGTGCCCTGGCCGCCGCCCGTTCCGGGGGCGAGCGAGGAGAGGTCGCCGGTGTCGCCCATTCTCAGCACGAAGGGCCGCTGCGGGGTGTAGCGGATCGCGGTGACCGAGCAGGGCTCGACGCTGATCCGCTGGAAGTGGTCGAGGTGCAGGCCGAGGGCGTCGGCCACCACGGCCTTGATCACGTCGCCGTGCGAGCAGGCGATCCAGACCGCGTCCCCGCCGTGGTCGGCGGCGATCTTCTCGTTCCACTCGCGGACGGCGCTCACCGTACGGTGGCTCAGCTCACGCAGCGACTCCCCGCCGGGGAAGGCGGCCGCGGCAGCGTGGTCCTGGACGGTGCGCCAGAGCGGCTCCCCGGCCAGCTCGGCGAGCGGGCGGCCGGTCCACTCCCCGTAGTGGCACTCGCCGAGGCGGTCGTCCTCGGTGGGCGCGCCCAGCTCGGGCCGGGCGGCGAGCAGCGGCTCCAGGGTCTGCCGGCAGCGGTCCAGCGGGCTGCTGACCGCCCGGGCCAGCGGGATGCCGGCGAGCCGGCCGGCCAGCGCGGCGGCCTGGGCGCGCCCGGTGTCGTCGAGGTCCACCCCGGGCGTCCAACCGGCCAGGATTCCGGCGGTGTTCGCGGTGGAGCGGCCGTGGCGGACGAGCAGCAGGGTGGGCATGGGGCCTAGCGTACGACCTCCCGGCCGGGATCCGCTCCGGGCCCGGACCGGTACGACGGGCGGGGACGGCCGGGGCCGGACCGGTACGACGGCCGGGGCGAGGTGGCCCCACGACGGCCGTGCAGGGGTCAGAATGTCCCGCATGATCGTCCACTGCGCCATCTACCGCGACGGCCTCCGGATCGAGGCGCCCGCCGACCACACCGGCGCCCTGGCCGCCGCGCGGGCGGCCGGCCGGGGCAGCTTCGTCTGGATAGGCCTGTTCGAGCCGACCGCCGAGGAACTCGACCAGGTCAGCAAGGAGTTCTCGCTGCACCCGCTGGCCGTCGAGGACGCCGTCAGCGCGCACCAGCGCCCCAAGATCGAGGCCTACCAGGGCTCGCTGTTCGTGGCGCTCAAGACGCTCGGCTACCACCCCGGCGGGCACGCGGTGACCAGCGGCGAGGTGATGGTCTTCGTCGGCGAGGACTTCGTGATGACGGTCCGCCACGGCACCGACAGCCCGCTCAGCGGCCTGCGGGCCCGTCTGGAGGAGCAGCCTGAGCTGCTGCGGTACGGCCCGAGCGCGGTGCTGCACTCGGTCTGCGACACGGTGGTGGACGGGTACGCCGACGTCGCCACCGGGCTCCAGGCCGACCTGGACGAGCTGGAGGCCGACGTCTTCGCCCCCGGCCGGGTCGGCCGCGACAACGCCGGGCGGATCTACGGCTACAAGCGCCAGCTGATGACGGTCCGCCGGGCCACCGGCCCGCTGCTGGAGCCGATGCTGCGGCTGGAACGCGGCGGGGTGCCGTTCATCACCCCCCGGGCGCTGCCGTACCTGCGGGACGTCGCCGACCACCTGGCCCGGGCCAACGACCAGGTGGACGGCATGGACCGGCTGCTGTCGGACATCCTGAGCGCCAACCTGGCGCAGGTCAGCGTGCAGCAGAACAACGACATGCGGAAGATCTCGGCCTGGGCGGCGCTGGCCGCCGTGCCGACCATGATCGCGGGTGTGTACGGGATGAACTTCGCCGACATGCCCGAGCTGCGCCAGCCCTGGGGGTACCCGGCGGCGCTGTCGCTGATGGTGGCGGTCTGCGTGGTGCTGCACCGGGTGTTCAAGCGGCACGACTGGCTGTAGCGCGCGGCCGGCCGGGCCCGCCCCGAGTCCCCGGGGCGGGCCCCGGCCGGCGCCGGGGCGGTCGGGCTCAGGCCAGCCCGGCGCGCTCCAGGGCCGCGACGCCGGTGCGCAGCGCCGTGATCCGCTCGTCCAGGCCGAACCCGGACGGGGCCAGGGTGAGCGTGGTGACGCCCGCGTCGGCGTAGGCCTGCATCCGGTCCGCGATCCGGGCGGTGTCGCCGATCAGCGAGGTGGCGTCGATCAGGTCGTGCGGGACGGCCGCGGCGGCGCCCGCGTAGTCCTTGGCGAGGTACCTCTGCTGGATCTCGTCCGCCGCCTGCTCGTAGCCCATCCGCCGGGCGAGCTGGTTGTAGAAGTTCTTCTCCTTGCTGCCCATGCCGCCGATGTAGAGCGCGGCGTACGAACGCTGGGCGTCGACGCCCGCGGCGACGTCCTCGCCGACCGCGATGGTGACGGTCGGGCAGAGGTCGAAGCCGTCCAGGCTCTGACCGGTCCTGGCGCGGCCGGCCCGCAGCGGGTCGACGGAGAGCGCGGCGTGCTCGGGCGAGAAGAAGATGCCGAGCCAGCCGTCGGCGATCTCGCCGGTCTGCTCCAGGTTCTTCGGGCCGATCGCGGCGATGTACAGCGGGATGTGCTCGCGCACCGGGTGCACGGTGAGCTTGATCGGCTTGCCGGGCCCGCCGGGCAGCGGCAGCGTCCAGTGGGCGCCCTCGTGGACCAGGCGCTCACGGGACATCGCCTTGCGGATGATCTCGACGTACTCGCGGGTGCGGGCCAGCGGCTTGTCGAACTTCACGCCGTACCAGCCCTCGGAGACCTGCGGCCCGGAGACGCCCAGGCCGAGCCGGAACCGGCCGCCGGAGAGGGTGTCCAGGGTGGCCGCCGTCATCGCGGTCATCGCCGGGGTGCGGGCCGGGATCTGGAAGATGGCCGAGCCGACGTCGATCCGTTCGGTCCTGGCCGCGACGAACGACAGCACGGTGGCGGCGTCCGAGCCGTACGCCTCGGCCGCCCAGCAGACCGAGTAGCCCAGCCGGTCGGCCTCTTCGGCGACCGCGATGTTGTCGGCGTCCATGCCGAGTCCCCAGTAGCCGAGGTTGATGCCCAGTCGCATGTGCCATGCCTTCCAGTCGGGTTGTCCGCGAGGGTAGCCGTGCGCCCGGCGGTCATGCTACTGGCCGGTAGTCGTGGGCCTGGTCACATTCGGGCGAGCCGGGCGAGTAGTGATCGTTCTGCGGGTCGGCCCATCTGTCCGGGCACCGGCCGCTACGCTCAGCCGACGTGGAGAAGCCTCTCCCCACCTGCACGTTTACCGGCCAGTGGAGGGCCCGTCCGATGGAAAAGCGTCACCTCGGCCGTACCGGGCTGCAGGTCTCCCGGCTCGGCCTCGGCACCATGGCCTGGGGCCGCGACACCGACGAGCACGAGGCCGCCGAGCAGCTCAAGGAGTTCGTGGACGCCGGCGGCAACCTGGTCGACACCGCCGATGTGTACGCCGACGGGGGCGCCGAGTACCTGCTCTCCCGGCTCACCGAGAACCTGATCCCCCGCTCCGAGCTGATCATCGCCACCAAGGCGGGCAGCGTCCCGGAGTCCGGCCGCCGCTTCGACGGCTCCCGCGGCCACCTGCTCACCGCCCTGGACGCCTCGCTCCGCCGCCTCGGCACCGACTACGTGGACCTCCTCCAGGTGCACGCCTTCGACCCGGCGACGCCGATGGAGGAGACGCTCAGCGCCCTCGACATCGCCGTGGCCTCCGGGCGCGCCCGGTACGTCGGCGTCTGCGACTACAGCGGCTGGCAGCTCGCCAAGGCCGCCACCTGGCAGCACGCCCACCACGGCCGCACGCCGCTGGCCGGGGCGCAGCTGGAGTACTCGCTGCTCCAGCGGGGCATCGAGCGCGAGGCACTGCCCGCGGCCCGGGACGCGGGCGTGGGCGTGCTCGCCTCCTCGCCGCTCGGGCGGGGCGTGCTCACCGGCAAGTACCGGCACGGCGTGCCGCAGGACTCGCGCGGCGCCTCGCCGTACCTGTCCGGCTTCGTCCAGCCGTACCTCGGGGAGCGCTCGCGGCGGATCGTGGACGCCGTCGCCACCGCCGCCGACGGGCTGGCCAGCAGCCCGCTCGCGGTGGCCCTGGCCTGGGTCCGGGACCGGCCCGGGGTGGCCAGCGCGCTGGTCGGCGCCCGGACGGTGGCGCAACTGCAGGCGGCACTGTCGGTGGAGGCGCTTACGCTTCCGGGTGAGATCCGTGGTGCGCTCGACGACATCTCGTCGCCGGTGCACCGGTACCCGGACCAGGGGTGGACCGAGCTGTAGAACGGCCCGGGTGCGGTCCGCCTGTTCCCGGCCGCTCACCGACCAACTGAATCGACCGATCGACCGACCTGACCGACCGGGCCGCCGCGCGCGGCACGGCCGGCCCGACCACGCCGGCCGCGCCTGCGGCGGAGGCCCGGCGCCAGCAGTGGAGTGACCTTTCTTGGAGCGAACGATGAGTGACACGGAGAACGGCGCTCAGGAGGAGACCTCGGCGGGCGTGGACGGCGGCGACCAGGCGGGCGCGGACCGCGGCGACAAGGCGGCCGCCGTCGCGGCGGTGGCGGCGGCGATCCGGGCGATCGGGGCGACCGGGAAGCAGCAGATCGGCCCGGCGTCCGGAATCCCGGCACCGCAGGCCCCGGCACCGCAGGCCTCCTCCTCGCAGGCCCCGTCCTCGCCGAGCGCGGCGCCGCAGAGCACGGCGGCCCAGGGCACGGCGGCCCAGGGCCCGTCGTCCCCGACTCCGGTGGCGGCGGCCCCGGCCCCGGCCGGTGGAACCGCGCCGGCGGAGGCGGCCGGGCCGACGCCGCCCCGGGCGCACGCCGTGACGGACGAGCAGCGGGCACAGGCCCTGCGGGCCACCGCCGAGGTGCTGACCGCGGGCGGCGCACCCGCCGATCTCGCGTCCGCCGCCGTGGCCGAGTTCGGCGACGGCGCCGCCGAACAGCTGCGTGCCGATCCGTGGGCGGTGCTGTCCCTGCCCGGTGTCCGCCCCGAGCACGCGGACGGCTTCGCCCGCGGCCTGCTCGGCCCCGCCGCCGGCCCTGGCGACCCCCGCCGGGCCCAGGCGCTGGTGCCCTGGCTGCTGGAGCAGTCGGCGCTGCGCGGCCACTCCGCCGTGGAGATCGGCGAGGTCGCGGCCGGGCTCGACCGGCTCGGTCTGCCGGACTCCGCCACCGCGCTGCAGTCGGCGGTGGTGGACGGCCGGGCGATGGCCTTCCAGGAGGAGCTGACCGGGCCCGAGGCGCAGGCCGCCGTCGGCGGCGACGAGGACGACGAACCGCCGACCCGGACGCTGCTCACCCTGGAGCGGCTGGCGCTGGCGGAGGAGAGCCTGGCGGACGGGCTGGTCCGGCTGATGTCCACCTTCGCCCCCGGGGAGGACGTCGACGTCGAGGCGGAGGCGGGCGAGGCGGAGGCGGAGGCGGGCGAGGCAGCGGAGGCCCACGAGGTGGCGGAGGACGCGCCCGAGGAGGGCGCGCCGGAGCCCGTCGCCCCCGGCCCGGCCGCCTGGGAGGCGGCCGCCGAGGCGGCGCCCTCGTCCTCCGCGACCGCCCTGATCCGCGCGGCGGCCGAAAGCGCCCTGGTCACCCACACCGGCGGCGAGGCCGCCCGGGCCGAACCCGCCGCCCTGCTGAACGCCGCCACCGGCCTCGGGCTGCGCGCCTGGGCCGCCACCTGGACCGACCAGGGCCGGGACAGCTTCGCCGCGCTCGTCACCGCGACGGGCGGCACGGCCGACGGCGCGGCCGACCACCCGCCGGTGCCGGTCGCCACCCTGGCCGAGCTGCTCTCCGGGGTGTCCGGCCCCGGCCGCTCCTCGGACGGCGCGCTCGCCCTGGACGTACTCGTCGTCCTGGACGCGCCGCTGCTGGACGTCGAGCTGGCCGCCACCCTGCTGGAGTCGCTGGCCGACGGCACCCGTCTGGTCCTCAGCGGTGACCCGGGTCAGCTCTGGTCGGCCGGCCCGGGCCGCTTCTTCGCCGATCTGCTGGCCGCCCGGGTCTGCCCCTCGACGGCCTCCCGCACCCCGGACTTCGGCCCGATCGGCGAGCTGGTCTCCGGCGTCGGCATCGGTGAACTCCAGCCGGTGGAGGCGCCCGACAAGGAGGTGGTCATCCTGACCGCCAAGGACGGCGGCGAGGCCGTCCATCGCGCCGTCCAGCTGCTCACCGACTCCATTCCGCGCGCGCTCGGCATCCCCGCCGAGCAGGTGGTGCTGCTCACCCCCGGCCACGGCGGCACCGCCGGCACCCGGGCGCTCAACGCCGCCGCGAAGGCCCGGCTCAACCCCGGCCCCGGCCGCTTCGGAGGCTTCGACCCGGGCGACCGGGTGGTCGACTCCCCCGCCCCCGGCATCACCCGCCCGGCCCGGGTGCTCGACGGCGACGCCGCCGGCCTGCACCTGGAGTACGCCGACGGCGCCCGGCGCACCGTCCCGCCCGCGGAGGCCGGCCGGCTGCGGCACGGTTGGGCGCTGACCGTCCACCAGGCGGCCGGCCGCCGCTGGCCGGGCGCCGTGGTCGTGCTGCCCGACGACGCGGCCCAGGCGCTCACCCGGCAGTGGGTCTACACCGCCTTCGGTCGCGGCGAGCGCCATCTCTCCGTGGTCCACGCGGCCGGTCCGGCGCTCCCGCAGGCCGTCGCCGAGCGCCCGGCGCTGCCCCGGACGACCCGCCTGCGCGCGATCCTCGCCGAGAACGCCGCCCAGACGTACTGACCGTCGCTCACCACACCACGGGCGGGGCCCACGCGGGCCCCGCCCGTCGGCATGCCCGCCCCGGATGCGGGCCGGGGCGGGACTGTCGCCGGGGCGGGACTGTCGCCGGGCCGGGGCTCGGGGCTCGGGGCTCGCCATAAAGCAGGCTCATGGCAACGGTGGATCGAACCTTGGACGCATGACCCAGACCGGCGGAGCACTGCGCCGGCTCTGACGCCGCCCGCGTTGCGAAAGAAACGTCCGAAACCACGCGCCCCCGCAGAAACGTTCGGGCACCATCGCGGCCGGCCTCGCCGGTCTGCTCGTCGCCGGAGCTGTCGTCGGCACCGCCCGAGCCGCCGCCGCGTCGCGTGCCTTCCGCTTCGAACGCCTTGTCGGATCCTGGCCGCGCGCTGTCGGACGAACGGCCGGGGGCGGTACCCGGACCTTCCGTCCCGGTACCGCCCCCGACCGTGTGGCAGGCGCAGGCGCACCCGCGCCCGCCCCGGTCAGTCGTCGGGGTCCTCGTCGTCGTAGACCTCGCTGACGTCGAACCGGCAGATCAGCAGCTGCGGGTCGGCGTGCTCGAACGGCTCCGGCAGCCACTCCCCCGGCTCGGTCGGCTCGGCGGCGGCGACCCAGAGCGTCGAATCGGCCTCCTCCAGGCCGAACTCCTCGCTTCGGGCGGCGATCTCGTCCGGCTCGTACTCGCCGAACAGCACACCGATCGCGGCGTTCACCCCGCTCGTCCCGCCCCCGCCCGGGGTCAGCGAGTCGTCCAGCCGCTCGGCCTGGGCGCGCAGCCGCTTCGAGTCGACGATGTGGTAGTCGCGGCGGATCAGCACGCTGATCGCCTCGGGCTGTTCGGGGCCATGGAAGCCGCCCGGGCCCTCGTCACCGGGGACCTCGAAGGGGGTCACCTCGTCGTAGACCTCGTAGAGGAGTTGGTCGTAGGCGATGGCCGCCGTCGCGAGCTGCTCGTAGGCGGCGAACACAGCGGGATCGTCCGCTGCGCTGGGGCTTGACACCGCTTCCAGATGACGGTCGATGGCGGCCTTGACCGCCTCGGCGGCGGCGCGTACCTCGGCAATGGTGGGCTGCGCGGCATCAGACATGGTGCAGACGCTATCTCCCCTCGGCGTCACCACGCACAGCGGTTGTCACCTACACCCGCGATTTCACCGCAACTTCCCCCCTGATGTCCGATCCGCGTGCTTCTGTGCCCGCGCACGCCCTGTGCGAGGGGCGCGAAACGGCACTGCGGGGTCCGCCCGGTGCCGCTTCGCGAGCCGTGTTCCGGGTATCCCGTCAGCAGGAGAAGCAAAGCTGACGAACAGTCAGGCGGGCGGGTGGCCGACGGACGGAAAGCGGCCGGCAGCGGGCCGGCCCACGGACGGCTGCGGGCCCGCTGCGGGCCGACGGGCTCCGGAGGGAGCGCGCGAGGGGCGCGTGGGGAGCGAGGCCGAAAATACCCGGCCGGTTGTCGGAGGCAGGCCGTAGGCTTGCCCGCAGGTGTCCCTCAGGAGGAGCGTTTTGACCCCACCGAAGCCGGTCCGGCAGCCGGAGTACGAGTACCAGTCGCTGCGCATGCCGCGCGGCACCAGCCGCAACGCGGCACGCCAACTGCTCACCGAGCACGCCGAGTACGGGCACTGGGAGCTGGACAGACTACGCCTGTTCCCCGACGGCAGCCGGACGGTGCTGCTGCGGCGGCGGATCATCCGGCAGGTCAGGAGCTGGTGACGGGCGCACCGCCCCGAACCTTTCCCACCCCGGGCACTCCCCCCGGGCGTTCACGGTCTGGGTGTCACTGCCCGGCCGCCCTGCCCCAACCCTTCCGGCCCCGGCCCGTCCGACGCCGACTTCCCAGGTGCCGAGCCCGTCCTGAGGGCTCCCTGAGCATTCACGCGCCCTGCGGCCGTCCGTTCTGTCCGACGGCCGCGGGGCGCGCGACATCGACCGCCGCCTCCGATCGAGGCGCCCGGCTCAGCGCGCGCCGGCGCGGGAACGGCGGTAGAGGACGCCACCACCGAGCAGCAGCGCCAGACCGGCCGCGCCGAGCAGCTCGGTGCTGCCCGCGCCGGTCGCCGCCAGCTGGCCACCACCGGGCGTGGAGCCCTTGGTGACGCCCGAGACCGGAGTCGCCGAGCCGCTCGGGCTACTGGCCGGGGTCGTGCGCGTGCCAGGGGTCACCGGCGGGGTGGGAGTGGGGGTGACCGACCGCGGAGTGGGCGGCGGGGTCTCCCCGGTGGGCGGAGAGGTCGGCGTGCACGGCTGGCCGGGGCAGGGCGTCGGCGAGGGCGAGACGCACTCCTCGGAGCACTCGTGGTGCGGCGGGGCCACCGGGGCACTCACATTGCCGCAGCCGTTGCCGAACGCGGGGTTGCCGACGCCGACCACGTCGACGGTGTTGCCGCAGGCGTTGACCGGGATGTCCACGGGCGCCTGGACGCTGTTCCCGGAGAGCACACCGGGCGAGCCGGCCGCCGTTCCGGAGGCCGACGCCCCGGAGGCGGTCTGGCCGGAGGAGGCCTGGCCCGCGCCCGCGCTGCCCGAACCCGCGTGACCGGAGCCCGCGTTGCCCGAACCCGCGGTGCCCGAACCCGCGTGGCCGGATCCGGCCCCACCGGGGTGCCCGCTGACGTTGGCGCAGTGGTTGCCGTACGCCGGGTTCAGCAGGCCGATCACGTCGACGGTGTTGCCGCAGGCGTTGATCGGCACCTCGATCGGCACCTGCACCGAGTTCCCGGAGGCCACGCCCGGCGAACCGGCCGCGACCCCCTGCGCGTCGGCGCCCGCATAGGCGTAGCCGGCGGCCGAGGCCAGAACGCCACCGGCGGCCACAGCCGTGAGGAGCCCCTTCTTGGCTACATTCCTCATATTTTCCCCTGACATATTGAGACGACAGGACGACCTGCTGAAAGTCGGAATTTCCGAATGGATAGCAAGGTCTCCGCGTGCACACGGAATAACGAAGGTCCGGCGGAGAAGTTGGGAGAAACAAACCTCTTTCACCCGATCGAGGGATGACCCCGACCACCCCTGAGGGAACCCCGCCCGGCCCTGAGCAGGCAAGCGCCCCCGGTGCGGCGTTTCCGCCACCCGGGGGCCGAGCGAGTCGATCCGATGATCAGCCGATCATGCGGTCAATCGGGCGCTCAGAAGCCTGCGCGACTCAGAAGTTGGCGCAGTGGTTGCCGAACGCCGGGTTCAGCACACCGATCACGTCGATGGTGTTGCCGCAGAGGTTCACGGGGATGTGCACCGGGACCTGGATCTGGTTGCCCGAGACGACGCCCGGGGAGCCGGCGGCCACACCGTTGGCGGCGGCGCCACCGTGAGCGGACGCGATACCGGCGGCGGCCAGCACCAGGCCGCCGGTGGCGGCGGCAACGGCGGCGATCTTCTTGACCTTCATCATTCCTCCTGTATGGATAACGCGACCCGTTCGGCGGGCTGCATAGGAGTGAACGAGAGTGTGGCAAACGGGGTACGGAGCGCTCCGCCCATTCACCCGCAACGGTGATTCACCGCACAGATGATCGACCCGAATAGTCAAGCAGAATCGTTTCTGTCGATCTCCTCCTCGCTGTCCCAAATCATTAGCTCGGACAATGCGGTCGGCCCGCCCCCGGCACTCCGGGAACGGGCCGTCCGGTCACTGCGCCCGGCTCGCGCCGGCCCGGCGGACCTCGGTCAGCAGGCGTCGATGAACCGGTCCAGCACCCGAACGCCGAACTTCAGACCGTCCACCGGCACCCGCTCGTCGACACCGTGGAACATCCCCGCGAAGTCCAGCTCCGGCGGCAGCTGGAGCGGCGCGAAGCCGAAGCAGCGGATGCCGAGGTCCTGGAACGACTTGGCGTCCGTGCCGCCGGAGAGGCAGTACGGCACGGCCCGCGCGATCGGGTCCTCCGCCCGCAGCGCGGTCTGCATCGCCTCGACCAGCGCCCCGTCGAAGCTGGTCTCGATCGCCTTGTCCGAGTGCAGGCTCTCGCGCTTCACCCGCGGGCCGAGCACGCTGTCCAGCTCGGCCAGGAACTCCTCCTCGTAGCCGGGCAGGAAGCGCCCGTCCACGTGCGCCGTCGCCTGCCCGGGGATCACGTTCACCTTGTAGCCGGCGCCGAGCATGGTCGGCTGGGCGGTGTTGCGCAGCGTGGTGCCGATCATCTTGGCGATGCCGCCCAGCACCCGCAGCGTCTCGTCCATGTTCTCCGGGTCGAGCTTGACGCCGAGCGCGTCCGACAGCTCGTCCAGGAAAGCCCGGACGGTCTTGGTGATCCGCAGCGGGAAGGTGTGCCGCCCGAGGCGGGCCACCGCCTCGCACAGCTCGGTGATGGCGTTGTCGTCGTTCTCCATCGACCCGTGCCCGGCCCGGCCCTCGACCGTGAGCCGCATCCAGTGCATGCCCTTCTCGGCCGTCTCCACCAGGTACAGCCGGACCTGGTCGTTGACGGTGAAGGAGAAGCCGCCGACCTCGCCGATGCCCTCGGTCACGCCCTCGAACAGGTCCGGGTGCTTGTCCACCAGGTACCGGGCGCCGTACGTGCCGCCCGCCTCCTCGTCCGCGACGAAGGCCAGCACCAGGTCACGCGGGGGCTTGCGGCCGGTGCGCAGGCGGTCGCGGACCACCGCCAGCGTCATCGCGTCCATGTCCTTCATGTCGACCGCGCCGCGCCCCCAGACACAGCCGTCCGCGATCTCGCCCGCGAACGGGTCGTACGTCCAGTCCGCGGCATTGGCCGGCACCACGTCGGTGTGGCCGTGGATCAGCAGACCCGGGCGCGAGCGGTCCTCCCCCTCGATCCGGACGACGGTCGAGGCGCGGCCCTTGGCCGACTCGAAGATCTGCGGTTCGATCCCGAACTCGGCAAGCTGCTCGGCCACGTACTCGGCGGCCTTCCGCTCCCCCGGCCCGGAACCGTCACCGTAGTTGCTGGTGTCGATCCGGATCAGATCGCGGCAGATCCCGGCGACCTCCGACTCGGCCGTCACCTTCGGCGCCGCCGCCCGCTCCGTCGACTCGCTCCGCTCGCTCACGGTCACTCCTCGTCTCTGCCCGCACGGACGCGACAGCGCGCCACCCCCAGGACCTGCACCCAGGTCGTACGAGCACGTCCGCCCATCCTCCCCCAGCCCCCCACCCGGATCCACCCCGCGAAGCCCGCGGACACCTCCCGAAACCCCCTGGTCACACCCCCGCCACACGCCACCACCAGCCCCCGTCACCGGCCCCGCACTCCCACCCCCGGCCGTTTTGGGACCGCCAGCCGATCTTTGCTACAGTTACATCTGTCAGCGCGACCGACAAGGCCGCAAAGACAAACACCCGGTCCGGGTGGCGGAATGGCAGACGCGCTAGCTTGAGGTGCTAGTGCCCTTTATCGGGCGTGGGGGTTCAAGTCCCCCCTCGGACACCAGCTAAGACCCCTGTTTATCAGGGGTTTTTTGCTTTTCTAGGCCGTGGCGTGACCAACCACGTGACCAACAGACCTAGAGATTGCCTGGTCAGACCAGGGACGAGAGGCCGATCCGGCTGGCACTCGAAGCAGCCAGCTTCTTAGCTCCCTCAGCACGACGGCGGCCATAGCGGGACATCGTGTAGCCCGGCGAGTGATGCCGAGCATTGGCAGAGACCTCTACAGGGTTCTCGTGATTGTCGAGATCGTTCGTAATCTTCGACCCCCGCCAGTCATGCAGCCGGAAGTTCTCCGGCAGGTGCAGCCGGTTCCGGGCCGTCCGCCACCGGGCGGACACCTTCTCCGGGTCCTGGGGCCCACCGGCCTTGGCGGCCTTCTGGAGCTTGAACCCGTCCCGGGCGAACACGAGACCGTGATCGACCCACCCGGGCCCGAGAAGGGCTCTCTCCGCGTCCTGCCGGGCCTTCTGCCACTTGAGGACGTTCAGCAGGGCTTGATCAACGTAGATGACCGCGTTGTCGTCTCCGTCCTTCGTGAGCTTCCGCAGCCGGAACGTGTTGCCTTCCTCGACAACCACCCAGGCAAGTTCGATCGAACCCTCGTCCCAATTGATCAGGTCCCACATCCACCCCAGCACCTCACTACGACGGCAGGACGTAGCCGCGTACGACGTCCACAGCGGAGCGTCCCTCAGGCAGTGATGGGTGAGGCCGCCGTCGCAGGCCCGGTTGCCGCACGGCTTCCAGATCTCACCGAGGAAGTGAGACGTCTCCTGATCATTCAGGGTCGGAAAGTCGGGTTCGGCCGCCCTGATCTGGCGCTCGGTCGGAGGGGTGGCCGTCACGGCCGGGTTGACCTTGAGCAGCCGCCGGGGGCCGGTGACGGTCTCGAAGGCCGCCGAGATGGCGTTGTGGATGTGCCGGACGCTCTTCGGCCCCAGGGGCCTACCCCCGTTGGTCTGGCACGGCGTGGTCTCCAGCAGCCGGTAGAGATCGTTCAACCGGTCGTCGGTGACCTCCACGACCTTCTCTGAACCGATGTGGGGCTTGATGTGCAGCCTGACCTTCGGCTCGTATCCCCGCTTGGTGGTGTCCTCTCCCCGATGCTGGCTCAGCCACCGGTCCATGAGGTCGCCGACGGTCATGTCCGAGCGCGGGGTGAGCTCCCCTTCGTCGTGCTCGTTGTGCCACTTGCGAAGCGCCTTCTCCGCCTCGGTCTTGCTGGCGTACTCCCGGCCTATCCAGTACCGCTCCCGCTTACCGGTAGCGGGGTTGAAGTGGAGGGGCGTGCGGACGCCCCAGGTGTTCGGTCGACCCTTGCGGACGATCTCCGTCGGGCTCCCACCGAGCCCGTTACCGCGCTTTGCCACTGGTGCTACCGCTCCTCTCGTTCGTTCTTCCACTCGGCCAGCAGCTCAGATGCTTTGTTCGTGAGCTGCTTCCCGTCCCACAGTCCGAGTGCCTTGGCCCGCTTCACCCGCTCGGACAAGGTCGCCTTGCCGATCCCCAAGCGGTCCGCGAGCCCCTGTTGCGGCGCCGTGGTTCCCGTCGCCCTCATCCGGACCAGTTCGGCCACCAGCAGGGCGTAGTCCAGGTCGGTCCGGCAGCGTGCCGGTACCGGCCACGGCTCGGCCGGCGCCTGGTCCTGCGCCTGGGCCAGCACGGCGCGGGCCTGGGCCTTGATCTCAGCGAAGGGAAGCTGTCGGAGCAGGCTGGCCGGAATGCCGTCCGTCTCCAGAGCCGCGGCCATCCCCTCCTCGACCTCTTCGACGCTGCTGCCCACGGCGAGGTGGATGGTCAGTTCCGAGGGACCGGTGAAGGGCGCGCCGGAGGGGCACCGGGCCTTGACGAGCCACGGCCCGTAGGACCGTGCCCAGACCAGCGAGTCACCCTCGTGATGCCAGCCCGGAGGAAGTCCAGGTTCGTTCGTTTGTGAGGTCATGGCACGACCATAGCTCAAGTCGAACATGCTGCGTCAAGTTCGGAAACGTGTCGGGGATCACTTAATTTGAACTTGCTGCCACATGTTCGGGCATGTTGTTCTGGAAACAGGCCGGACAGCAACGGGCAGAAACGCCGCCCACCGGACCGCAGCAGGGGACAACATTTGAACCGAATCCTCATGACGGTGGACGACGTAGCCAACTACCTTCACAAGCCAAGGAGTTGGGTCTACTCCCAATGGAGAAGTGAAGGCATCCCGTTCCGGAAGGTCGGCCAGTCCCTCCGGTGCCGACCTGGAGACCTGGAGAGGTGGCTGGACCAGCAGGCGCATTAGTTCTTTCGAACCACCCAGACGGCCCCCGAGGCACTTCGGGGGCCGTCTTCATTCCAGGAGAAGAACCTGACCACACCAGCCGTGAAGCGAGTAAAGCTCGTATGCGCGACATGTCGTGAGCCGTACGTCCATGAACGTCCGATTGGTATGCGAGGGCCGAATCCAGCTGCGAATCCAGCCCATCCCCAGTGCCGACGGAGGCGGGAAAACGTGGGCCGCGCGCAGTCGCGGCAGCGCAAGCGGGACGGCCTGCAACCCAAGCGCCGGCCTGACAGGGCGGACGCCCTCGATATCGCCTGGCGCGCCGGGGTCCATACCGAAGACGTCTTGCAGTTCGAAACCCCACCCATGGCCCATGACAGCCGATCCGAACGGGAACGACGTGTTCACCCTGACCTCCGGTACTCCAACAGCGAAGACCGCCGTACGGTCCAGCTGTGGTTCCGGGACGCCAGGGAGGCAAAGACCGGGCCGGAAACGGGCCGGACCAATACCCGGCTGTCAGTGATCGGATCGGCCCGGCCCTGGTGGCATGCAGAGCCCCTGTGCACCCGGGGCCCAGTGCCCGCCATGGAACCGTTCACCATGGGTGCGTCCGTTAATTCTTATAGGTGAGGGAAGTTCTCCCTTGGAGTCAAGACCACTGGGCGGTGGTCCTCTGACGCGGACGAGAGTCCGGGCCCGTTCGAAGTCCAGAGCACGTTGTGAAGATGCTCGAATGCGGCTCTGCGGATACCTGCCTGTGAGACCACAGCACACAACCGGAGAGTGTCCCTATCCCCTGTGAAGTTAAATTCCTGGGGGAAGGGGCCCGTCTTCTCCACGTTGTCCTGTTGTGAGATATAGCCGCCCCTTAAGGCGGCTTACTTCTCTTACTCTCTCTTCTCTCTTGATATTTAGTTCTGACTAGGAGGTGTCGCCATGAGCGACGAACAGACTCTCGCTGGTGATTCCGGTTCTCCGGAGGCAGTGCCGGCTGACCCTGCCCAGGCCATCCGGGCAGAGATTCAGCGCGAGTACGCGGGCAAGCTTGCACTGGCTGAGCTGAGGACCCAGGCCGCCATTGCGGGCGTGACCGTTCTGGCCGAGTACTACGACCCGAACTGCTTCCTTTCCGAGGACGGCACTACGAATACCGAGGCCGTCCATGAGGCGATCGAGAAGGAACGTGCGAATCAGGCAGCCAAGGCCTTTCCGGTTCTTCAGGGCGCCGGATACCACCGTGGAACCGCCCCAAATCCTCCTGCCCCGTCTCTCGATGCCCGTCACCGCTAATCCTCTGGAGTCCTCATGACTGACACTGCTACAAATTCCTGCCCCACAGGCTTCGGCAGCGGGAGCGTTCTGGCGATGATCAGGGACCAGGCCGCCCAGGCTGGCGCTGTATTCCCTGAGGCTGTATTTGAGTTCCTGGATGCCTCCAGGCTGCTCGGCAAGGACGGCCTACCGTCCCCGGAGATCATCAGCGAGGCAATCGCACCATTCCTGAAGGCCGCGGAGCCCCAGCACCCATGGCAGGACTACACCATCCCTGTTCTCCGCAACTCGTAGTCCCTCCCTCTTCAGCACCGCTAATCATTAGGAGTCACTTTGGCACACAGCTACCAGAATCAGCTTTCCGGAACCTTCGTTAGCGAGGAGTGGACGTCTGGCCTTCTCACGCAGTTTGACCCGCTGCTCGTCTGGGGTTCCCGTATCGTCAGTAATCGTTCCTACGAGGGCGATATTCGCCAGCGCGGCGACGCGGTCCACATCAACAGCCTGACCCGCCCGACCGTGGGTGACTACAAGCTCCCTGAGGGCATGACCGCCCAGCGGCCGGAAACGGTGGACCAGCTCCTCCACATCACCGAGGCGAAGTTTCTCCAGCTGCTCGTTGAGAACATCGAGCGGGTGCAGGTGGCCGGGGCTATGGAGTCCCCGATCAACAAGGAAATGGTGCGAGCCCTGGCTCGTGAGGCAGACAGCTTCATGGGTCGTGTGATCGCCGCTGGCGCCACTGCCGTGCCGAATGTCAAGGTGACCGCTGGAAACGCCCCCCAGGCCCTCTACAGTGCCATCCTGGACCTCATGCTGGCCCTGGACAGCAACGACATTCCAGAGGGCCGCTACGTGGTCGTTTCGCCCCGCGTGAAGCGGTACCTGATTGAGCATCCGGCGATTGCCAACGCCGGTGCCTATGGCGAGGCCGGAGCGACCAAGAATGGTGTGGTTGCCCGCCTGGCTGGCTTCACCGTCCTGTCCACCACGGCCATGCCGGCCGGAGTAGACATCGTCGCCGGGCACTCGGATTTCAGCACCTACGCGTCTCAGTTCACGGGCTTCCGTCAGGGCCAGTCGGAGAAGTACCGGGCCGACTACATCGATAATCTCCACCTCTACGGCGGAAAGGTCGTTCGATTCCCTGGACTGGATACGGTGAAGCCGGATCAGACCTTCGATGAGACCAAGCCGTCCAAGGGTATTCTTCGCGCCGCTGTGGACTGGCCTACTTCCTAACCCACTTCCTTCGCGGGCCCTCGCCTTCTCGGCGGGGGCCCGCTTATTTGCTTTGAAAACCGGAACAGTATGTGTCCAGGAGCGACTTTCCGGGCGCCGGGAAGCCAATTAGGGCAAAGAGCACCCATCCAGGGGCCACTTGCAGTCGCTTCGGACCCGAGAAGATGCCTCAGGCGGTGAAACTGGCCCAGATCCGCCCGGATAGCGGCCTGCCGGCCGAAGACTTGAAACCCGTACACGACGAGAGGAACCCACCCCCGGTGGGTCCTCTCTCTTTCGAATAAGGCATTACCCCCTATGTATTTATCATACAGTTACCTAGAAGAAATGTAGTCGTGATGCACACATAGGGCCCTCCTTGGGTTATGGGTGGCAGAATTAAGGCGTTCGCCGGTCGGGCCGGTGGGCGGGAATGGCAGCCGTAAGAAGCAAGGCTCCGGCTGAACCACTGGAACTCACTCCACTAAGGATCGAAAGAACCCATGCGCACGACTGTCCTGGTACCTGTTGAGCGTGTTTTCTGTGATGCCCACCTTGCCAAGGACGGCGGGGAGGAAGAGGCCACGGAGACTCTGACCATCGCCGGTCACGCATGGGATCTGTGCTTGGAGCACGGGGTTGTCTTCACTCGTCACCTGATGGATGCGCTTGGTGTCCCTGGCCAGCCTCAGGCTGCGCCGGTTGCTGTTGCGCCGACCGTAACCGTCGCAGAGGTCGACCACGACCCCGAAGAGGATCACGAGACCGAGGCTGAGCCGGAGGTCCGTCCCACTGTGATGGTGTCCGGCGAGATCCCGGGGTACGAGTGGGACGACGCCAGGGAGGCCGTCCGCCGCATGGGTTACGAGGTTGTGGGGCGGGCAGACAGCAGCACCGTTCTGATCATCTGCGGTGAGGGTGCGGAGCGGGCAACTAAGAAGCTGCAAGACGCAGTTGGGTTCGGCATCCCCTGCTTCGACGCTGCCAGGCCCGGGGCCTTCCGAGACGCAGTGTGCGCCGGAGAGTTCAAGGGTGGTGACCCGCTTCCCGAACCGGTGAGGAAGGACGCTCAGGCGGTACGGGCGGACCGTTCCACGGTCAAGACCGAAGCACAGGCCATACGCGACTGGGCCAAGGCTCAGGGCGTCACGGTGAGCGCCAAGGGCCCCATTCCCTCCTCCGTCCGCCACGCCTACCGCGTGGCCACCAAGCAAGCGGCCTGACCAGCAGCGCGCATCTGGGGTGGCCGGGCCGACCCGGCCACCCGATCCCAACCAGTCTCAGGAGAAGAGAAGTTGAGCACCATCACGTTGTACGGGCCCATCGGCCGGGCCGTCGAAGAGGTGAGCCCGTACGTTGAGTGCGATCCGGTCGGCATCTACGTGGCCGCGCTCAGCATGTGGAGTGCAGCCATCGGCCAGACCGTCAAGGTGTCCAGCCGGGGTAACGCCCGTCCGGCGCTTTTGTGGTCCGCACTGGTCGGAGGTACCGGCAGGGGTAAGGGCACGGCACTGCGGGCTGCTCAGCACATCATGAAGCCTGCCCTTGGCCGCTTCCTTGAGACTCACACCACGTCCGGCATCACGTCCGGTGCAAGCCTCGTGAACTATCTCGCCGAACAGGTGGAAGCCACGGAGGAGACGGAGGCCGGGCGCGACGTCCGGGCCCTGGTGTGTGAGGAAGAGTGGTCCGAAGTACTGCGCAGGGTGAAGCGCGACCCCTCGTTCACGGCCAAGCTACGTAGCGCGTGGGACGGCGCCCCGATCCGCAACACAACCAAGGAAGGCGCACAGGCCGTCGAAGATCCCGCGCTCGTGATGCACACGCACATCACCCCTTCCGACTGGATCAAGTACATCGGTGCCACGGAGGCGGCCGGAGGGTCCTACAACAGGATCATGCCCTTCAGTCTGGGGTCCGTGCCGATGTTGGATGACGACGCGGTCACTCTGCCTGAGGTGGACGGTCGGGACATCACACAGGCCTACTACTGGGCAGCAGGCGACAGGCACGTAATTAGCCTTGGAGACGACGCCCGGCCACTGTGGAAGACCGTCCGCCGGTACGCCCGCGTCATATCGGAGAACCTTCCCGAGGCACAGGCCGTGTACGTCGAGCGGACGGCCGAACAAACGATCCGGGTGGCCGCCTGCCTGGCCGCCTCTGAGCGGTCCGATGTGATCGACCACGCCTGTCTGTCGGCCGCCTTCTCCCTGGTGCGCTACAGCGTCCGGTGCGCGGTGGGGATCACCGGGGTCACAGAGGCGGCCAAGCCCGTCCGCCGGGTGCCGACGCTGGCGGAGAAGGTCCGGGCCCGGATCGAGATGCACGGAGGCAAGGTGAGGTCTTCAGACCTTCTGCCGTACGTGGGTGCCTCCGCTGATGAGGTCAAGGCACTGCCCGGGGTCAAGGTCACTCTCGACCGCTCCGGCCTCGGCCGCCCGGCCACGGTCTACACCCTGACCGAAGAAGAGTCCAGTCACGCTCCGAACAGCCGGCCACGAACCCAGCGTGACGAACGCCCGGCCACCGTGGTCCGCATGGACACCTACCGTCCGGCCAAGGTCAACATCCCTGCCCCGGCTCCGCTGCCCGCACGGACACCGACGTCTGCAACCGAGAACCCGTTCCTCGCACTGCTCTGATCGTTCGAAGCAAAGCAAACCGCCCCGGCCTACAGGTCGGGGCGGTTCTTTCGTTTGGCCGGACCTCAGACGTCGCCGAACTCATCAGCCTGAATGGCAGCCACGAAGGCCGACCAGGCGGCGGCAGGGAACACCAGTGCCGGGCCCTCAGGGTCCTTGGAGTCACGGACGGGGACGGCGCCAGGCAGGCTGGGCGATACCTCGATGCACTGTCCTGCCTGGGCGCTGTAGGAGCTCTTGTACCAAGTGGCGTTGCGTAGATCATCCATGCTCAAAGCCTTTCCGCACGTCTCGAATGAACTCTCGGCTCGCCGCTCGGGGCAACGCCTCGGCCTGGAGGTGATCGTACTCACTGGTCCAGTCCGCCAACGTCTTGGCGTCGCGTTCAAGGAAGCCCCGTCGTTCCGTCTCGCCATAGCCAACGATGGACCTGTTCGACGTGGTCAGCAACGTAATTGGGTGCGCAAACGGCCGGCTCTCCCCCGCCGAGAACGGGCTCACTTGCACCAGGAACCTGGGTTGTGCGGCAAGGGACTCCAGATACTTGAGTTGCGAGATCATGACGTCGCGGCCCCCGATAGGTCGTCGCAACGCTCCCTCATCTATGACCGCTTGGACGAGGGGCGCCGGGTCCTGAACGAGGGACCGTTGCCTGTCGAGCAGCCGCTCGGTTCGTTCGTCAGCCTGCCGTTGAGTCGCAACCCCTCTCAGTACGGGTGCCTCCTGGTAGGCCCGGATGTACTCAGGGGTTTGGAGCAGGCTCGGAACGATGTTGATCTCGAACAAGCGCAGCACCGCGGCTTCCGACTCGTGGCGTAGGTACTCGTCAAAGCCTTCGAACAGGACGCCGTGACCGGCTTCTCGCCACTTGCTCAGAAACTGCTCTCCCGAACCAAACGCTCTGTCAAGTGCTGTTGAGATGCGTTGGTTTGGTTTCCTTCGGCCAATTTCGAGAGCCGAGATGTACGACGACGTGACACCAGCGAGTGCGGCGAGATGCTCCTGAGTCCAACCTCGTTGTTCGCGTGACGTGCGTAGAAGAGCTCCGAACTTGGCGGCCGGGGAGCTCTCCGGATCAAGCTCACGTTTGTTCACAGGGGTTCGCCCTACCAATCAAACAAAGTCGACGAGTTGAACAGATGCAGAGCCTAGAGGACAGTTGGCGCCCCCGGTAGTCATCGCACTACGGAACGGAGCGGACATTGGCACGGCGGAAGAACCCCCCGGAACCCCTCTACGTACCGCAGCTCGGCGAGATCGTTCGTGACATGGCCCACAACGGCATCCACGGTGCCTACATGGCCACCGAGTCCGGGCAGGTCTACCTGCGACCGGAACATGGTGGCATCGAGTGGACGACGAAACCCGCATCGGTTCAACCCGTCTCGGACAAGCCGAAGTTGATCCCCGTCATGGTCCCGTCGAAACCTCGCGGGCGGGGTATCCAGTCGGCCGGCGAGGCCGCATGAACCGCCGGGTGCGCCTGTGGGCGCATCGCATCACTCATCCGGCGGTCAGTGCCCGGATGGCTTGGGGCTTGCACCTTCAGTTCGTCTGGCCTGTGACGGTGTTCAGTCCCAGGCGGCGCCAGATCATCCGTGACGAGCGTGCTCAGATGACCCCCCGGCATCTGAGGCTTCGGGCGGAGTTGGACCGGCAGATCTTCGGGCTCTCGAAGGAGTGACCGCGTGTCGTGGATCAGCGGTGAATCATTCGGTGACGGAGAGCTTGAGCACTGGCTCGAAGACCCCGCCGACCCTCAGGAAGCCCCGAAGAAGCCCCCGGAGACAACGGCCGACGAGTAGGCCGTTCTAGAGCCCTGCGGCCTGCCCTGGGGCTGTGAAGTAGGCAGGCCGCGGGAAGGGGTCTCGTCCGCCATGTGGGCACCCCCGGCATGGCGGGCGGGGCCGTCCAACAGGACCACCCTTCGGGGCCCCCGCCCCGGTCGTCAACCACACCATCAGGAAAGACCAGAATGATGCCCCGGAAGCAGAAGCGAGTCGAAGCCGTTGGTGCCGGGTACGTACCGGTTCCGGACGGCCGACCCGTCTTCGACTCGGATGCCGAGGCGCTGACGCTCGCGGGAGCGCCCGGCTGTGACTGCCCACGTAGGTCCGAGGGCGGGTGCGTTGACGACCTGAAGCTCCCCGCGTTGCTGCGGCTCTACGAGCACCCCGACGGGCGCCGGGGCATCTTCCTCGGACGGCAGCGCACCGGCGACCCGATCAGCGGGTTGGTGCGATGCACCGTCGTGACGTTCCGGGACATCAACTCACAGGGACGGCCAATCTACTGGTCCCTCAAGTGCGCGGGACCGCCTCATATCGAAAACCGCTTCGAGGCGACCCGATCTGACCGCCCGCCACGGGCTCACAGACTCCCGTTCCAGCCGGCGAATTAGGCAAGGGTGGACCTAACAGGAAGGAACCGCTGTGCCCAGGGCCGCACCCGGACACCCCGTTACGTCGTACGTACTGTTCACGGACCCGGCGTCTCGGTTGATGATCGTGCAAGCCGCAGGACTCGACACGTGGCACTTGCCGGGCGGTGTCGTTGAGCCTGGGGAATCCCCGTTGGACGCCGCGTTGCGGGAAACCTGGGAAGAGCTGGGGTTCCGTCCCGACCTCCGGGACGACGACCTGTTCGCCGTGGAGTGGGCGCAAGCCCGTCGCCCTGGCGCTCGTGATCGACTCGTCTTTCTGTGGTCCGGACCGGTGCTCAGCAGTGTCGACACGGATCGCATCTCCCTTCAGGCCCGGGAGCTTTCGGCATGGCGCTGGGCGACCCGCGACGAAGCGAAGGCCCTGCTGCATCCGGCCGTCGCTGCCCGCATCAGGGCGCCCCTTCAGCTTCCTGGCAGCGTTACCTATCGAGAGACACGACACGAAAGGATGGACTGACATGGTCGACTTCCCGGAGCGGACCCTTCGGATCGGAACCCGTAGCTCCCCGCTCGCTCTCACTCAGACCGACATGGTGATTGCCGCTCTGCGGCAGTACGAGCCGGAACTTCAAACTGAGGTGGTACCGGTCACGACCGAAGCCGACAAGTGGCAGGGGGACCTTGCCCAGCTCGGCGGCAAGGGGCTCTATGTCCGCGAGATCGACACCATGCTTCAGCGTGGCGACATCGACGCGGCGGTGCACTGCGTCAAGGACGTGCCGGGCGATGTGCCGTTGCCCAGGGGACTCATCTTCGCCGCGTACATGGAGCGGCCGGATGTCCGAGATGTGTTGCTCTTCCCGGAGGGTTCCGAGCACACGTCGCTTGCCGACCTTCCGCCCGGCGCAATCATCCTGTCTTCGGCGGTCCGCCGAAAGGCGCAGGTCCTCCGGGCCCGCCCCGACCTCAAGGTCGTCAGGGTGCGTGGCGCGATCGGCAGCCGACTCGAAAAGCTGGACGGGAAGAAGAAGCTCGACGGCGTGAAGCCGGACGGCATGATCCTGGCCGTGGCCGGTCTCGCCCGCCTGGGCATCGAGCGCCCCGGCTACGTGCTGAGCATGGACGAGATGTTGCCGCCCGTCGGTGCCGGTGTTCTCGGTCTGGAGTGCAGGCAGGACGACCACGCCGTTGGTGCGCTGCTGGAACAGGTCAACCACAAGCAGACGCAGCAGGAAGTGACGGCCGAACGCGTCATGCTCCACGGGCTCCGTGGACACTGCAACAGCCCGATCGCCGGGTACTGCACCACCGAGGGAGACGGGCAGCTCTCCCTTCGTGGCATGGTCTTCGACCGCGAGGGTTCGAAGTTCGCCAACGTGATGGTCTGGGACGAGCACCAGGGAGACCCGGCCGTCCTCGGCGCCCGGGCGTGCGCCGAACTCCTCCGACAGGGAGCGCGGGACATCATCGGGGGCATCCCGCACTGACGGCTGTGACCTTCACACTGCCTGCAAGAGGCGACGCCCGCCGTGACCAACGCATGACCAACAGCGGTCCCTAACAGCCGGAAACGGGCAGGAAGCATGGGTAGGGACGGCCGTCAACCAGACGCCGTGTCATGCATGTTTCCGCAGGTCAGAACTAACAAACGCTGGTGCCCGAGAGGAGAGTTCAAGTCCCCCCTCGGACACCAGCAAGGCCCCTGTTTATCAGGGGCCTTTTGCTTTTCCTGGCTGCGGCGTGACCACCCGCGCGACCAACCGCCCGGCGAATCCCCTGTGAGACCGGGGCAGACAGGTCAACCCTGCCAGCATTGCTCGCGACCGGCTTTCCGGCCCCGTCCTCACGACAGTGCCCGCACCGGGCCATCGTGTAGCCCGGCGAGCAATGCCGAACGTTCGCCGACACCTCCCAGCCGCAGATGTCTCTCGGACCCACGCCATCAGGTCGAAGTCCTCGGCTTCATCGGCCAGCTCGCGCACCCCGGCGCAAGAGGCCTTGGCCGCGGTGGACCTGTCGGCGTTCACCGCCTTGCGGAGGAGCCGCGCGAAGGGTGCCGACGTCCCAACCCGCCACGGTCTCGACGATCCGGGCGTCCTGTCAGAGCGCCTCCTCGACCCGCACCTGCCCGAGACATGCAGAGCATCGTTCTCCGGAGTTGTACCGGCTCAACAGCGCCCGGCACCCCCCGCAGTGGCGTCCACTCATCTCGGCCACCACCCAACCCCCTTCGGAACGAATCTTGCTCAGGCCGGCATGCCACCGCCTTGCGGGTCATGCGTTCCGCTCGGGAACTCCAATTATGTTGCTGCTGACAGATTCTGACGGCCAGAATGGTCAAGAGCCGTCCGAGTGGCGGGCGGTTCGCCGAACCCCTGGCAGCCCGTATTCTTCTGGTTGTTCATGCAGCACATATCGACAGGAGGCATGACAGTGGCCGGCGTCAAGCAGGGCGATTGGGTGGTCGGTGCAGCGGACCAGGTCGTCGCCGAGGGCAAACGCCGCGGCCCTGGTACGCCCCTGGTGTGCGCCTCCGGGATCAGCCCGTCAGGCCCGATCCACCTGGGCAACCTGCGGGAGATCATGGTTCCGCACTTCGTCGCCGATGAGATCCGACGGCGCGGGTTGGAGTGCGAGCACATTCTCTCGTGGGACGACTACGACCGGCTCCGCAAGGTCCCGGCGGGTCTTCCGGCCTCGTTCGCCGAGCACATCGGGCGGCCCCTGACGGCCGTGCCGGACCCCTGCGGTGAGCACGAGAACTGGGCGGAACACTTCAAGAGTCCGTTCCGGGCAGCGCTCGCGGACCTAGGCGTCGAAGTCACCGAGATCAGCCAGACGCAGATGTACACCTCAGGCGCCTATCGCGAGCAGATCCTGCACGCGATGCGGAACCGGGAGAAGATCGATGCCGTCCTCGGCCGCTACCGCACCAAGCAGGCGCAGGCCGCAGAAGCCGAGGTGGACGAGGACGAAAGCGACGAGGGAGCCACCGACAGTGGTTACTACCCGTACAAGCCGTACTGCGCGGCATGCGGGCGGGACACCACGGCCATCAGCTCCTTCGACGAGGACAGCACCGAGATCCGCTACACCTGCCAGTGCGGCCACAGCGACGGCTCCGCGCTCTCCGAGGGCAATGGCGGCAAGCTGGTCTGGAAGGTCGACTGGCCGATGCGCTGGGCGCACGAAGGCGTCACCTTCGAGGCCGGCGGGGTCGACCACTCCTCCCCCGGTTCAAGCTTCACCGTCGGCTCCCAGCTGGTGCGGGAGGTCTTCAGCGGCCATCCCCCCACCTACCTCGGATACTCCTTCGTCGGCATCAGCGGTGCCGCCAAGCTGAGCGGATCGGCCGGCGGTGCTCCGACGCCCACCAACGCCCTGCAGATCCTCGAAGCACCGCTGCTTCGGTGGCTGTACGCCCGGCGGAAGCCGAACCAGGCGATCACCGTGGCCTTCGATCAGGAGGTCAACCGGCTGTACGACGAGTGGGACGCACTCGGTCGTAAGGCCGCCGCCGGGCAAGCCGAGCCGACGGAACTGGCGGTGAGGGAGCGGTCGATCGGTTCCGCGACTCGGACACTGCCTACCACCGAGTTGGTCCTGCCGTTCCGGACACTCGCCTCGGTGGTGGACATCACCACCGGCGACGAGGAGCAGACGCTCCGCATCCTCCGGGACTTCGCTGCGGAGACGCCGCTGGCAGACCTGGACCAGGCCCGACCTCGGCTCGACCGCGCACAGGCCTGGGTGACCGGCTATGTTCCGGCCGAAGAGCGCACGCAGGTTCGGACAGAGCCCGACCTCGCGAGGCTGGAGCAGTTGTCGCCGGCCGAACGCGAGGCGCTGAAGCTCCTGATCGACGGGCTGGACGAGCACTGGTCACTGCCCGGGCTGACTGCCCTCGTCTACGGGGTGCCGAAGCTGCAGGCCGGCCTGGAGCTGGACGTACCCGCGACGCCGGAACTGAAGACGGCTCAGCGTGCGCTCTTCTCGTTGCTGTACACGCTGCTGGTCGGGCGGGACACCGGTCCGCGGCTTCCCACGCTCCTGCTGGCCCTCGGCGCGGAACGCATCAGGTCGCTGCTGACCGTCGCATGATTCGATGGGGCGGGGTCCGACATGGCCCCGCCCCGTCTCCACTCGCTCCTACGCCACAGTGCCGGGGGACCGGCGGAGGCCGGTGAGGCTGAGGATCTCGTCTGCTACGGCCCGGGCGCTGCGTTCTGCGGTCTCCAGGTGCGTCGCGAAGAGGGGCTCGGAGAGAGCGGCAAGGCAGCGTTCGACCTGCAGGCCCTCCCAGCTGAGTTCACCCCACTTGTCCGGGCCTTCGCCCCGGGCGCGGAGGCGGTCCCGGATGGTTGCGGCGTCGGCGAGCAGGGTGAAGTGGTGTACCTCTTGGCCCTGTTCGCGCAGCGTCCCGACAACCTGGGCGAAGACGGTAGTGCGGCATCACCTCTGGGGCATCGCTGGTCGACTACCTCGCCGAGCAGGTGGAGGCCACGGAGGAGACAGAGGCCGGACGGGCTGTCAGGTCAGGTCAGGTCAGGTCGTCGAGGAGCAGGTGCAGGGCGGACTCCTCGTGCAGGGCGGTGCCGAGGGTGGTCATCGCGGGAGCGAGGGAGTGGTCCCAGGTCGCGGGCACGGGTGGGCCGGACAGTGGGAGGGGCGGGCTGCCCTGGGCGCGGGTGTGGGCGGCGAGGTGGGTGTAGTCGGCGGCGGTCATGCGCCAGGGGTGGGCGCGGTAGCGCTGGATGAGGCGGTTGGCGAGGGCGATGCCCGGCCAGTCGAAGTCTCCGTGGTAGGCGAGTTCGCAGCCGGCGGCGGCGAGCGCGTCGAGGAGTTCGAGGACGACGGTGGCCGCGCTCCCGGAGGTGCAGACCAGTGGTGCCGTGCGGGCGGCGTCGGCGGCGGCTTCGACGACCCGCGGGTTCTCGCAGATGTGGATCCGCGTGCCCGGTGCGGGTGCGGGGTCGAGGGAGCGGAGTTCCCGCAGGGTGAGGTGGGTCTCGGTGTGGTGGTCCGCCCGCTCGCGCAGGGCCCGTTCGCGCCAGCCGTTGGAGACGGGGCGCAGGCCGTAGGTGAGGACGGTGCTGGACACCTCGTCGGGCGAGACGGACACGAGGCGCCAGAGGGAGCGGCGGCTCGGGGCGTCGGGGGGCGGCGGTTCGTCGTGAGCGAGAGCGATGCCACGCAGGACGAACCGGGAGAGCAGGGTGTCGTCGTCGAGACCGTGTGCGGTGCCGGTGACGAGGGAGGCGAGTTCGCCTCGCCCGCGGGGCTGGTCCGCGGCGTCCCCGCCGGTCAGGAGCAGACCCAGGACGTGGATCGCCTGCCGGAGGAGGTCCTTGGCGTCCTCGTGCCCGAGACGGCCCGGGGTGCCGCCGCGGCGGATGTCGGTCAGCCAGCGGTCCGCCCACTCCTGGCCGGCGAGGGGGGAGGAGGCCAGCGTGCCCGCCGCCGACTCCCAGAGGTCGGCGCGCTGCGCGTGGACGGTGGCGCGGGCGGCGCGACGGTCGGTGAGGGGGCCGCCGAGTTCGCCGGCCGCGTGAACCAGGCCGCACTGGGCCGCCGTGACGCGCAGGCGGGTGTCCAGGTCGGCGAGCCGTACGGTGGCCTCGGTGCGGGTGACCGGACGGCCGAGCAGCAGGGAGAGCGCCTCGCGTTCCGACGGGTCGAGCCCGGTGAGGCGGATGCTTCCGGTGGCCTGGAGGCCGTTGCGTTCCAGCCGGGCGCGGACGGCGGCCCACAGCCGCGCGAGGCCGGGCCTCGACAGCCAGTCCCTCACCTCCGCGGGCAGCGCGCGGGGGCTGTTCACACGTCCACCAGTCGGCGGCTGCGGCCGTTCCAGGTGTAGTGGAGGGTCGCGACGCCCCGGTGGTGCGGGTCCCGCAGGCATTCGTAGATGTGCAGGGACGGCACGTCGGGCCAGTTGCCCATCAGCCGCTCGCTGGTGAGGACGAAGTCCAGGTCGAGGTCGACGAGGATGCGGCCGAGCCGGGCGTGGGTCGGCTCGTCGACCTTGGCGAAGGCGTCGTCGAGCAGTATGAGGCGCGGGGCCTGGGGGGCCGACTCCGCGAGGGTGGTGAAGTGGGCCGCCGCCGCGGCGAACAGCACCAGATAGGACAGGACGCGCTGCTCGCCCTGGCTCAGGCCGGTGCGCCCGGTGAACTTGCGTCTGCGGACGGCCGCGGAGTCGTCGATGACCCACGGCTGGAAGGTGAACCAGGAGCGGTAGTCGAGCGCGGTCCGCAGGTGGGCGGCGTACCCGGCGGCGGGGTCGGCCCGGCGGGCGTCCTCGATGCGCCGCTGAAGCACCTCGCGCAGTTGCTCGGACTGCTCACGGGTCCGCAGACCGGACGGGCCGCGCAGCAGTTCCACCGCCGCCCGGACGTCGGCGTCCACGGTGTCGGCCAGCCGCCAGTCGAGTTCGACGCCGAGGCCGTGCGAGGTGCGGACCGAACGAAGGGTGTCGTTCAGGGCGTTGACGAGGGCTCCGGCGGCCAGCACCTGGCTGGAGAGGTTGTCGCCGAGCTCTCCGGTGAGGAAGCGCTGGAAGACGTCGCGTTCGCGCTCGGTGAGCCGGGCCCGGGCCTCGCTCGCCTGCGCGGCGATGCGTTCACCGACCAGCGCGACGTCGTGCTGCCCCGTGTCGTCGACGAGGCGGCAGACCTTGACTCCGTCGGGTTCCTCCAGCGCGGCGTCGTAGCCGCCGGCGAGTTGGTCGCGCAGGTCGTTGAAGCGGTTGAGCAGCGTGGTGTCCGAGATGTCGCGTCGTTCGGGATCGAGTGAGCCGCGGAGGTGGTCGAGGAGTCCGCGCAGCGCCTTGAGCCGGGTGCGCGCGTCGTCGTGTGCCGGGTCGGGTGTCGTCAGTTCGGCGGTGCGGTCGGCCAGGCCGGCGCCGCGCAGGACTTCGGGGGCCGCGAGCGCGGTGCGCAGTTCCCGGCCGCGGTGGATCACGGCCGTCTCCTGGGTCGCGAGGTCGCTGCGGCGGACGTGTTCGTCCTGTTCGGCCCGCACCCGCTCGTCGTGGAGGTCCGCCGCTTTGGCCTCGGCCCTGGGCAGTTGGTCGGCGGCGGCCACGAGGCGGCGGCGGATCGTGTCCTCGGCAGCGAGGAGCTGTTGTTCGGAGGCGCCGACGGTCTCCTCGAGCGTGCGGATCTCGCGCCGGGCCTCGGTCAGGTCGGCACGGCGCCCCGCATAGGCGGAGTCCGCGGCCGAGCGACGGGTACGGGCTTCTTCGAAGCCGTCGCGTTCCGCCCGGTGGTCGGTCACGGTCCGCGCCGCGGCGAGGAGGTCGCGGCGCAGGCGCACCGTGCCGGCCGTCAGGTCGCGGAGGGCGTCGCGCACGGTGTCCAGCAGGGCCGGGTCGACCGGCAGGGCGTGTGCGGTGGCGGTCGCCTCGGCTTGCCGCCGGGCCGCCACGCTCGCGGCCCGGGCCTCGGCCGCCTTCGTCGCCGCCCTGGCCGTGGCCTGGACGAGAACGTCCTCGGCGAGTTCGGCCGCGGCCAGGTGGGCCCAGGCATCGGTGAGCGGCCGGGTTCGCGGCAGGTCACGGAGGGCGGTCGTCAGCGCGCCGAGCCGTTCCGACAGCTCGTTGAGGCGGGCTTCCTCCTCGGCCAGCGCGTCCTGTGCGGCCGCGATGCGGTCGGCGAGTTCGGCGATGTGCCGGCGGCGGGTGGCGGCCCGCTGCTCCGCGCCGACGTACTCGGCCCGCGCCTTCGTGTACGCGCCCTGTGCGACGCCGAGCCGCCACCGGCCGTCGGGGCTGATCGCGCTGTGAGCGGTCGCGTCGAAGGGCGTGCCGGCCGGTACCAGGTGGATGGAGGCCAGCAGGGCCTCGATCCGGCCGGCCGTCACGGCGCTGCCGGGTGCGACGACCGGGCGCAGCGCCGCGGCGAGGGTCGGCCCTTCGGTGACCTCGGCGCCGGGGCGGAGCAGGGTGTCCTGGGTGAGCGGGTCGAGCAGGGCGCCCTCGGCGGTGATCCAGGCGTCGAGAAGCCCGCCGGCTTCGAGTGCCGCCTCCAGTCCGGCCTGGTCCGGTGCGGTCAGGCCGTCCGCGAAGTCGACGGCCCGGTACAGCGGTGCTCCGGTCGGCCCGGACCGGGCGGAGCCCCGGTGCGCGGGGCGCGGCGGTTCCGGGTCCGTCCGCTGTTCCCACTCGCGCTTCTCACGGACCAGGGCGTCGAGCGTGAGGGACAGGTTGTGAACCCGGGGGGTCGTCCGGTCGCGTTCCCCCGCGAGCCTGTCCAGGACGGGGTTGACGCTCCGCTCGGCGGTCTGTGCCACGTCCTCCCAGACCTCGGCGGGGAGCGCGCGGTCGGCGAAGGACCCGTCGCCGGACCCGTCGCTGGACTCATCGCGCGCGACCACCGCGCGGACATCGTCCAGAGGCACCCCGGCCAGGCGCTCCAGGCGCTCCGCCCAGGCGGAGACCTGCGCCGCGTACCCGTCGCCGGCTGCGAGCACCGCCCGGCGGCGCTGCCCGGCCCGCTCGGTGGCCTGCTCGGCCTGCTCGCCCAGGCGTTCGCGTTCCACATCCGCGTCGCGCGCCGCGACGGCGGCGTTACGGGACTCGGCCAGCAGACCGGCGAGCTCGCCGACCGTTCTCATCCTGGCCTTGGCGACCGGTTCCGCGGCCGCCAGCGACGCGTCCCACCGCCGCAGCTCCCCTGCCAGCGCCACCGTGTCGTACGCCGCCACCCGGTCCCGGCCGACCGGATGGGCGACGCCGTCGGGATCGAGGATCTCCTCCTCGCCGGCGGGTGTGAGGACGACCGGCGGGACCGCGGCCGGCTCTCCCAGGTGAGCCGGACCGATGCCGGACCTCTCCGCCGCGTCGCGCAGCTCCCGGTGTGACTCGCCCAGTCGGCGCAGCCCGGTGCCGACCCGTTCCGCTCCGGCGGACACGGCGGCGCCGGCGGCATGCTCCCCTTCGTGGGCCACCCGCAGCATCTCGAACGCCGTCCAGGCCGCGACGCGCACGGCCTCCACCGTCCGGCGGCGCTCGCCGAGTTCCTGCAGGCTGCGGTAGCCGGTGCTCTGGCGCAGGGCGGCGAGGTCGGCCCTGGCCTCCTCCTGCTCCGTGCGCAGCTGGTTCCGGATCTCCGTGGCCGCGGTCTCCTCGGCCCTCAGCCCGCCGACGAGTTGAGCCGCTTCGCCGGCCGCTCTACGCCGGGCGGCGAGGGTGTCCAGCTCACTGTCGACGGCGCCGGCACGCCGGCGCAGCACCCCGTGCAGGTAGCCCCGGTAGCCGCCGAGGAAGTGCCGCAGCGCGGCGTCGGTCTTCTCCAGCCGTCCGAGGTCGTCGCGGACGCTGTCGAGGTCGTCGAGGTTGCGGGCGACCTTCTCGACCACGTCCTCGTCGAGTGCGGGGAGGGTCTCGCTGAGGACGGTGACCAGGCCGCCGGACTCGATGCGGTCGCCGATCGTGGGGCGGCGGAGCCGGTGGAGCAGCTGGGTGAGGTTGCGGTAGCGCGCGCTGTCGGTGAGGCCGAAGAGGTCCCGGGCCACTCTCGCCCGGTGGTCGGCGGGCCGTTCCAGGACGTTCTCCGCGCCGACGGCGGCGCGCAGCCGGTCGAGCGGCAGCGGCTGCCCGGCCTCGGCGAGGAGCAGTTCCTCGCCCACGCGTCGGGTGGTGGTGAAGAAGTGCGGCTTGGCGGTGCCGGTGGATTTCGAGGCGCGGACGGCGGCACCGACGGTGAGGAACCGCTCGGTGCCCTCGTCGTCGGTGCGGCGGAACTCGACCCACAGATAACCCATGCGGTTGGTCTGTTCGAAGCCGTCGAGCATCAGCCAGGCGAGGGTGGTGCGGCCCGTTCCGGTGGCGTCCAGGGCCCGGGCGTCGCCGTCGAGGAGATAGGGCAGCAGCATCTCCAGGGCTTTGGACTTCCCTGCGCCGTTCTTGCCGCGCAGCAGCAGCCGTCCGTCGCCGAAGCGGAACTCCTGTTCGTCGTACTGCCAGACGTTGCGGATGCCGGCCCGGTGCAGCCGGAAGCGGTGGGTGGCGTGGTCGTGCGGTGCGGCGGGCGCGGACTGGCGGCTCACGAGGTCGGGTCTTCCTGAATCGGTGCTGTCTTCGGGCCGGTGCCGGCCGGCGGGCGTTCGGTCTGCCGGACCGAGACGGTTGTGGCGTAGCGTGCGGCCGCGGCGAGCAGCACCTGGCCGCCGGCGGGGTGGCCGCGTGCGGCCAGTACCTCCGTGACGGGTCTGCCGTCCGACGAGCCGGTCCCGTAGTCCTCCGGGACTCCGTGGCCGTCGGAGCGGAGCGGGCCCGCGGGAGCGACCAGCCGCATCCGGGTGAGCAGGTCGAGCGCGTCGGCGCGCAGTGCGGCCGGGTCGTCCAGGTAGCCGCGCTGCCAGTTGCCGCGCCGCCCGTACTCCTCGATCAGATCGCGGAGGATCTCGTCGGGGAGCCCCGGCGGGATGGGCACGCCGATGGCCAGCCGGCCGCCGACGGCCGGGTGGCCGGCGTGCTCGGGCCGGAGGTGGCGGACGAGCCGTTCCACGAGCAGGAGCGCGGCCTGGGCGACCGTCCCGGTGCCGGGGAAGGGGAGGTCCGTCAACTCGTCGTCCGCGTCGACCAGGGCGACTCCTTCGGCCCGGATCTCGGCCTCCAGGCCCAGCAGTTCGGAGAAGGCCTGTGCCTCCCTGCGCTGTCGGGTGCGGAGCCACTCGCGCTCACCGTCGGTGAGATCGTCGAGGTAGACGACCGGTGTCTCGACCAGGCGCCGCCGCACATAGGTGCGTGGTCCGCCGAACCCGGGATCGGCGGCGCGCCGGATCAGGTCGGCGCCGTCGCGGCTGCGCGCCAGCGGGCCGGCGGTGATCGACCTCGCGATCTCGCGGTCCACCGTCAGCAGTGCCTCGCCCCCGAGCTCCTCCGTCACCGACCCGACGCTGCCCTCGGTCTCGGTCAGCACGCCCCAGTCGACCAGTTGTCGCAGCGCGGCGGCGAGAGTCCGCTTCTCGGCCTGCCGGCCGGTGTCGGCGAGTTCCAGGCCCGCGTCCACCGCTGCCGCGCGCAGGTCCGCCACCAGGTGCGACAGCAGGATCTGCTCGGGTGCGGTCACCAGGACCGCGAGGGCGAGGGTGAGGTAGGCGTAGGTGCGGGGGGTGAACGGCGTACCGGTGGAACGGACCAGGCGGTGGCCGGCTCCGGGGCCGAGCCCGGCTTTGAACAGGCGGGCGAACGAGGCCTCCACCAGCAGCCGGTATCCCAGCACCTGTTGGAAGCGCTGGGAGAGCCAGTCCGCGTGCCGCCGGATCAGGGGGAAGGTGTCGGAGTGGGGTCCGTCGGCCGTCACCAGCGGGTGAGCGAGGAGCAGCCGGGCGGCGGCCCGGCGCTCGGCGGCCAGGGCGACATCGTGTGCGGAGGGCAGGACCATCAGGCGCCCACCTCCGCCGCGGCGGTCGGCCGGGCTGCGTCCGGGAAGGCGGGACCCGGCAGGGCGGAGCCCGGGAAGGCGGGGCCCGGCAGGGCGGGAACGCCGTACCCGGTGACCGCGATCTCCAGATCGTCCACCGTCAGATCGCCGTCCACGGAGTACAGCACCGAAGCGGCGCCGGTGACCCGCCGGGCGGTCAGCCCGATGTCCAGTTCGGCGTCGCCCGCGGAGATGTCGTCCAGTGCGAAGTCGGGCGCCCCACCGGCTCCGTGAACGGATCGGCGCAGCTGGGCGTTGCCGAGGGCGGAGGCCAGCAGCTCCAGCAGCAGCGCCATCGCGGCGGCCGTCAGCCGGACCTGCCCGAACCGGCCGGAGGCGCTGCGCAGTTCGTCGGCCGCGGCCTGCCGGGCGGCCGCCCGGGCCTGGGCCTCCTCCAGCAGACGCCGCTTCTGCGCGGAGTGGTCCTCGACGGCGGCGGTACGGCCGCGCTGGGCACGGCTCCCCCGCTCGCGCAGGGCCACCGGCACGTCGGCGACCGGCCCGCTCCACCAGCTGACGTAGGCGGGCACGGCCCCGTCCGGGTCCGGTGCCACCCCCAGGTGGCGGGCCCCGTAGAGGCCGAACGCGGCGACCGCGAGATCGTGCGCGCCGTCCGGGTCGGCGGCGTCGAACCAGGCCGCGAGCCGGAGCAGGTCCCGGCGCCTCGACATCTCTCCCGACGCCGAGCGCAGCATGCGCTTGGCATTGGCCAGGAGGGACTGAAGGGCCCGGAGCGTGGCGTCCCGGAGCTGGTCGACCTGGCTGCCCTGGCCGTCGGCGGCGACGAACCAGCCGCGCAGGCCTTCCCAGTCCGCGAGCTCCCGCCCGCGACTGCGCTGGACCTTCGTCGCCGCCGGCCCCGGGGCTCCGGACGGTCCCGGGGCTCCGGACTGGCCCGACGGGAGCCCGGTCAGGCCGACCGCGTGCTCGTCGATCCGCTGGAGCAGCCCCGGCAGAGCGGGCCAGAGCTCCGCCAGGCTCGCCGCGATCCTCGGTGACCGGAAGGACACGTCCTCGGTGATGGCCTCCACGTAGTCGAGCAGCAGGCCCTTGAATCCCTGGTACTCGCCTCCGTCCAGGTCGTAGCGGGTCAGCACCTGACCGAGGTACGCGTAGAAGTCCCGTACGGACTCGGCGAACTCCGCGAACTGCACGAACAGGGTGCTGACCTGCTCCAGCGCCTCCTGCGGATCGGCCCCGCCCGGCCGCCGCACGGCGGAGACGAGCTCGCGCAGCCCCCGGTCCACCAGTGCGAGCAGCTCACTGCTCACCTCACGGGCGGCATCCGCTCCCGCGAGCACCTCGTCGGCGTCCCGCTGTACCCGCTCGCCGAGCTTCGAGAGCTGGTACCGCGCCCGCGAGCGCTGGTACTCGGTGATGCTGGCCGCCTTGACGGCGTGCGTGCTGCGCAGCAGGTTGCCCCACTTCACCAGCTGTTCCAGCCTGGCGGTGACCGTCTCGGAGTCGAGCGGCCCGGTCGGGGCGCCGTCCGCCGCGAGCTTGGTCAGGACGTCCGGGACCGCCAGATCGGCGAGCAGGGTGGAGCAGAACACCCGCATGACCGCCACGTACTCCTGGCGCTCGGGCGCGCTCAGATAGGCGTACGCGGTCAGACGCTGCCAGAGCCGGTCCTCGTCGGCCCCGCCCTCCGGCGGCACCGCACCGTCTGAGTGACTCCGTGGCTGGTGGGACTGCTGCTCCATGCGGGTGAGGGTAGCCTCTGACGCCGACGATTCGGGCCCGACCGATGGAATCGGACGCATTCCAGCGGAGCCGAGCTCCGCCGGAACACCCCGGTCCGGCCCTTGGGTCCCGCTGTCCGACCCTGCCGGGAGGTCAGCCGGCCCGGGTCAGCGAGCCCATCGCCGTGGGCAGGTCGCCCCGCGAGCTGACCCGCAACTTCCGGTAGGCGCGGGTCAGATGCTGTTCCACGGTGCTCACCGTGACGTACAGCCGCTTGGCGATCTCCCGGTTGGTGTGGCCGTGGGCGGCCAGCTCGGCGACCCGGCGCTCGGCGTCGCTGAGCACCGCGTCGGCCACGGCCGGGGCGCTCTCCCGGACCGGCCGGTCGCCACCGCTCCAGCCGAACTCCACGCCCAGCAGCCGGGTGAGCGGCCGGGCCTGGCACTCCTCGGCCAGCATCCAGGCGCGGCGGGCGGTGAGCCTGGCCCGGCGCAGCTCACCCAGGTCGTGGTAGGCCCTGGCCAGGTCGGCGAGCGCCCGGGCGAGCTCGTACCGGTCGCCGGCTTCTTGCAGGATGTCCGCGGCCTTGCGCAACAGGGCCGGGCGCTGGCGCAGTTCACAGGTGGCGGCAAACTGACGCATCGTCACACCACGGGCCCGCGGCTCGGACTGGCCGAACATCGTGAGCTGCTCCTCCAGCAGGCGGCGGGCCTCCTCGCGGTCGCCCAGCTGCAGCATCGCCTCGGCGGCCTCACCGCGCCAGGCGACCAGGCCGGGCACGTCCAGTCCCCACTGGCCCATCAGGTCGCCGCAGGCGAGGAAGTCCCCGAGCGCGGCGTTCAGGTCCCCGGTGGACAGCTCGTACCGGCCGCGGGCCTGGAGGTAGTGGAGACCGTAGCGGCTCTGCAGCATCGCCTCCGGGACGGGCAGGTTGAGCTGGTCGGCGGCCTCGTCGTAGCGGCCCATCGCGGTCAGCGCGGTCAGCAGGCTGGCCAGCGAACCGCCGACCGCCACACCCCAGCTGCCGGCCGGGATGATCTCCAGCGCCTGCCGGGCGTGCCGCTCGGCGCCGGGCAGGTCGCCCTGCCGGACGCTGATCTCGGCCCGGATGGTCGCCAGCCGCGCCTGGCGGCCCGGGGACTGGCGGGAGATCGCCTCCGCGATCAGGCCGTCGCACCAGGGCGCGGCCCGGTCGGCGCGGTCGCCGTAGGTCAGCGCGAGCAGCGCCGACTCGACGGTGTCCATGCCCATCTCGTCCAGCCGGGAGGTGCGCAGGATCCGCTCGGCCTCGGCGACCACCTGCTCGGACGGGCCGCTGCTGAGCACCGAGTCCAGCGCGGTGGCCGCCTCCAGCCGCCGGCTGACCGCGGTGAACGGCCTCGGGCGCGGGCCGGGAGCCTCCTCGGCGGACGGCACATAGGCCAGGAACGGCGCGTACCAGCAGCGCAGCCACGACCGGGTGGTCCGCAGCTCGGCCGCGGTCTCCGGGTCGTGCCGCCCGTTCTCCAGGCCGAGTCTGGACAGCACGTCCCTGGCGTCCTCGAAACGGCCGTGCCACAGCAGGGCCTTGGCGAGCACCAGGCCGTCACTGGGGCGCAGGTGGCCGCGGTGCAGGGCGTTGGTGAGCTCGGCGAGGTGCGGGGTCGGGGCGCTCGGGTTGATCCGCCACTCGGCGCGGACCAGGGCGGTCCTGATCCGGGCCAGCCGGGGCTCGTCCTGGCAGACCCGGCAGGCCAGCCGCAGGTACTCGACGGCCTGGCCGACCCGGCCCTCGGCCAGCGCCAGCATGGCGGCCTCCTCCAGCACCGGGACGGTCCAGGGCTCCTCGACCCGCCCCGAGGCCAGCAGATGCTCGGCCGTCGCGGCCGCGGCGCCCCCGTTCGCGTACAGCAGTTCGGCGGCCCCGCGGTGCAGTTCGGACCGGCGCCCGGGGTCCGCGTCGAGCAGGACGGCGGTCCGCGCGACCGGGTGCCGGAAGTCGCCGGAGTGCAGCAGGCCGCACGCCTCCAGCTCGCGCAGACCGCCCGCCACCTCCGCGCCGTCCAGGCCGAGCATCCGGCCGACCCCGCCCGGGGCGCCGAGCACGGCGAGGCCCTGCGCGAGCGGGAGCAGCCCGGGGGCGCTCCGGTGCAGCAGGCTGCGGACCGCCTGCCCGTAGCCGTCGGCGACGGTCAGCGCGTCGTCGGCGGCGCCGGCCCGCACCGCGGCGAGCTGGCCGTCGAGCAGGGCGGTGAGCAGCAGCGGGTTGCCACCGCTGATCCGGTGGCACTCGGCGGCGAGCCGGTCGGCGGCCTCCCGGCCGAGCCGCTCGGCGACCAGCCGGTCCACGCCGCCGGGGGTGAGCAGCGGCAGGACCAGGCTGTGGCACCCGGGGCGGCGCAGCAGCTCCAGGTGGAACTCGGCGGTGCGGTGGGCGGCCTGGCCGGAACGGCCGAGGACGATCATGATCCGGGAGCGGCCCAGCCGGCGGGTCAGGTAGGAGAGGCAGGCCAGCGAGTCCGGGTCGGCGTGCTGGACGTCGTCCACCACCAGGGCGAGCGGCCGGCGCTCGGCCAGGTCGAGCAGCAGTGCGCTCAGGTCCCGGGCGGCCGAATGCCGTCCGTCCACATCGGCGGCGAGCAGCTCACGGACGGTGGCCCGCTGCTCGGCCGGCACCGGCGCACCGCGCAGCAGCTGACCCAGTACGCCGAGCGGGAGGCCGGCCTCGGCGGCCGACCCGACCGCGGTCAGCGGCAGCGCGCCCGCCTCGGCCGCCTGCTCGACGAACTCGTCCAGCAGTGCGCTCGTGCCGGTGGCCGCCGGGCCGCTCACCACGGCGATCCGGCCCCGGCCCCCGACCGCCTCGACCAGCAGGCCGGCCAGGAAGGCCAGTTGCTCATCGCGTTCGACCAGCATCATTGCTCAGGCTTCCTCTCGTACGTCTGTGGGGCGGGGTGGCCGGTCAGCGGTGCTCGGCGGCGGCCGGGCCGGGGCCCGCGGTCCGGGCCGGGTCGGGTTCGGCGGCGGCGGCCTCGGCCTCGGCCTCCAGCGCGGCGAACCCCTTCCCGATGGCGTCCTGGTGCGAGCCGGAGAAGGCGGCGTGCACCAGTTCGCCGCCGTAGGGGTGGCGGCGGGAGACCGGCAGCCCGGAGCAGTGCTCGACGGTCCGGCGTATCCGGTCGATGTCGGAGAAGTCGATGCCCGGGTCGATGCCCCGGGTCAGCAGGTTCAGGCCGAGGGTGACCAGGCAGACGTTGCCGGCCCGCTCCCCACCGCCGAACAGGCAGCCCTCGACCCGCTTCGCCCCGCCCAGCAGGGCCAGTTCGGTGGCGGCCACCCCGGTGCCCCGGTCGTTGTGCGGGTGGATCGAGAGGCAGCGGTACTCGGGGCGGGAGAGGTTGCGGTCCAGCCACTCGATCTGGTCGGCGAACACGTGCGGCATCGAACGCTCCACCGTGGCCGGGAAGTTCAGCACGATCTCGCGGCCCGGGCCGGGCTCCCAGAGGTCCATCACCGCCTCGCAGACCTCGACCACGAACTCCGGCTCGGTCTCGTTGAACAGCTCCGGGGAGTACTGGTAACCGACCTCGCAGCCGGCCGGCAGCCGCTCGGTGTACCGCATCATCGACCGGGTGCCGCGGACGGCGAGGTCGACGCACTCCTGCCGGCCGATCCCGAAGACGAGGTCGCGGAAGACCGGCGCGGTGGCGTTGTACACGTGGACGGTGGCGCCGCGGGCGCCGCGCAGGCTCTTGACGGTACGTTCGATCAGTTCGTCGCGGGCCGGCACCAGCACCGAGATGCGGACGTCCTCGGGTATCCGGTCCTGATCGATCAGCAGTCTGACGAAGTCGTACTCGTCCTGGCTCGCGACCGGGAAGCCGACCTCGATCTCCTTGTACCCCAGGTCCACCAGGAGTTCGAACATGGCAAGCTTGAGAGCCGGTGTCATCGGGCGGACCAGGGCCTGGTTCCCGTCCCGCAGGTCCGTGGAGAGCCAGCGCGGCGACGCGGTGAGGGTTCGGTCCGGCCAGGTGCGGTCGGGCAGGGTCATCGGAACGAACGCCTGGTAGCGCCGGGGCAGCCGGTCAGCCTTCACAGTCTGATTCCCTTCACAACTGTTTCCGTTGCGGGCATGCGGGAAGTACCGGGCCGGTTGCGGCCGACCCTGCCATGCTCACGCTAGAGAGCCGCCGGAGCCCCGGACAACGGTGTGGAGAGCGCTGTCGGTCCATCCGCACCGGAGGGATGAGCAGAGGGGTATCGAAGGGAGTACTGGCCGGGCCACCCTCGGGCCACTCCTCCTCGACGCCCGGACCACCTGCGGTGCGGCTGCCCATACTCGGAACGGGAAGACGACTTCCCGTCGCCGACGACGACGGGGCACGACAGGGCCTTTGAGGGGAAACCGGTGGCGACACATATCCGAGAGACCGTCTGGAACTGCCTCCGTGAGGCCCGCCCGGCGGTGCAACTGGCCTTCCTGCTGCGCTACCTGGCCGGCGCCGTGCTCGGCGATCCGAGTGGCTTCCCGCACCTGGGCCGGGTGGCGGTCGGCGCGTCGGGCTGGTGCCTGGCCACCACCGCGGTCTACCTCTTCAACGGCGTGGCCGACCGCCCCGAGGACATCCGCAACGGCTCCACCCGGCCGATCGCCGACGGCCGCCTGCCGGCCCGCACCGCGACAGCCGCGGCCGTCCTGCTCTCAACGGCCGGGCTGGGCTGCTCCTTCACCCTCGGGCCGGGCCCGGGCGTGCTCGCCGCACTGTACCTGCTGCTCGGCTACGCCTACTCGGGCCCGCCGTTCCCGCTGAAGAAGACGTACTACACCTGTACCGCGACCGGCCTGGCCGCCGGACTGGCCACCTATCTGGCCGGCTTCCTGGCCGGCGGGCACGGGCTGGACGACTCGCTGCTGGTGTTCGCCGGGATGATGACGCTGTGGATGGGCGGAGTCGGCGGGGTGGCCAAGGAGTTCTCCGACATCGAGGGCGATCGCAACGCCGGGCGGCTGACCTGGCCGATCGCCTTCGGGGTGGCCGGCGCGACCCGGCTGCTGCGGCTGCTCGCGGTGGGCGTGGCACTGGCCTTCGGGGCGTTCGCGGGGCTGTACTCCACCGGGCTGCTCTGGTGCGCGGTGACGGTGCTGGCCGGCGCCGTCGGAGTGCTGGCGACCAGTGGGGGGCTGCGCGACCACGGCGGGCGTCCGCAGCGCCGCCGGCCGTACGTGGCCTTCATGTGGACCCAGCACGCTACCCATTTGGTCCTCGGTCTCACCATTCTGGCCAAACCCTTGAGTTAGTTGAAGATTCGAACACGCTCGACCGGCAAGGGCCACTGGCTGAATCCATGTTCATGCCCCCGAATTTCCATGGGGTTCTGGTATCTTGACCCCGCTTGGCCAAGGCGACACGGGGGCCGGCACGTGACCGGTTTGGAGAAGGCAGCCTTGACGACTCGCCAACAGGTGGCGGACCTGATCGAACAGCGCACGCCCGAGATAGTCGAGGCCTACGAGACCGAGCTCCGGGCGGTCGGCAATGCCATCGCGCAGAACCCGGTCTCACTGAACCAGGCCCTGGTCAACGCCCGGCAGATCATCGCCGACGTGGTCAACAGCCTGCGCGCGGGGCAGGTCGAGGTCGACCAGACGTACAAGCTGCTGGCCTGGGACATCGGCGCGACGCGGGCGGCGGACGGGGTGCACCCCCGGGAGTCCGTCCAGGCCTCCTCGGTCTTCTTCCACGCGGCGCTCTCCACGATATTCAGCCATCTGCCGCAGGGGCCGCGGCCGCTGGACACCTTCACCCTGATCACCCTGGCGCTGGAACGCAGCATCACCCTGCGGATCCGCGAGTCGGTGGTCGCGTACACCGGCTTACTCGTCGACAAGATCCACGAGGCGCAGCTCGACGAGCGGCGCCGGATCGCCCGTGAGCTCCACGACCGGATCGGGCACGGGATGAGCGTGACCCACCGTCAGCTGGAGCTCTACACGCTCTACCTGGACAAGCAGCCGGACCGGGCGAGCGTCAAGCTGGCCACCGCCCAGCAGGCCATCCAGGAGTCGATGCACCACCTGCGCGCGGTCACCTCCGACCTGCACACCCACCAGCCGCTGAAGAGCCTGGAAAAGGCCCTGCTCAGCGACCTGGAGTCGGTGGACTCCGACGAGGTGACGGCCCGGCTCAGGGTGAACGGGGACGAGGCCTGGGCCCCGCCGGAGGTGCTCGACGAGGTGTTCCTGATCCTCCGCGAGGGCGTCCGCAACGCCCTGCGCCACGCCAGGGCCACAGTGCTGCTGGTGAACGTCGAGATCACCCCCAACGAGCTCCGGGCCTCGGTGGAGGACGACGGCTGCGGCCTGCCGCAGGAGCGACCGGCCGACGCCGGCGTCGGCCTGTCCTCGATGCGCGAGCGGGCCGAACTGCTCGGCGGCCGGCTGCTGGTCAACGGCCGTCCGAGCAACGGCACCAGGGTGGATCTCTCGGTACCTCTCAAAGGACGGCTCCTCGATGAACCCGCGCGACGCCAGAGCTGCTGACTCCGCGGCCGCCGTCACCCGCGTCGCCCTGGTCGACGACCACGCGCTGGTCCGCGAGGGGGTGCGCGAGATCCTGGAGTCGCAGGACGACATGGTGGTGGTGAGCGAGGCCGCCAACAGCGGCGACGCGATCGCCCAGGTCGCCCGGCACCGGCCGGACGTCGTCCTGCTGGACGTCGAACTCCCCGACGGCGAACCGACCGACACGGTGACCAGGATGCGGGCGCTCTCGCCGTCCTCGCAGATCATCATGCTGTCCATGTACGACGGCCCGCAGTTGCTCCGGCGGCTCATCAACGCCGGTATCCGGGGCTACCTGCTGAAGAGCGTGGACGGCCAGGAGCTGCTCGCGGCGGTCCGCAGCGTCCACCGCGGCTCGGACCGGATGGTCCTGGCCGTCTCCCGGGAGAGCCTGGCCCAGATGCAGGGCGTCACGGAGAGTGTGCTGTCCGCCCGGGAGCTGGAGATCCTGGAGCTGGTCGCGCGGGCGCTGAGCAACGGCCAGATCTCCACCCGGCTGGTGATCACCGAAGCCACCGTCAAGCGCCATCTGCGCAACATCTTCGTCAAACTGGGTGCGGTCTCCCGGATCGACGCGGTGAACAAGGCGATCGGCGCCTCGCTGATCGCCCCTCCGCACGACCAGTCCTGCCATCGCCACCGGGCGGGCTGAGCGCGGGCGGCCGGGGCATGGCGGAATTCGAGGCCGAGGGCGGCTTCGACGACCACGAAGCGTTTCCCCCGTACCCGCCGTCATCTGCGATTGCCACCTGCCCACGCGGCGGGGCCCTTGCCGGGGTTCGGATATTCTGGACGAATGAGCGAGAACCCGCCCCCGTGCCCGAAGTGCTCCAGTGAGTACACCTACGAGATGAACGCTCTGCTGGTCTGCCCGGAGTGCGGCAATGAGTGGGTGCCCGCCGGAGGTGGCGACGCGGGTGACGCCACCGGCTCCGGGGATCGGGTGATCAAGGACGCCGTCGGCAATGTGCTGAACGACGGCGACACCGTGACCGTCGTCAAGGCCCTCAAGGTCAAGGGCAGCCCTTCGGGGATCAAAGCCGGCACCAAGGTACGGAATATCCGTCTGGTCGACGGTGTCGACGGCCACGACATCGACTGCAGGATCGAAGGATTCGGGCCCATGCAGCTCAAGTCGAGTGTGGTCAAGAAGGCCTGATCCATTCGGCCGTCATGAAATGCGGGTAAGGAGCCGTCCTGGCCCGCATTTTTGCATTGCGGGCGATCGCCACGGCATTGCGGGCGGGGGGCGACCCGAAAACCGCGGTCGCGCGGGTCGGCGGCGGGGGTGTGACGGGCCGGGGGGCCGGTGCGGACCGGGCGGGGCCCGGGTCGGGGTGCGGTGAAGGGGGGCCGGGCGGGGGCGCCGGCGGCGGGGGGGGGGGTTGCCCCGACGGTTCGGGCGGTTACCGGTTGTGGTCACGGGACGAGACTGCCCCGCCCGTTCCGGGTGAATGCGGGGCTCACCCGGATGAGTGATCGGGGCGGGGCGGTCCCGGTTCAGTGGGTGCGGGTGGGGTGTTTCGGGCCGGTCGGGTGGGGCACGGTCGCCGGGAGGGCGTGGCCGGTGGTGTCGTCGGTGCGCCAGGCCTGGGACTGGAAGGCGAGGAAGACCGCGACCCAGCGGTTCTCGGCGGGCAGGTGAATCAGCAGGCCGCCGTCCTGGTAGACACCGTCGTCGGAGCGGAAGCGGCCGCTGTTGCCCTGGTTCAGGTGGATGTCGTGGACGCCGTTGCCGGGCAGGAAGCCGAACACCTTGTCGGGGACCCCGGGTTCGGGCCCGAAGCGCTGGCCGAACAGGTAGACGGCGGCGGCCGGATCGTGGATCGCGCGCTGCACATGGCGGTCGAGCAGGTCGGCGAGGTCGTTGTCGGCGCCCGGCCGGTCGGGCGGCAGGACGCGCAGGCCGGCCGGGTCGAAGAGCCCGCCGCGGACGAAGTCCAGGGCGGCGGTGCCCGGTTTCGGGGGGAGGCCGGTCCAGCCGCTGCCGGCCGCCGGGAGCAGCGCGGTGACCGGGTGCCGGAAGTCGTCCACGGCGATGTAAAGCAGGTCCGAAGGGGACTGCTGCGACTGGACGTTGACCGCCGCCCGGTAGTGCGTGCCGTGCGCGTCGCGGAGGTGGATCTGGTAGTGCGGGGTGTCGGTGGCGCCCTCGCGGCGCCGGTCGACGGCGGTGGCGGCGAGCACGCCGTAGTTCTTGATGGGCATCGATGAGGTCCTTCGGCCGGTCAGGTGGGCGAGCCCCTCCGTTATCCCGTACCGGCCGCCGCCGGTACGGGCGAATCGACAGATGTTCATCCGGCGTACGCCGCAAGGGATTTCCGGAGCGGTCGGCGAACAGGGCCAGGCCGTCGGGCGGGAGGGCGGGCGGACGAAGGCGCCCGGCCCACCCCGAGGGGCCGGGCGCCGCGCCGCGTACCTGCTACGGCTGGATCCGGTGGGACTCCCCCAGCGCGCCCTCGATGCCCTGCACCATCCGCCAGAGCGGCGCGCGCCGGCTGGCGACCAGCACCACCACGTCGTCCTGCTCCGCGTCGCCGTCGGGCGCGCCCTCGGTGGACCGGTCGCTCCAGGTGCCGGTGACGAAGGCCATCGCCGCGTCCACCTCGGCGATCCAGTCGCTCTCGCCGCCCGAGCGCAGCCAGGTCCGCAGCGCGTGGTTGTGCGCCGAGACCACGGCGGCCGCGATCACGTCGGCCCGCAGCGCGCCGTCCGGGCGCTCGGCGAAGCGGCCGCGCAGGTAGTGCGCGAGCGTGTGCTCGTACCGCCAGACCACCGACAGCTCGTACGCGCGCAGGCCGGGCACCTTGCGGGTGAGCCGGTAGCGCTGGACCGAGAAGGACGGCTGCTCGGCGTACATCCGCAGGACGAGGCGGGCGGCGTCGCAGGCGTGCTTGACCGGGTCCTCCTCGCCGCTGCCGGACTCCAGGAACTCCGTCATCTCGGCGAGGCTGCGCTCGTGGTCGGGGAAGACCACGTCCTCCTTGGCCGGGAAGTAGCGGAAGAAGGAGCGCCGGCCGACCCCGGCGAGCGAGACGATGTCGTCGATGGTGGTCTGCTCGAAGCCGCGTTCCAGGAAGAGCTCGAAGGCTGCGGCAACGAGCGCCTCGCGCATCGCCGGCTTCGACGGCCCGTCGTTCATGGGCTGGTCCTGTTCTTCCTTCTCGCTCATTCCCGGGAACATAGCATCGGCTTTTCCGCCCGGTCGGACCGCGGCACCCGGTGGCCGGGCGGCGCCGCCCCAGGGCTACGGGAGGTTGCGGGCCATGACGATCCGCTGGATCTGGTTGGTGCCCTCGTAGATCTGCGTGATCTTCGCGTCCCGCATCATCCGCTCCACCGGGTAGTCCCGCGTGTACCCGTACCCGCCCAGCAGCTGCACCGCGTCCGTGGTGATCTCCATCGCCGCGTCCGACGCGAAGCACTTCGCCGCCGCCCCGAAGAACGTCAGATCGCCGTCCCCGCGCTGCGACCGCGCCGCCGCCGCGTAGGTCAGCTGCCGCGCCGCCTCCAGCTTCATCGCCATGTCCGCCAGCATGAACTGCACGCCCTGGAAGTCACCGATCGGCTTCCCGAACTGCCGGCGCTCCGCCACGTACCCCTTCGCGTAGTCCAGCGCCCCCTGCGCGATCCCCAGCGCCTGCGCCGCGATCGTCACCCGGGTGTGGTCCAGCGTCCGCATCGCCGTCGCGAACCCCGTCCCCTCCGCACCGATCATCCGATCCGCCGGGATCCGCACATTGTCGAAGTACACCTCACGCGTCGGGGACCCCTTGATCCCCAGCTTCCGCTCCGGCGCACCGAACGACACCCCCTCGTCGCCCTTCTCCACCACGAACGCCGAGATCCCCTTCGACCGCAGCTCCGGGTCGGTCACCGCCATCACCGTGTAGAACTCCGACACGCCCGCGTTGGTGATCCACCGCTTCACCCCGTTCAGCACCCAGGAGTCCCCGTCCCGCACCGCCCGCGTGCGCATCCCCGCCGCGTCCGAGCCCGCCTCCGGCTCCGACAGGCAGTACGAGAACATCCCCTCCCCCCGCGCCAGCGCCCCCAGGTACTTCGTCTTCAGCTCCTCCGAGCCCGACAGCTGCACCGGCATCGAACCCAGCTTGTTCACCGCCGGGATCAGCGACGACGAGGCACACACCCGCGCCACCTCCTCGATCACGATCACCGTCGCCAGCGCGTCCGCCCCCGCGCCCCCGTACTCCTCCGGCACGTGCACCGCGTGCAGATCGTTCGCCCGCAGCGCCTCCAGTGCCTCCTGCGGGAACCGCCCCTGCTCGTCCACCTCCGCCGCGAACGGCGCGATCTTCGCCTCGGCCAGCGAACGCACCGCCTCACGGAGCATCCCGTGCTCCTCGGAGATCCGGAAGAGGTCGAAGTCCTGGGTCATGATCGGCACTCCTGTTTCACGACGGCACTCAGTACCCTTCATTATGCATGTGTGCAGCAAAAAGGGAACTCAGTGCCTTCACAGGGCGGCACTGAGTTCCCTATTCTTTTTCTGCGGTACGCGGGCCGTACAGCGGGTGTACAGCGCCGCCGTCGTGCGGACTCCAGAGCCGGGCCGCCCCCGGCCGCACCGCGCCGCAGCGGAAAGCCCAGTCCGAGCGCAGGGAGAGACAGCGTGGTCCACTCAGCCATCGACACCGACACCGGGAGCACCCCGCTGTACTTCCAGCGCTGCACGTGGTGCCGCAACCCCACCTTCCAGCGGCTGCTCTGCCCGACCTGCGGCTCCACCGACCTGAGGCTGGAGCGGAGCGAGGGCACCGGGGTGGTGCGCAGCTGCGCGGTCGAGCAGGCGCGGACGCCGCTGGCCCGGCAGAAGTCGCTGATCAGGATGAACGAGGGCTTCGACGTCTGGTACATCGTCGGCGGGCTGCGCAGCACCGTTCCGGTGGGCACCCGGGTCCGGCTGACGCCCTCGGCCGGCTCCGACCACCCCGAACTGACCCTGCTGCCGCAGGAGGAGGCCGTACCGGCACAGCCCGCCGAGCCGCGCCCGCTGCCACCGAACCAGGGCGGTTTCACCCAGCATCTGGCGGCGTACGCGGAGTAGAGCCGGCCCGGCCTGTACGGCGGAGGGCGTGGCACCGGGTACCCGGTGCCACGCCCTCCGCCGTACGAGCCGGGGCGGGTCAGCCCTTGCGGGCCTTCACCTCGCCGGTGAGCTGCGGGAGGACGGCGAAGAGGTCGCCGACCACGCCGTAGTCCGCCAGCTCGAAGATCGGGGCCTCCGGGTCCTTGTTGACGGCCACGATGGTCTTCGAGGTCTGCATGCCGGCCCGGTGCTGGATGGCGCCCGAGATGCCGTTGGCGACGTACAGCTGCGGCGAGACCTGCTTGCCGGTCTGGCCGACCTGGTTGCTGTGCGGGTACCAGCCGGCGTCCACGGCGGCGCGCGAGGCGCCGACGGCCGCGCCGAGCGCGTCCGCGAGCTCCTCGACCACGCCGAAGCCCTCGGCGGCACCGACGCCGCGGCCGCCGGAGACCACGATGGCGGCCTCGGTCAGCTCCGGGCGGCCGGTGGAGACCCGCGGGGTGCGCGAGGTCACGGTGGCGGCGTTGCCGGTGAACGCGACGGTGACGTTCTCCACCGCGCCGGCCGCCGGAGCCGTCTCGGGGGCCACCGCGTTCGGCTTGACCGTGATCACCGGCACGCCGTGGCTGACGCGCGAGTCCACGGTGTACGAGGCGGCGAACACCGACTGGGTGGCGACCGGACCGTTGTCGCCGGCCCGCAGGTCGACGGCGTCGGTGATGAGGCCGGAGCCGAGGCGCAGGGCGACGCGGGCGGCGACCTCCTTGCCCTCGCCGGAGGAGGTGACCAGGACGGCCGCGGCCTCCGCGCCCTTGGCGATCTGGGCCAGCGCGTCCACCTTGGGGACGACCAGCTGGTCGGTGAACTCGGCGCCGTCGGCGACGTACACCTTCGCCGCGCCGTACTCGCCGGCCTTCGCGGCGATCTCGGCGGCGGCCGCACCGGCACCGAGGACGACGGCCGACGGCTCACCGATCCGGCGGGCCAGGGTCAGCAGTTCGAGGGCCGGCTTACGGACCACACCGTCGGCGTGGTCCACCAGGACGAGAATCTCAGCCATTGCGCTATGTCTCCGTACGTGGGTGGTGGGAAGGCTGGGTGGGGGCCGGGTGGAACCGGCTCAGACGGCTCGGGTGCGCCGGCTCAGATGAACTTCTGCGCGGCGAGGTACCCGGCGAGCGCCTTGCCGCCCTCACCCTCGTCCTTGACGACCGTGCCCGCGGTCCGCGCCGGACGCGCAGCCACCGACTCCACCGCCGTCCACGCACCCCCCAGACCGACCTCGCCCGCCCCGATCCCCAGATCATCCAGATCCAGCGACTCCACCGGCTTCTTCTTCGCCGCCATGATCCCCTTGAACGACGGATACCGCGCCTCACCCGACTGGTCCGTCACCGACACCACCGCCGGCAGCGCCGCCTCCACCAGCTCCGTCGCCGCGTCACCGTCCCGACGCCCCCGCACCACACCACCCGCGACCGACACCTCCGACAACAGCGTCACCTGCGGCACCCCCAGCCGCTCCGCCAGCAGCGCCGGCAGCACACCCATCGCCCCGTCCGTCGACGCCATCCCCCCGATCACCAGATCGAACCCCGTCCGCTCCAGCGCCTTCGCCAGCACCGCCGACGTCCCCATCACATCCGAACCGTGAACACCCTCGTCGTTCACGTGCACGGCCCGGTCCGCACCCATCGACAACGCCTTGCGCAACGCGTCCTTCGCATCGTCCGGCCCCACCGTCAGCACCGTCACCCCGGCACCCTCGTTCGCCTCCGCGATCCGCAGCGCCTGCTCCACCCCGTACTCGTCCAGCTCCGACAGAAGGCCGTCCACGCCCTCCCGGTCGGTGGTGTGATCCTCCGCGAAACGACGGTCCCCCGTCGCATCCGGCACGTACTTCACACAGACAACGATCCTCAAGCTCATGAGCGGTTCTCCTGTAACGGGTGCACTGGTCCATGGCCTCAGGTCATGCCCAGGGTACTGAGTGCCAAGTCCGGCCCGGCCGCACCCTGCGAGCAGCAAGCGCCGCCTGGACCGGCATGCCGTGTCGGCTCTCTTCGACTGACGTCAGAGGCTTCACCGAGAGAATACGGCACTCAGTACCCCGCGTAAAGGAACTCAGTACCCTTCGCCCGTCGTCGAGAGGCCCGCAGCCGCGCGGCAAGGTTTCCGCAAGCACCGTCCAGAACGCGGCATGGAATCCGCCAGACCTCGCGGGCACACCCCCGGCGGGGCAACCGATCGGAGGCCCCGACCGGGATCAAGGAGGGGGAACGAGATGACCTTGGTGCACGGGGAACAGCACACGACGGTCGGCGGTGGCCGGCGATGGGCGACGCTGCCGGGCTGCAAGGAGGTGCTGGTGGTCGCGCAGACCGCCGTGTACGCCCAGCGGCTCCACGACATCTACACCCTGCTCGGCGCGGACCTGCGGATCCACGTGACGTTCACGGTGGCGCCGCACGCGTTCAACGGGGGCGCCGAGACGCACATCCGGCTGCTCGGCGGCACCGTGCTGCCGTGGGAGGAGGCCGTCCGGCGCGAGTTCGACCTGGTACTGGCCGCCGGCTCGCAGGGGCTGGAGCAGCTGCACGGGCCGCTGGTCCGGCTGCCGCACGGCGCGCGGCACATCAAGCTGTCCCGCACGCCCGGCCCCGGCGGCGAGCGCACCGCCAGCGGACTCGGGCCGGAGTACGTCGTCTGGAAGGGCCGGGTGGTCCCGGAGTCGTACGCGCTGGCGCACCAGGACGACCTCGCCGAGCTGGCCCGCGGCTGCCCGGAGGCGCTGCCGGTCGCCGAGGTCGTCGGCGACGCCTGCTACGACCGGATCGCCGCCGCCCTGCCCGCGCGGGAGCGCCACCGGGCGGCGCTGGGGCTGCGGCCCGACGAGAAGCTGGTGCTGGTCTGCTCCACCTGGGGATCGGGCTCGCTGTTCACCCGGCTCGACGCGGTACTGCCCCGGCTGGCGGCGGAACTTCCCCGGCACGGCTACCGGACGGCCCTGCTCGTCCACCCCAACGTGGCCGCCGCGCACAGCCCCTGGCAGGTCCGTTCGTGGGCCATGGCCACCGCGCGGGGAGCGGTCACGGTGATCCCGCCGGAGGCGGACTGGCGGCCGCTGCTGGTCGCCGCCGACTTCATCATCGGCGACCACGGCTCGGTGACCCTCTACGGCGCGATGACCGGAGCGCCGATCCTGCTGGCCCAGTACCCGTACCGGGACGTCAACCCGCGCTCGCCGGGCGCGCTGCTGGCCCGCACCGCGCCCGCGCTCGACCCCACCCACCCGCTGACCGGCCAACTCGCCTACGCGGCCGCGCAGTACCGCCCCGAGGAGTACGCCGCCATCGCCGACGGGATCACCTCCGAGCCCGGCCGGTTCGACCGCAACATGCGACGGCTGCTCTACCGCGTGGTCGGCCTCGGCCAGCCCGCCCACGAACCTGAGCCCCCGGCGCTGCCGCTGCCGGCCCCACTCGACGGCCCGCCGGCACCGGTGCCGCTCGCCTCCGGGCGGGCATGACGGTGGCCGCACTGCACACGGTGCGCCTCACCCCGGCCGACGGTCTGGTGCCGTCGGCCGGGCTCCCCGCCACGCTGTTCGAGGCCCGGATCCACTCCCCCGCCGGCGCCTGCCACGGTCTGCTGACCAGCTGCCTGCCACCGGACCCGGGCGCCGACCAGCCCCGGCGCGCCTTCGTGGACGAGCACCTCGCGCTCGACCTCACCGGGCCGGACGCCGCCCGGTGGCGCCACCACGCCGACGTCCTCCACCTCGGCACGGCCACCCCGGAGGGCGCGCTGGAACAGCTGACCGAGGCGCTGCGCACCCACCCCGGCTGCGCGGTGGTCACCGCCGACTGCGGTGCCGGGACGGTACTCGTCCTCGCCCGCACCGGCGGACGGCTGGCGATGCGTCTGCGGGACGGCACGAGCGGCCCGCGCTCGTCCTGGCAGCGGCTGGCCATCGGCTCGCTCGCGCACGCCTGGCTCGCGGCGGGCCGCGGGCTGGCCGAACTCACCGGCATGGCCACCTCGGCCTACTACTCCTACGAGTTGCTCGACACCTGCCTCAGCCGTCCGCCGCGTGCGGCCCATCGGAGTCATCAGAGCCATCAGGGTCGCCGGGACCGCCGGGATCGCCCGGGCGGGGGGTGAGGCCCGGACCGTCGTCCAGCGCACCGATGCGGCCGGCCAGTCTGGCCGCATCGGGCGCGCCGAGCTCCCGGTAACCGGTCAACGACGCCTGGAACCGGGCCCTCGCCTCGGCCGTCCGGCCCCTCAACCGCTCCAGCTCGCCGGAGAGTTCCAGCACCCGCGCCTCCCAGAGGCGCGCGCGTCCGGCCCGGAACCCGTCGAGCGCCTGCGCGAAGCAGCGCTCGGCGGGCCCGTACGCGCCGAGCGCGCTGTGCGCCTGCCCGAGGAACGCGAGCGCGCGGGCCGCCTCGTACGCGTCCGGGATCTCGGCCAGCTCCCGATGGGCTGTGGTGATGATGCCGACGGCCTCCTCCGCACGCCCTGCGGCGAGCAGGACGTCGCCGAGACTCAGCCGGGCCAGCGCGGCGCCCCGCACCAGGCCCTTCGCCGCCCGAATCCCGGCGGCCTCGTCGAGGCAACCGGCCGCCTCGGCCAGTCGGCCCGCCGTCCGGTGGGTCTGGCCCAGGCCGTACAGCGCGTCCGCCTCCGCGAGGGGGGCGGCCGAGCACCGCGCCAGTTCGAGCGCCTCGGCGAACCAGTCGGCGGCCTCCTCGTCCTCCCGGGCGTTGCGCAGCCCGTGGCCGCCCGAGGTGAGCAGCCGCAGCTCGCCCGCCCGGTGGCCGGCCGCGCGGGCGGCGGCCAGACCGGTCCGGTGCGCCTCCACCCAGAGCCGCGCCGGGCGTAAGCGCAGGAACAACGGCCACATGGCGTCGGCCAGTTGCCAGGCCGTGGCGTGCCGACCGGTCTCGGCGGCCCAGCGCAGCGCGGCCATCAGCCGGTCGCGTTCGACGTCCAGCCAGCCGAGCGCCTCGGCCTCGTCCTCGAACACCCTTGCCGGGCGGGCCGGTTGACCCGCGTAGTCGCGGGGCAGCGTGCGGTGGCTGGGGCTGATGAGCTCCTCGGCGGCGGTGGCGGACGCCAGGTACCAGTCGAGGACGCGGTCTGCGGCCGTCCGGCCGGGCGGACCGTCGCGCAGGGGCTCGCCGCAGGCCCGGGCGTGCAGCTTCACCAGGTCGTGGAAGCGGAAGCAGCCGTCGCTCAGCTCCTCCAGGAGATGGACATCCATCAGCCCGTCGAGCAGCCGATCCGCCTCGGGCGCCCGCAGGTCGCCGGCCACACAGGCCACCTCCAGGGTGAACTCGGCGAACGGCAGCAGCCCCAGCAGGCCGTAGAGCCGGGCCGCGTCCGCCTCCAGCACCTCGAAGGACGCGTCCAGGACGTTGCGCACGGTCTCCCCCTCCACGTCGAGTGTCGCCAGCCGATCCGCATCCTGCCCCAGCGCCCGCGCGGTGACCGCGAGCCGCTGGACCGGGCGCGCCGCGATCCGGGCGGCCGCCAGGCAGATCGCGAGGGGCAGGTCCGCGCAGCGTTCCACCACCTCGGCCGCGGCCGCCTGTTCGGCGGCCACCCGGCCTTCGCCCACCCGTTGGGCGAGGATCTGCGCGGACGCGGCGCGCGCCAGCAGCCCCAGCGGGTGGAACACCGCGCCGTCTATCCCCAGCCCGGTCAGCCGGCGGCGGCTCGTCACCACGACCACCGCGTGCTCCGAACCCGGCAGCAGCGGGCGGACCTGCGCGGCCGTGGACGCGTTGTCGAGCAGCACCGCGATCCGGCGATCCGCCGCCACGGACCGCCACAGCGCCACGCCCTCCGCCAGGTTCCCCGGCACCGGACCGACCCCGAACGCCCGCAGGAACCCGCCCAGCGCCTCCACCGGATCCACCGGCCCGCCCGGGGCATGCCCGCGCAGATCCGCGTACAGTTGTCCGTCCGGAAACCGCCCGGACAGCCCGCGCAGCCACTGCGCGGCCAGCGCCGTCTTCCCCACCCCGGCCGGCCCGGTCACCACCACCGTCACATCCGCCGCCGCGGGCTCCGCGACCGACACCCCCAACGACTCGTCCAGCGCCGCGAGATCACCCTCCCGGCCGACCAGCCGTCTGGGCACCGGCGGGAGTTGCCGCGGCACGGGAAGCGCGGGCGCGTGCAGGTGAACCCCGCCGTGGATGGCCCCGGCCTGCACCACGGTCCCGGTGACGCGGGCGTCCTCGATCGAGTTCCGCTGGACCGACGCCGGAAGATCCGCCTCACTCACCGGCGGCCCCCGCCGCCCGCGTTCGCCGTTGGTGCCATTGGTGCCGTTGGTGCCATCGGTTTCCCCCGCCCGCAGACCAAAGCATCCGAGTGGTGGCGCCGTTGAGTTGATCAATTACCGTACAGCCACTACCACATGAATCACAGTCATATCGAGAATTCGTTGGAAGCGCTACTCCCGGAACAGGCCCAGTGCTATAGCCCGAGCCCCCGGAGACATGCGATGCTCACCTGCGACACGGCAAGCTGGTAGCCAACCGGCGGGGGGCGTCGAATTGGAGTTCCATCTCCTTGGTTCAGTTGAACTGTCGGTGAACGGGAGGGTGTTGCCGCCTGGTCCGGGCAAGCAGCGCCTCCTGCTGGCGGCCTTGGCGCTGGATGTCGGCAAGCCGCTGTCCCATGAATCACTTGCGTACCGCCTTTGGGGTGAAGACCCACCTCCAAGCGCGGTTGGCAGCCTCTACAGCCATGTGTCACGCCTTCGGGGCAATCTCCTCAGGGCCACCGAGGGCAAAGGACTGGACCACCCGGGTGAGGCCGCCGAAATAGACACCCAATCGCACACGTACGTACTCAGGGTGGACCCCCAGCTGATCGACTGGCACCGCTATACCGACCTCTCCCGCCGGGCCCGCACCCTCGCCGACAACGGCGAGGACACCCAGGCCCGCACCGTGCTGAGCCGCGCCGAGGAGCTGTGGCGCGGCGAGCCACTGGCCGGCCTCCCCGGCTCGTGGGCCCAGGCCACCCGCACCACCATGACCGATCAGCGCCTGGCCACCACCCTCCTGCGCGTCGAGGTCGAACTGCGCCTCGGCCGCTTCAGCGACCTGGTCCCCGAGCTCACCGCCCTCCGCGAACAGCGCCCCACCGACGAACGCCTCGCCGGCCACCTGATGACCGCCCTCTACGGCTCCGGCCGCCAGGCCGAGGCACTCGGCGTCTACCCCGCGGTCGTCCGCCTCCTACGCGCCGAACTCGGCACCGCCCCCGGCCCGGAGCTGAACCGGCTCCACGAGCTTGTTCTCCGGGTTGCACCGGTCACCGAACTGCTCGCGAGACCCCGGCCGTCATCGGACAGGTCCACCGCAGAGCCTCCGCACAGTCCCTCCAATCTCCCTGCCCGCCAAAGGCTCGTCGGCCGGGAGGCGGAACTCCGGCATCTGCTGTCCAACCACTCGGCGCACACCGACGGCGGAGGAGTCCTCACGGTCGAGTCCATCTCCGGCATGGCCGGGGTCGGAAAGACGGTCGTCGCCCTGAACGTGGCACACCTCCTTCGCAGCAGCTTTCCCGACGGCCAGTTCTACCTGGGCCTGCGTGCACACGCCGGTTCACAACGACCGCTCACATCGGACGCTGTCTCGACCTCGCTGTTGCGCCTCCTGGGAGTGCCGGCCGCATCGATCCCCCTGGAATCGGACGAGCTCGGAGCCCTCTGCCGAACGCTCCTGTCGGAACGGCGCGCCGTGCTCGTCCTCGACGACGCGAGCAGCCCAGAGCAGATCCGCCCGGTCCTGCCCGACTCCCCGTCGTCCCTGATAATCGTCACCAGTCGCCGGCGCCTCGCCGAGCTTCCCGGAGCCCGGCCACTCTTCCTCGACGTATTACTGGTCGATGACGCCGTCGAGTTCTTCAGCGGACTGGTAGGGGCCGAGAGAGCCGATAGCCGCGACAAGGTTGTTGACGTGGTCCATCAGTGTGGACTGCTCCCTCTGGCCATCGAGTTGGCCGCGAGCCGCTTCAAGGCCCGACCCTCCTGGTCCCTTGACCATCTGATCCACCGCCTCTCCCGCAAGACGGGACGTCTCGACGAGATCAGAGACAGTTCCGCAACCATCGCCTCGGCCTTCGAGCTGTCGTACCTGTCACTGCCCGACGAGCACCGCGAGGCGTTCCGCAGGCTCGGGCTGCATCCCGGGCCGGACTTCGGGGTGCACACCGCAGCCGCCCTCATCGGGCAGTCCCCCGACCGAACGGATCAGATCCTCGAACACCTCATGTTCCACCACCTCATTCAAGAGCGGTCTCCTGAGCGCTACCAGTTCCACGACCTGATCCGCGAGTACGCAGCCTTCCTCGCCGAACAGGAGGAGAGCGCCGAATCCCGGGACGCCTCGATCCGCCGTCTACTCGGCCTCACGATCCACGCGACCGATCGCGCCGACCGCCTGCTCCACCCGCATCGCCCGCGACTCAGTTATCCAACACCCGATCAATTTGCTTATTCCACAGAAGTGCTGTTCAGATTCGAACTCGATGACCCGGCCTGCGCCCGAACCTGGTTGGAGACCGAACACGCTTCCCTCACCGCCCTTGAGGAACACGCACGACAGCTCGGCCTTCCGGAGGCGAGCGCGTGGCTGGCACACCTCCTCGCGGCCCACCTCGACACCCAAGGACACTGGGCCGAGGCGCGGCAGATGCAGGTGCCCGCGGTGCTGCACTGGCGGACCACCGGGAACGCCCGCCATGAGGCATGGGCACTGATCGACCTGGGCACGACACTCATTCACGCGTCCCGCTACGCGGAGGCGTGGGAGGTCCTGAAACACGCGCTCTCCGTCGCACGGAGCGTCGCCGACATCAACGCCACCGCCGAGACGCTGGGCAAGATCGGGGAACTGTACTGGAACCAGGGCGATCTTGCGTCCGCCCTGGCCGTTCAGCAGGACGCAATGAACGAGAGAAAGGAGGGCCGGGACCACTGGAACACGGCACGCTTTCTGAGCAATATCGGCGTCATCCATCTCTGCATGGGTAATTACCGAGCAGCCCTCGCGGCCTTCACCGACGCTCTTCCCCACGCCCAATCTTTTCCTGATTTAAGCCTCGAGTTCAAAATCCTCAACAACATGGGCGAACTTCATCTAGGAATGCGTGACCGGAAGTCCGCACAGCGCGCATTCGAGCAGATCCTCAGGATGGGTCAGGGCGAAATATCTCGCACGGACCTCGCCACGGTCAAGATCAACTTGGCCGCCACCCTCGACCTTCCACAGGAGTTCGACCGGGCCATGTCGCTGTGCCACGAGGCCCTCGCCACGTTCCGTGAACTCAAGAGCCCTCGAAACGAAGCCGACGCACACAACGAACTCGGCGCCATCCTGAGCTCCGTCGGCCACCACAGTCAAGCGAAGGCACACCACAGCAAGGCGCTTGAACTCGTCCAGTCGGTCGGCGCGGCACGCGAGGAAACCCGCGCACTCCGAGGACTCGGCGAGGCCGAGCACGGGCTCGGACTCATCGAACGGGCCATGGAGCACCTCAAGGCCGCCGCCGCGCTCGCACAGGAACTCCAGGCCCGCGAGGAGGAAGTCCGGGCATGGGAGGCCCTGGCCGAGATCCAGGTGCACACCGCGCAGACCGAAGACGCCCGGGCCTCGATTCAGCGTGCTCTTGATCTTCTTCAGGCAATTGAAGTGACAGATCCGATCACTCTCGGACGCCTAACGATCATGCTGGAGTCCCTGGGGGAATAATTTCGATCACTTTCGCTGCGAAGATCCTTTTCCCTGTTCTAGTGATCCCAATCTGGTCGTCCACCTCTATGATTCACTCGAACGACCACCGCACCACTAGAACGTTAGGCTCCTTCATGCTCAAGTCGGCTTTGGCTACGCTCACGATCCTGCTCGCCTTCGGATCGCTGGGCGCCCTCGGCTCGCCCCTCCTCGACCCGCCCGCCCACCAGCATCAGACTGTGGTCGGCGACGAATCCACAAGGCTCACCGCCCACCAGCCGCTCTGGGCGATAGTGGACGCACGAGGGGTCTAGCCAGCACCTTCGAGCGCCGACCGGCTGACCAGCCGGTCGGCGCTCACGTGTTCGTGGCGCTTCCCAGGGCGACGGCGGCCTCTCCCGTGTGCATGAGGAAGGTCAGCGATGCCTGGAGGTAGAGCTGGATCGTCTCGGCGTCGTGGGAGAGGTAGCCGACCGATACGTCCTGGCCGAGGACGAGTTCGAAGTCGCCGCCGCGGGTGGAGAGCAGGAAGGCGCCCTCGATGGCGGGGGCCCAGATGATGTCGCCGTCGAGGAGGCGGGCGATGTGGTTGTGGACCGGGTAGCCGTGGTCGCTGGTTTCGTTGACGGCGGTGAAGGTGTCGGCGCCCAGGAGGAGTGAGTAGGGGCCGCCCACCCCGGCGAGGCGCAGGGCGGTCAGGGCCCGGCTTACGGCGTTCGGGAACTCGCGGACATCCTCGGGGAGTTGGATGGGCGGGTTGGTGGCGCCGACGCGGATTCCCTCGATTCCGGCGGCGCGGTAGCCCTCGAAGACGGCGCGGTCCTCGGCGAGGGCGATCGCACGCGCCGCGTCCTTGACGGGCTGCCAGTCGGCGTCCCGGGCTCCGCGCTCGACGGAGTCGACGGCGGAGCGGGCGACGGTGAAGGGGACGCGCAGCTCGACCAGGGGCTGGGCGTCGCGGGAGTGCGCGAGGACGCCGTTCGCCGGTGGGCTGATGCCGGTCAGGTGGCCGGTGCCCACGGCGGCGAGGGTGGTGCCGTCCGGGCCCCGCAGATCGACCACACGGCGGCCGGCGATGTGGAGCTTGAAGGTCTGTCGCGCCTCCTCCTCGATCTCCTCCCAGGCCGCGGCGGAGATGGGGGCGAGGTCCCGGTGCAGGTTGTTCATGGTGCGGAGATCCCTTTCAGGCTGCCGATGCCCAACGAGCCGTCGGCGGTACGGAGAACGGTGCTGAGCGCGGTGCGCGGGGTCGCGGGAACAGCGGCGGAAGCAGCGGCGGGAAGAGCGGCGGGCGCGGGCGGCGGGGAGTCGAGGAAGCCTGCGGTCGGGACGAAGAAGAGCGACCCGGTGACGGCGGTGGAGAAGTCCAGGATGCGGTCGTGCCGGCCGGGCTCCCGGCCGGCGAAGATGTTCCGCAGCATCTCCTCGGTCACCTCGGGGGTACGCGAGTAGCCGATGAAGTAGGTGCCGAACTCCCCTCCCCCGCCGAAGGATCCGAACGGCATGTTGAAGCGCATGATCTGGCGCTCCTCCCCGTCCGGTCCGGTGACCGTCGTCAGGGCGACATGCGAGTCGGGGGGCTTCACCTCGTCGTCCATCTCGATGTCGGCCAGCTTGGTGCGGCCGATCGCCCGTTCCTGCTGTTCCACCGGGAGGGCGTTCCAGGCGGCGAGGTCGTGCAGGTACTTCTGGACGATGACGTAGCTGCCGCCGGTGAACGCCTCGTCCTCGGCCCCGATGACGACGGCGGTCTCGGCGGCCCGGCCTTCGGGGTTCTCCGTCCCGTCGACGAACCCCATGAGGTCCCGGTCGTCGAAGTAGCGGAAGCCCTGTACGGAGTCGACCACGGTGGCCGCGCCGGCGAGCCGCTCGGTGAGTTGGCTCGCCAGCTCGAAGCAGAGGTCCATCCGGGAGGCGCGCAGGTGCAGCAGCAGATCGCCGGGGGTGGCCGGGGCCCGGTGGCGGGCGCCGGTCACCTCCTGGAAGGGATGCAGTCCGGCGGGTCTGGGGCCGCTGAACAGGCGGTCCCAGACGTCGGAGCCGATGCCGGTGACGCAGGTCAGCCCGCCCTCCGGGGCCCGGAACCCGACCGACCGGCGCAGGCCGGCCAGGTCGGGCAGCAGGTCTCGGACCGCCTGTTCACCACCCGGGTCCACGGTGAGCACCAGGAAGACCGCCGCACTGGTGAGCGGGGTGAGCACGGCTTGGGGTTGCACCGACGACGCAGACGGCGCGGACGGTGGAGACGGCTGGGGCGGTGCGGCGGACGGTTCGGGCGGCATCACGGGCTCCAGGACGGCAGGACAAGGCGACAGGACGGGGAGACGGCGATCGGACAGCCCTCAGGCCGTCCGTGCGGCCTCCCCCTCGGCGCGGTGGTCGGCGAAGATCGGCCCCCTTGATCCAGGGGGCGGGCCGGCGGCCCGATGAAGACGTGCCGGGCCAGCGGAAAGCTGATCATGTATACGATTACATCGCATAGTGGACATTTAGGCGCAGCCAACACGCACCCGAATGGCCCTCGGCGAACGCTCCGTCCGGTGCGGGCCATTCGGAGCAGCGGGGTCACGGAGCCACGGGGTGCACACGGGGCCCGTGCCCGGGTACGCGGAAGGGGCGGGCCGAAGCCCGCCCCTCGTCCAGCCCGCGCGCCCTCAGACCCGCAGGGCCGCGAGCTGCTCGGCGAACGGCACCACGGCCTCCGCGCCGGCCGACCGCGCGGCAGCCGCCCGACCGGCCCCCGGCCGGTCCGCGCCGGCCGGAGCGGGGCGGGCCAGCAGGGCCGCCAGCTCGCCCGCCGCGCGGTCGATCCGGGCCGGGAGGCCGCCGGTGTGACGGTCCCCCGCAGCGCCCCAGTCGTCGGTGGCCGCGTACACCGCAGTCGGCACGACGACCGACCGCAGATAGCCGAACAGCGGCCGCACGGCGTGCTCCAGGGCCAGCGAGTGCCGGGGGGTGCCGCCGGTGGCGGCGATCAGCACGGGCTTGCCCGCGAGGGCGTCGTGGTCGATCACGTCGAAGAAGGACTTGAACAGGCCGCTGTAGGAGGCGGTGAAGATCGGCGTGACGGCGATCAGCCCGTCCGCCGCCGTCACCGCCTCGATCGCCCCGCGCAGCGCGGCCCCGGGGAAGCCGGTCACGAAGTTGTGGGCGATGTCGGTGGCGAGGTCGCGCAGTTCGATCACCGTGACGTCGACACCGGTTGCGGCGCCGTCGAGTTGCCGGACCGTCGACTCGGCCAGCCGGTCGGCCAGCAGCCGCGTCGAGGACGGCTTGCTGAGCCCGGCGCTGACCACCACCAGCCTGAGCGTGCTCACTTTGCCACCTCCGTCGTCTCCTCCTGCTGCCGCGCGGCGAGTTCGGCCGCCACCCGGGCCGCGTGGGTGGGACCGTCCGGGACGCCGGCCGGCCGCCCCTTGGCGAACTCCGCCCGCAGCACCGGGACGACCTCCTCGCCGAGCAGGTCCAGTTGCTCCAGCACGGTCTTCAGCGGCAGTCCGGCGTGGTCCATCAGGAACAGCTGGCGCTGGTAGTCGCCGAACGACTCGCGGAAGGTGAGCGTCTTCTCGATGACCTCCTGCGGGCTGCCGACGGTGAGCGGGGTCTGCTCGGTGAACTCCTCCAGCGAGGGCCCGTGCCCGTACACCGGGGCGTTGTCGAAGTACGGCCGGAACTCCCGCATCGCGTCCTGCGAGTTCTTCCGCATGAACACCTGCCCGCCGAGGCCCACGTACGCCTGCTCGGCCGTGCCGTGGCCGTAGTGGGCGTAACGCTCGCGGTAGAGGTCGACCAGCTTCTGGAAGTGCTCCTTGGGCCAGAAGATGTTGTTCGCGAAGAAGCCGTCGCCGTAGTAGGCGGCCTGTTCGGCGATCTCGGGGCTGCGGATGGAGCCGTGCCAGACGAACGGCGGGACGCCGTCCAGCGGGCGCGGGGTGGCGGTGAAGGACTGCAGCGGGGTGCGGAAGCGGCCCTGCCAGTCCACCACCTCTTCGCGCCAGAGCTGGTGCAGCAGCGCGTAGTTCTCGATCGCGAGCGGGATGCCCTGCCGGATGTCCTTGCCGAACCACGGGTACACCGGCCCGGTGTTGCCGCGGCCCATCATCAGGTCCACCCGGCCCTCCGCGAGGTGCTGGAGCATCGCGTAGTCCTCGGCGATCTTCACCGGGTCGTTGGTGGTGATCAGGGTGGTCGAGGTGGAGAGGATGATGCGGTCGGTCTGCGCGGCTATGTAGCCGAGCATGGTCGTCGGCGAGGACGGGACGAACGGCGGGTTGTGGTGCTCGCCGGTGGCGAACACGTCCAGGCCGACCTCCTCGGCCTTGCGGGCGATGGCCACCATCGCCTTGATCCGCTCGTGCTCGGTCGGGGTACGGCCGGTGGTGGGGTCAGGGGTGACGTCGCCGACGGTGAAGATTCCGAACTGCATGCTGCTCACCACACTCCAGGTGGGCCCGGGCTTCAGGACCCGATCGTCAAAGTTTCAACCATCTTAGCACCGGCCCGCCCGCCGTTGTTCCCGGCCTCCCCCGAACCGCCGTCCGCTCCGACACGGCGGGCGCGGAGGCGGCCAGGGCGGCGCCGATCCGGCGCGGGGCACACAGACCGTGGACCCCGGTGCCCGGGCCGCCGAGCCCGTGGCGCGCGACAATGGGGGGTGCCGGGACGGCCGGCCCGGGTATCCGGAAGGGCGGCGAGCCGATGACGGCCTATATCGCGGTGAGCGCGCTGAGCCATGAGGGCCTGGTGCGGGAGCACAACGAGGACAGCCTGACGGTCGGGCCGTGGACACTCTGCGCCACCGTGACCACCAACCCGCAGACACTGTTGTTCCCGCTCGGCCCGCCCTGCGTGGTGGCGGTGGCGGACGGCCTGGGCGGACACCCCGGCGGCGAGGTGGCGAGTGCGCTGGTGGCCCGCCGGCTGGCGACCGCCGGGCCCGGACTGGACGGCGAGGAGGCCGTCCGGGAGGGGCTGCAGTCCTGCAACCGGGCGGTGTACGCCGCCGCGGCCGGTGAGCCGGAGCTCGCCGCGATGGGGACGACCGTCGCCGGTGTGGTGCTGCTGCCGGACCAGGCGGTGGTCTTCAACGTGGGCGACAGCCGGGTCTACCGGATCGCCGGGGACGGGCTGCGCCGGCTCAGCGTGGACGACAGCCCGCCGCTGCCGCCCGGGCGGCGCACCACCTCGGTGGTCACCCAGACGCTGGGCGGATCGCTCGGCCTGACCTTCGTCGAACCGCATGTGCGCAGCGCGCCGCTGGCGGTCGGCGACCGCTATCTGGTGTGCAGCGACGGGCTGACCGACCCGCTGCCGGAGGAGGAGCTGTCCGAGGTGCTGACGCGGCCCTACGAGGGCTCCGAACGGGCCGACGGGCGGGCCGCGTTCGAGCTCTGGCGGGCGGCGATCGAGGCGGGCGGACCGGACAACATCACGCTGGCGCTGGTGCGGATCGGCGAGTGAACGGGCGGCCGGCCCGGCAGCCGGGCGGCCCCGGCGGGGCGCTGGACGCGCTCCGCCGGGGCCGCCGTCGGCCTTGACCGGTCGGGGTCGCTCGTAGCCGGCCGGGCCTGCCCGGGGTCGCCGGTCAGAACTCGGTCGTGATGCTCACCCCGCCGAAGCCCTGCTGCGCGTAGAGGCTGATGAACACCGCACCGGCCGGCGGGTCGGTCACGGTGAGGGTCTCGCCGTTGCCCGCGCTGACGGAGCGCGCGGTGTAGGCGTTGGTGTACGCCCAGCCGCCGCTGTTGTAGTAGAGGTCGGCATTGCCGGTGCCCCCACTGCTGGTGATCTTCAGCTGCCGGGTGCCGGCCGGGACGTACAGGTAGAAGTGCGCGTAGTTGCCGGTGGTGGCCGCCGCGTTGCTACGACGGCAGTTGCGGTCGAGCTGGCGGGTGTCCGAGCCGGTGCACTCGGACAGGCCCGCGACGGTCACGGTGCGGCTGGTGGTAGCCGTGGCACCCTTGTCGTCCGTCACGGTGAGGGTGACGGTGTAACTGCCGGGCGCGGCGTACGTCTTCGACGGGTTGGCGGCGGTGGAGGTGGTGCCGTCACCGAAGTTCCAGGCGCGGGCGGCGATGGTGCCGTCCGCGTCGGTGGAGCCGTCGGTGAAGGTGGCGGTCAGCCCGCTGACGGCGGCGGTGAAGGCGGCCGTGGGCGGCTGGTTGCCGGGCGGGTTGGTGGTGCCGCCGCAGGCGCCGTTGGCGCAGGCGGTCAGCCAGGCGTCGAAGTCGGCGTCGTAGCGGGTGCCGATGGTGCCGGTCAGGTAGGCGCGGGCGCCGTTCCAGTCGCCCGTACGGTACTTGGCGAGCACGGCGTCCAGGTCGGAGCGGTGCTTCTCCAGCATGTAGCGGACGGCGAGGTAGCCCCAGCGGTAGACCCGCTCGGTGTCGGCGTTGTTGTAGGTGGTGTCGAACAGGGTGCTGAGGCTGTAGGTGTGCCGGGCCGCGGCGGCGATCGCCGCGTCGTAGTCGACCTTTCGGTACGAGTAGGAGACGTACTCGGCGAAGCCCTCGACCCACCAGACGGTCGGGGTCGTCATGCCGGCGTCGAAGTCGCCGTACATGTCGAACCGGCCGTCGAGGTAGTGGGTGTACTCGTGGTTGAGGTTCCAGATCTGGAAGTTCGGGCGCACCCGGTCGTCCTCGTAGGCGAGGAAGCGCGGCAGGTTGCCGGCCGTGGCCGGGTCGCCCTCCAGGTACATGCCGCCGTTGTTGGTGTCGATGCCGTAGATGATGGCGGCGAACACCCCGTAGTCGAAGGAGGAGTGGAAGACCACGACCTCGATGGCGGTGTTCTTGTCGTTCGCCACCGGACCGTTGTCGCGGGCCACCGTGTGGAAGTAGGCGTCCTGGCCGGTCAGGCTGGTGCAGGCACTGGTGAGCTGGGTGCTGTTCAGCGCCTGGGCGAGGATGCGGATGCTCGGGCTGCAGGTGTAGGAGACCGTGAGGTTGGCGGCCTTGAGGCGGTTCGCGGCGTCGCAGGTGCCGTAGTAGGCGCAGTTGCCGGCGTCGTACGCGTCGGCCATCTCCGCGACGGCGGCCCACTGGTAGGCGGTGCGGCCGGAGACCGAGGCCTGGGCGGCCAGGGCCCGGTCCAGCGGGCGGACCTTGGCCTGGAGCGGCGCGTACTGGAGGAAGCGGCCGAGCTCACGGGCCGCGTTGTAGACCAGCGAGCCGTAGTCGCCGCCGAGTTGGTCGTTGTTGGTGACGGCGAAGCTGTACATCGTGTCGAGCACGCTGGGGTCGGACTGAACGGCGCTCACGAACGCGGCGTTCTGGTGGCCGCGCCACAGGACGGTGTAGACGCTGTTGACGGCGTTGGCCATGCCGCTCGGGTTGTAGGTGGCGCTGTTGTAGTCGGTCAGGAGCCGCTTGACCACGTAGATGTAGCGGGCGTTCTCCTGCGCGCTGTCGATCAGCGTGACGGCCTCGCCCAGGATCGCGGCGTTGGCCGGGCTGACGTCCCGGGAGTGCGAGGCGGCGAAGAACGCGTCGAGCGCGCTGCGGATCGCGGTCTGCAGGGCAGACCCGTAGGTGCCGACGGCAGCGGGGTTGTACCACTGCACGTAGTAGCCCGCCCGCAGGTAGAGCACCAACTGCTCGACGGAGGTGGTGTTGTCGCCGGGGTACGAACCCGCCGCGTCACGCAGGGCGTAGGCCACGGTGGCCATCTGGGCCTCGCGGAACGCGCCGTACGCGTCGGTGCCGGTGAGACCGAACAGCTCGTTGACGCAGTCCAGATCGACGGACTTGATCTGCTGGACGAGGGCGCTGCCGGTACGGCTGGTGAAGTCCCCGACATTGCAGGGCTGTTCGGCGGCGGGCGCGCTCCGGCCGGTGGCCTTGGCGGCCTGCTGCTCACCGCCGCGCCGGTCCGGGGTGAGCGCGAGCGGGGCCCGCTCGCGCGCCGGGACGGGCTTGTTGTCACTGTGGCCGTCACGGACGGCACCGAGGCCGGGCTGCGGGGCCGGGTCGGTGGGAGCGGCAGCGGCGCTGCCGGACTGCGGCGAGGCCGGGACGGGGGTGGCCTGGCTGCGCGGGGCGAACAGGCCGAGCGCCAGGAAGAACGCCATGGCGATCGTCAACAGCCTTGCTATCTGAGGTAGTTGTAGGCGTCGTGCGGTACTCACGTGGGGGCCTCCGGGCCATCTTCGACCGCGTGGGGGCGCGGCCGTACAGGGGTGAGGACCGTTGCGGCGGAGCCCAGGGGGTGGCTCTGTCGCGCACACGGTGGGGAGTGTGACATGTACCATGGCATACATCACATGACCGTGGAAGGCCCCTGACGGCAAGAGACCGGGCCGAACCCGGGAGGTGCCGACGAACGGCCGCCGCGACGAGGCGTCAGCCGTCGTCACGGCGGCCGTCAAAGGCCCGGCGGAAACCCGCCGGAGCTACAGCCCGGCCAACCGCTCCAGTGGGAACGGAGGTTGGGCCAACGGCCGGGTCGCCATCCGCAGCAGGAGCAGCGGGCTGTCGTCACCGGCCGTCCGGTTGGCGCTCAACTCGTCGCAGGCGGTGCAGCGATGGATGATGACCCACTCGCCGCCACCGCGCACGGAGATCGAGATCGGCTCCATCCGGGCCCGGCAGCCCGACGCCCGGTCGCCGGGGACGCGGTCGTCGAGGTGCAGGCTGTAGAGGCAGTTCGGGCAGTGGTTGCGGTGCGCCGTGCCGGGTGCGCGCATCGACACGTCGAGGCGGCAGTGCCGGCAGCGGAACGACTCGGCGGCCCGCTCGGGCCCCGGGCCGGCCGCCGGCTCCTGCGGGTCGTAACGGCGGGACCGGGCGTACGCGCGGAACTCGGCGTACTCGGAGTACTCGGCGCGACCGGCGTCGCCGGTGGGGCGTTCGGTGCGGCTACGGGGGTGTGGCGGTCGGTGTCGTCGGGACACGTCGGGGGCTCCCTGCGGGATGCGGGCGGACTGGGCGGCTCGGAAGAACAGAGCGCGGTCCGGCCACCCCGGGGTGGCGTCGCGGGCCGTCGGCCACAGGCCTCGGACGCGCGGCGAAGGCCCTCAGCCGAGCCGGGCGGGTGCCGGGCCGGACGGTGCGGGCTCCACCAGGGGTGCACGGAGAGCGCTCGCTGTCAGCCGGGGCACAAACCCACCACTTTCACCACATCGCCGGGGCCCGCCGCTCGCACACGGCAGGGGCTGCCGGTCGGACGACCGGCAGCCCCTACTCAAACCCGGCGGCCCGACCGGGTGCAAGCGGATTTCCGGCTCGCACCGGGGCCGGGCGGGTCACCCGCGCGGAGCGGTCACTTCCGCAGCAGCAGGATGACGCCGGCGGTGGCCAGGCCCACCACGACGGCGGCGGCGCCGTACGCCAGCCGGTGCGCGCGGAGCACGGGCAGGAAGCGGTCCACGGCGTAGCGGCCGGGACCGGTCAGGGCGAGCGCGGCGGCACCCGCGGTGAGCAGCAGCTCGTACTCGTTGCCCTTGGGGGCGAAGAAGCCGCCGCCCCAGGTGACGGCGATCGCGTTGACCATGGTGCCGAGGATCGCGGCGGCGGCCAGCGGGGTGAGCAGGCCGGCCGCGAGGGCGAGCCCGCCCAGGGTCTCGGTCAGACCGGCGACAACGGCCATGGCGTTGCCCGCCGGGTAGCCGCTCATGGTGAAGAACTGACCGGTGCCGTCGAGGCCGCCGCCGCCGAACCAGCCGAACAGCTTCTGGCTGCCGTGCGCGGCCATGGTCAGGCCGAGGGCGAGGCGCAGCAACAGGAGGCCGGCGTCATAGGCGTGCGGGGAGGTCGTCGCGGGTGCGGGGGCGGCCCGGCCCGGGAGGACGGTGGTGGGGGCGGTCGTGCTCGGGCTGGTGCTCGGCATGCGCGTCTCCATCAATCGGGGTCAGTCGGGGCGATGAGGGTTGGTCGCGGTCACCTGGTTCGGATGTAGTTCAAATTCGAACCGCCGCCATTCGACGGTACCTGGAAGTTCGAATTTGAACAACACGGTCTCCGGCCCGCGGGTCGCGGACCGGCCGGAACCCGGGGCAGGGTGGAGGCATGGCTCATCGCAGCGAACAGAAACCGCCCGAACGGTCCGGCACGCCGTACGCCGAGGCCCTGGCCGCGTTCGGCGACCGGGTCCGGCTGGTCACCCCTCGCCAGTGGGACGCGCCGACGCCGTGCGCCGACTGGTCCGTCCGGGATCTCGTCAACCACCTCACCGGCGAACAGCTCTGGGTGCCCGAGCTGCTGATGGGTTCGACCATCGCCGAGGTCGGCGGCCGCTTCGACGGCGACGTGCTCGGCGACGACCCGGTCGCCGCCTGGACGGCCGCCGCCGACGCCGCCCGTGAGGCCTTCGCGGTACCGGGCGCCACCGAGCTGACCGTCCACCTGTCGTACGGCGACGTCTCCGCGCAGTACTACCTGGACCAGCTCACCTCGGACGCCGTCGTGCACACCTGGGACCTCGCCGAGGGCATCCGCCGCCGCACCCGGCTGCCGGCCGGCCTGGTGGAGTTCGCGCTCGGCGAGTTCACCGGGTACGGGAACCTCTCCGGCAGCGGCCTGTTCGACCCGCCGCTGCGGGTGCCGGCCGGCGCCGGCCCGCAGGCCCGTCTGCTCGCCCTCACCGGGCGGCGTGACCGGCCCTGACCTGCGGTTTTCCCGGACCGGCTGCCCGGCGTGGCGCGCGACGCCGGATACTGGAGGTGTCGGGGGGCCAGCACCGGACGAAAGGCGGGTGCGCCATGAGCCGCAGGCCGGACATCCTCGGCGAGTTCACCGCCGACCACCGGGCCGTGACGGAACTGCTCGACCGGGCCGAGGCTGCCCCGGACGGCGCGGCCGAGCGCGGCGAGCTGCTCGTCGCCCTGACCGACCTGCTGTTCAGCCACTGCGCCGCCGAGGAGGAGTACCTCTTCCCCGCCGTTCAGCACGACGTGCCGGACGGTGGGGCACTGGTGTTCACCAGCATCCACGACCACCTCGCGATCGGGCAGTACCTCGTCGACCTCCAGGGCCTGGGCCCCGGCGACCCGGCCTTCGGCGCGCTGTTCCGGGGGCTGGCCGACACCGTCCGCCGGCATCTGGCCGCGGAGGAGAAGCGGCTGTTCCCCGCCGCCCGCAAGGCGCTGCCCGCCGAGGCCCGGGCCGAGCTCGGCGAGCGGCTGCGGGCGGAACGGACGGCGGTCACCGAGGCCGGACCGTAGCGGGCGGCGGCCTGCGGGCCGGGGGACACCGCCCGGAGCATGCCCGCGCCCGCCGGGGCGGTGCCCCGGCGGGCGCGGACCCGGGCCGGCTCAGTTCTTGAGGCTGATCACCGCGAACCGTCCGCCCTCCGGGTCCTGGAGGCGGGCCACCCGCCCGTACGGCGAGTCGAAGGCAGGCCCGATCACCGAGCCACCGAGCGCCTCCGCCTGGGCCAGCGCCGCGTCGGCGTCCGGCACCGAGAAGAACACCTCCCAGTGCGGCGGCATGCCGGCCGGGCCGCCCGACTGCTCCTTGGCCAGGGCCGCGACGCTGTACCCCTCGGTGCGCAGCACCACCCGGTCGTGCTCCCACCGCACCTCGAAGCGCTCGGGGTCGCGGCCGTCCCAGCGGAACACCTCGCCGTAGAAGAGCGCCGCCGCGAAGGGGTCGGGCGTGCGCAGTTCGATCCAGACCGGTGCGCCCGGCAGCTCCAGCCGGCGGGCCCGGCCCGGCAGTCCCTCCCAGATCCCGAACACCGCCCCCGCCGGGTCCGCGGCCAGGACCACCCGGCCGGCGTCGAAGGCCAGCGGGCCCACCGCCAGGGTCGCCCCGCGCTCGCGGACCGCGTCGGCGGCGGCGTCGGCGCTCTCCGTTCCGAAGTAGCTGGTCCACGCCACCGGCATGCCCCAGCCACTGCCCGTGACCCCCAGCCCGGCCACCGCCTCGTCGCCGACCACCGCGTGCACATACGGCCCGAAGCGGTCCGGCGCGGGCTCGAACTTCCAGCCGAGCAGCGGGCCGTAGAACGCTGTCGCCACTTCGAGATCGCGCGCCATCAGGCTCACCCAGCACGGAACGGCCGCCACACAGCGCACCTTGGCGGTCTCACGGCTGCTCATCGCGAACCTCCTCGACGCCCGGCCGCCGGGGCCGTCCCGGCTCCCACGGCCAACGGACCGCCCGGGCGCTTTCAGCCTAGGGCTTGTCTGACAGTTCGCGTCGCATCAGCGCGCGGCGCTGGGCGCCCGGCTGGGCGTGCCGCCGGAGCGGCCTCGTACTGGACGTACTCGGTCGATTCGGCGGTGCGTCCGGGCGGGATGCCCGGCGTCGTGCGCGCGGCGGGAATGGTCAGACAAGCCCCAGAGGGCGAGGCGGGCCCGGCGCGGCACGGCACGCAGGTGGGACCGGCCGGTGCGGCGAGCTCGGCGCCTCAGAGCTCCGGGGTCTCCCGGAAGCCGTGGTGGCCGGCGCCCGGGGCGGTGGGGGCGGGCCGGCCGTGGCCGGGGTGGCGGCGGTGCTCGCGGCGGGGTCGAGGGAGAGGTGGGCGGCCGGGCCGGCGCCGTGGTCGAGCCGGGCGACGAGGTGGAGGCGGTCGTCGTCGGCCGTGCCGGCGGGCCGGTCGCCCTCGGACCAGGGTGGTTCGGTGCGCGGGCCTGGCCGGTCGTAGAGGGCGAGGACGGTGAAACCGTTGGCGGCGAGCAGGTAGCGGAGCTCCTGGGGGAAGAGCAGCCGCCAGGCGGAGTGCTGCTCGACCGGTGCGCCGCCGTCGGTGGTCCAGATCCTGGTGCGGCGCAGGAGTTGGGCGGCATGGTCGATCCACAGCGTGGTGTGCGAGGTGTGGGTGACGCCGTCCCGGGTGACGGTGTCGGTGCGCGGGGCGTCGAGGAGTTCGGTACGGCCGAGGAAGAAGGCGCCGTTGCGCATCTCGGCCACCAGCAGTCCGCCGGGCCGCAGGTGGTGGCGGAGCCGGCCGAGCAGGGCGTCGAGGTCGTGGTTGGTGTGGCAGTAGAGCAGGGCGCTGTCCAGGCAGAGCGCGGCGTCGAAGCGGCCGTCGAGGCTGAAGTCCCGCATGTCGCCGACGTGGTAGTCCGGACCGGGGTGGCGGCGGCGGGCGTACCGGATCATCGCCTCGGAGCTGTCCAGGCCGGTGACCCTGCGGCGGGCGGTGCGGTGCAGCCAGCCGGCGTCGCGGCCGGTGCCGCAGCCGAGGTCGAGCACGTCCGGCCCGGCGCCGTGGTCGCGGAGTACCGACTCGGCCCACCGGGCGGCCGTGAACTCCGCGTCGGGGAAGCGCAGTTCGTACAGCTCGGGGGTGTCGGTGAGCAGGTTGCGGCCGGTCATCGGGCCTCGCAGGGAGTGGGCGGACGGGGGCGTGGCCGAGGCGGACGGCCGGGGAGCGGACGGGCGGGCGGGCGCCGCGGCGCCCTCATGACCCGGCCTCCGGATCGGCGGGCCGGACACCGAGGCCGGCCCGGGCGGCGGTGCGGACGGTGCCGTCGGCGCCGCCGATGCCCCGCCAGGGGTCGTGGGCGAGCAGCAGGTGCCCGTCCAGGTCCACCCAGCGGGCGCGGTCGGCCAGGTGGACGGCCGGGGCGATGCCGAGCGAGCTGGCGACGAGGCAACCGAGCATGAGGTCGGTGCCGCTGCCCCGGAGGGCGGCCTGGATGCGCAGCACCTCGTGGACGCCGCCGCACTTGGCGAGCTTGAGGTTGACGCCGTGGACCCGCCCGGCGAGGCGGACGGCGTCCTCGTAGCCGACGGCGTCCTCGTCGGCGATCACCGGCAGCGGGGAGCGTTCGGCGACTCCGGCGAGCGCGTCGGGGTCGCCGGGGGCGATCGGCTGCTCGACGGCCTCGACACCGGCGTCGGCGAAGGCGGCCAGGAGCCGGTCGGCCTGGTCGGGTGTCCAGGCGCCGTTGGGGTCGAGCAGCAGCCGGGCGCCGGGGGCGGCCTCGCGGACGGCCCGGACGCGGGCGAGGTCGGCCGCGGGGTCCGCGGAACCGGCCTTGATCTTGAGGACGGTGAAGCCGGCGGCGGCGAGCTCCCCGGCCCGGGCGGCGGCGCGGGCGGCGGGCTGGATGCCGATGGTGCGGGCGGTGGCGGCGGCCACCGGGCCCGCCCGGCCCAGGAGCCGGTGGACGGGGGCGCCGGCCCGGCGGCCGGCCAGGTCGAGCAGGGCGGCCTCGACGGCGGCCAGCACACCGGCCGGCAGCCCCTTGAACGGTGCCGCCCCGCGCCGGAGTTCGGCGATCGCCTGCTCCGGGTCCGGGATTCGTTCGAGGTCCGCGCGCAGGGCCTCGACCTCGCGCAGGATGCGGGAGGTGGGCAGCCGGAGGTAGTCGCTGCTGACGACCTCGCCGTGGCCGGTGAGGCCGTCGTGGCGCAGGGCGAGCCGGACGGCGTCGCGCTGGGCCGTCACCGAACGGGAGATCCGCAGCGGCTCGGCGAGGTGGAGCCGGACGGTGTGGACGGCGAGCCTCATCGGGCCCCCTCGCGGTGGCGCGCGCGGTCGGTGCGGCAGCGGGCCCAGCCGGTGGCCTCGGCGGCGGCGGGGTGCGGGAGTTCGGTCGGGCGCGGGGCGGCGCGGTCGGGGTCCAGACCGTGCCGGTGACAGAACCCGTCGTCGTAGACGGTGCCCAGGTAGCGGTGCGGGCCGTCGGGGAAGACGGTGGCGACGACCTCGCCGGGGCGTGTGCGGGCGGCCCAGGCGGCGACCAGGGCGACGGCCCCGGTGCTCCAGCCGCCGCTGACGAAGTTGCCGCGGGCGAGGCGGCGGCAGGCGTCCACGGCCTCGGCCGGGCCGACCCAGTGGATCTCGTCGAAGGCCTGGTGGGCGACGTTGCGCGGATGGATGGAGCTGCCGAGGCCGCGCATCAGCCGGGGGCGGGCGGGCTGGCCGAAGATGGTGGAGCCGACGGAGTCCACGCCGATGATCCGCAGCTCCGGCCAGCGGCGGCGCAGCGGTTCGGCGAGCCCGGCGCTGTGGCCGCCGGTGCCGACGCTGCACACCAGCACGTCCAGGTGGTCGAGTTCGGCGGTGATCTCCTGCGCCATGGCATGGTAACCGGCCGCGTTGTCGGGGTTGTTGTACTGGTCGGGCCAGTAGGCGTCGGGCAGCCGGCCGAGGACGGTACGCAGCCGGGCGAGCCGGGCGGCCTGCCAGCCGCCGTGCCGGGCGGGCCGCTCGACGAGCTCCAGCCGGGCGCCGTAGGAGCGCAGCAACTGGCGCATGGACGGTTCGAGTTCGGCGTCGCCGACCAGCACCACGGGGTGGCCGAAGGCCTGTCCGGCGAAGGCGAGGCCGATGCCGAGGGTGCCGGAGGTGGACTCCACCACCGTGGCGCCGGGCCGCAGTTCGCCGCGGGCGTGGGCGCCGCGGAGCATCGCGACGGCTGAGCGGGCCTTCATGCCGCCGGCTCCGAGGCCCTCCAGTTTGGCCCAGAAGCCGGGGTGGGGGTGCGGCAGCGGGGTGCTGATCCGGGCGAGCGGGGTGCGGCCGAGCAGCGGCAGCAGGTCGGGGTTGCCGAGGCCGGCCGTGGCGAGCAGGGTGGTCATCGGGCGCCACCGCCGTACAGGTGGAGGACGGTGGGCCCGCCGTCGAGCCAGAAGAAGGGGTACGGTTCGGCGCTGACGGCGCTGACGCCGTCGCCGAGCAGCCGGGGCAGCACGGCGCTGCCGGTCTGGGCGAACAGCACCAGCGGGGCGCCGGTGGCCCGGGCGTGCGCGAGCAGCGGGTCGAGCGTGCCGTTGCCGAGGGTCATGCCGGAGGCGAGGACGGCGTCGCAGTCGCCGAGCCGGGCCAGGGCGTCGGTGTGCACCGGCTCGCCCCATTCGGTGGTGCCACCCTTGAGGTCGCACGGGACGTACTCGACGCCCTGCGAACGCAGCTGTTCCAGCAGGGAGTTGACGACTCCGACGACGAGCACCCGGCGCACCCCGGGCGGGAGCAGGCCGATGACGGCGCGGGCCCGGGCGCGGGACTTCGTCAGCGAACCGCCGGCCGGCAGGGCGACCGGGCGGGCGCCGTGGGCGGGGGTGTGCGGACGGCAGTGCATCAGGTAGGCGTCGAGGGCGGCGACCCGGACGGGGGTGAGGGGGTGGTCGAGCAGTTCGGCGACGTCGGCGCCGACGCAGTCGGTGAGCGCGTCGGCGGGCAGCTCACCGGGTTCGACGGCGCAGGAGCCGACGGCGGCGCCGAGCCGCAGGCTGAGCACCTCGTTGCGGTAGCCGTGGGCGCGGCCGGCGTGCCGGACGGCCTGCGTGGTGCCGAAGGCGAGGGCGATCCGCTGTCCGGCCGGGTCGGGCCCGTACACGCCGGCCCGGACCTGGGCGGCGATCCGGTCCAGCGCGGGGGCGGGGGCGGTGGTCGTCACGCGGGCACCGCCCGCTCCTCGGCCCGGCCGGCGTAGCGGGGGGTGAGGCCGGAGAGCAGCCGTTCGGCCTCGCGGCGGGCGCCGGCACCCTCGGGGTCGGCGGTCATCACATGGCCGAGGTACTCGTTGTTGCTGGTGGCGGGCCGGACGTCGCGGCCCGGCCCGGCGAGGGAGAGCTCCACGACGGCCGGGTCGCGGCGCACCGCCGCCTCGCCGTCGAAGCCGTCCAGCAGACCGGCCCGCCCCTCCCCCGGCACCAGGAAGGCGATCGCGGCACTGGCGACGCCGGTGGGGCGGGCGGTGAGGTCGGGCCGGCCGCCGAGGGCGACGTCCACGCAGGCGGCGGCCAGGTCGATGCCGGTGACGCGGCGGACGAGTTCGGTGATCCGGTTCCCGGCCGGGCGCGGGTTGACCTCGACCACCCGGGGCCCGGCCGGGGTGAGCTTGATCTCGGTGTGCGCGACGACCTGGTCCAGCCCGAGCGCGGCCAGCGCGGCGACGGCCGTCCGGGCGGCGGCCCCGGCATCGGCGGGGTCGAGCGCGGCGGGGAACATGTGGCCGGTCTCGATGAAGGCGGGCGCGCCGCCGACGCTCTTGTCGGTGACCCCGACCACATGGGTGGCGCCGTCGGCGGAGACGGTCTCGACGCTGACCTCGGGCCCGGTGAGCAACTCCTCCAGCAGGGCGACGGGGGCCCGGCGCTGGCCGCGCGCGTTGACCGGGAACGCCTCCAGGGCGGTGAGCGCGACGGCGAGCTCCCGCTCGTCGACGACCTCGCGGACCAGCATGCCGGCGCACAGGTCCACCGGCTTGACCACCAGCGGGAAGCCGATCTCCCGGGCGGCGGCGAGGGCCTCCCCCCGGTCGGCGCAGAGCGCGTACGCGGGCCCGGGCACCCCGGCCGCGCCGAGCGCGCGACGGGTGAGGTCCTTGCGGCAGGCGGCGGTGACGGCCTCGGGCGCCGGCCCGGGGAGCCCGAGGTGCCGGGCGACCAGCGCGACCGTGGGCAGGTAGTAGTCGCAGGAGGAGAGCACGCCGTCGAAGCCGAGCACGCCGTGCAGCCGCTCGGCGTACGGGAGCAGGGCGGCCGGGTCGTTGGTGTCGGCGGTGAGGACGTTCTCGGCGGCGAGCAGCGGGTGCGGCGCCCCGGCCGGGGTGGCGCGCAGATAGTGGTGCAGGTCCCGGGTGAGGAAGGTGAACCGGTGACCGCCCTCTCCCAGCGCCCTGGGCAGCAGAGTGCTCATGGAGCCGACCCAGCTCTCGATCATCAGCAGATGCGCCACGGATCTCCCTCTCGACGGGTGCGGCAGGCCGGCCCGGCATGCCGAGGGAGAACATAACGGGATCCATTTTCATTTTCAACACGGTTCGGACGCGGCGTCAGATGACATCCGTTTTCATGTAGTCTGCCGCGCGTCGACCCCCTCCACCTGCCCGTCCACTCCCTTTCGGAGTTATCTGATGATGCGTCATGTCGATTACGAGATCAGGCCGGCACTGCCCTCGGACGTCCCGGGCGCCCGTCGGCTGATCCTCGACACGTTCTACCGGGAGTTCGGCTACGGCTACGTCCCGGACTGGCACGCCGACGTGGTCGACCTCCAGGGGTACTACCTGGACCACCCCCGCCACGCGCTGCTGGTGGCCGTCCACCGCGAGGAGGTGGTCGCCACCACGGCGCTGCACTCCACCGGGCCCGCCCACCCACCGCACCCGCGCGCCCTCGCCGAGCGCTACCCCGACGGCACCACCGCCCAGCTCGTCCGGGTGTACGTCCGGGCCGAGCACCGCCGGCACGGACTGGCCCGCGAACTCGTCCGACAGGCCTGCGAGTTCGCCGCCGCCGAGGGCGGGTACGAGCGGCTCTACCTGCACACCAACACCAGGATCCCGGGCGCCGAGCCGTTCTGGCGCAGCCTGGCCGAGGAGGTCCACGACGCCCGCCCGACCGGCGAGCACGGGCCCGGCGTGGCCACCGTCCACTTCGAGATCCCGCTGCGCCGCCCGATGGCGGCCGGGGGCGGGGCGGTACAGCGGGTGACGGTCTGAACCGGACGACCGGAGCACACCCCGGCCACCCGGTCGGAGAGATGTGACACAGGTCACGCCCGCAGGTGAAATTTCCGGGGAGTGAATCCCCGTTTGGTCCTTCATAGAGGAAAGCGGGGAGGATTTCCCCGGTACTCTGATGGAGGAGCATCGCCGTGAGCACCGCAGCAGCCGCCGAGCAGGTCCGCGCCGTGGAGCCCGTTCGCGCACCCAAGCTGCGCGCGGACGCGTCCCGCAACCGTGAGCGGATCGTCCTGGCGGCCCGTGACGCTTTCGTCGAACACGGCGCGGACGCGCCACTGGACGAGATCGCGAAGCGGGCGGGCGTCGGCAACGCCACGCTGTACCGGAACTTCCCGGACCGCGCGGCGCTGATCCGTGAGGTGGCGCTGCTCGTCAAAAACCGTATCCTGGCCATCGCCGAGACGGCGACGGCGGAGGGCGACGGCCCGTTCGACGCTCTCCAGCGGTTCGCCCACGCGACGGTCGAGGAGAAGGTCGGCGCGCTGTGCCCGCTACTCACCAACCGGGTCGACCCGTTCGACCCGGCCCTGGTCGAGGCCCGCGAGCGTCTGACGGCTGCCGTCGGCAGCATGATGGACCGCGCCCGCGAGGCGGGCGAGCTGCGCCCCGACGTCGACCACGGTGACCTGTTCATCGCGATGAGCCAGCTCACCCGGCCGCTGCCGGACATCTCCTGCCACCTGCTCAACGACTTCGTGCACCGGCACCTGCAGCTGTTCCTGGACGGCCTGCGGGCGCCCGCCCGCTCCACCCTGCCCGGCCGGGCCGCGACCTTCGAGGACTTCAAGCCGCACCACTGACAGCCCCAGCACCACGATCACGGCGACTCCGGCGCCGGCCCACCGGAGACCGACCACCACAGCGCGCCGCGAGGACGCGCCGACAGCGGCCGGTCGGCACCTCCGGCCCCGCCGCGCCCTCGCACGCCATCCGTCCTGATCCGCACGTCATCCGTCCGATCCGTACGCCACGCACCGTGAAGCGAGTACCCCCATGCCCAAAACCGACTCCACACCGCCGACGCAGGCCGCGTCACAGCCCGATCCGAGGCGCTGGAAGGCCCTGATCTTCATCGGCCTCGCCCAGCTGATGGTCGTCCTCGACGCCACCATCGTGAACATCGCCCTGCCGTCCGCGCAGAAGGACCTCGGCATCACCGACGGCAACCGCCAGTGGGTCATCACGGCCTACGCGCTCGCCTTCGGCGGCCTGCTGCTGTTCGGCGGCCGGATAGCCGACCTGTGGGGCCGCAAGCGGACCTTCGTGGTCGGCCTGACCGGCTTCGCCCTCGCCTCCGCGCTGGGCGGCGCCGCCGCCAACACCGCGATGCTGCTCGGCGCCCGCGCCCTCCAGGGCGTGTTCGGCGCGCTGCTCGCACCGGCCGCGCTCTCGCTGCTCGCGGTGATGTTCACCGAGGCCAAGGAGCGCGCCAAGGCGTTCGGCATCTACGGCGCCATCGCGGGCGGCGGCGGCGCGATCGGCCTGATCCTCGGCGGTCTGCTGACCGAGTACCTGAACTGGCGCTGGACCTTCTTCGTCAACATCCCGTTCGCCATCGTCGCCGCCGTCGGCGCCGTCCTGGTGATCCGCGAGCCCTCCGAGGGCCGCAACCGCAACCGTCTGGACATCCCCGGGGTACTGCTGGTCACCACCGGCCTGGTCGCCCTGGTCTACGCCTTCACCCGGGCCGAGTCGGACGGCTGGAGCTCCGGCGTGACGATCGGCCTGTTCATCGCCGCCGGTGTCCTGCTGGCCGCGTTCGTCGTCGTCGAGCGGGTCGTCAAGGCGCCGCTGCTGCCGCTGCGGGTCGTCCTGGACCGCAACCGCGGCGGGGTCTACCTGTCGCTCGGCCTGGCCGTGATCGGCATGTTCGGCCTGTTCCTCTTCCTGACCTACTACCTGCAGATCGTGCTCGGTTACAGCCCGGTGCTGACCGGTGTGGCCTTCCTGCCGATGGTGGCGGGCATGATCACCGGCTCGACCCAGATCGGCGCCCGGCTGATGACCCGGGTCCCCGCGCGCTTCCTGATGGCGCCCGGCTTCCTGGTCGCCTCGATCGGCATGCTGCTCCTCACCCAGATCGACCTCGACACCTCCTACCCGGCGCTGATCCTGCCCGGCCTGATCCTGATGGGCCTCGGCATGGGCACCGCCTTCATGCCGGCCATGAGCCTGGCCACGCACGGCGTCCAGCCGCGCGACGCGGGCGTGGCGTCCGCCATGGTCAACACCTCCCAGCAGGTCGGCGGCGCCATCGGCACCGCGCTGCTGAACACCATCGCGGCCAGCGCCACGGCCACCTGGCTGGCCGCGCACGCCGGTGCCGCGACGTCCCCGGCCGCGGCCCAGGCGGCACAGTTCCAGGGCATGGTGCACGGCTTCTCGACCGCGATCTGGTGGTCCTTCGGCATCCTGCTGACGGCCGCCGCGATCGCCTTCGTCCTGGTCAACGCCGGGCGCCCCGACGGCGCGACGACCGGTTCGGCCACGGGCGAGGAGGACAGCAACCAGGTGCCGGTGCTGGTGCACTGACCCCTGGAGGTACTCGGGCGCGAAGCGGCCCGTCCGGTGTTGCGACGTCGCGACACCGGACGGGCCGCTCGGCGTTTCACGGCCCCCGGCCCCCTCTCCGGCTCCCCCGCCCTCCGGCTCCGTCCCGGGAACGACCCCCGGCTAGAAACGGGGATCATCCCCCGTTTATGGTGGTGACAGCTCGAAACGGGGAATGATCCCCGCTTCTCTTGGAGTGAGGTGCGTGGAAATGACCCGGAATCAGCCTCCTGGACGCGGCCGACGGGCCGCTGACTGGACGGACGGCCGGCTGGGGATCTACTCCCTGGCCAGGGCCAACCTCCGCAAGATCTTCCCGGACCACTGGTCCTTCATGCTGG